>NZ_JBWQPU010000002.1:0-360228 GCF_056620325.1 Psychrobacillus sp. Z3-81
TTAAATCACTTGAAGAAGGTCAAAAAGTTGAGTTTTCAGTAGAAAACGGCCAACGTGGACCACAAGCTGCAAACATCTTAAAACTTTAATTTTTAGGATGTAAACATAAAAAAGAGGTATCCTTTCATCAGGATGCCTCTTTTTTGTCTTACTTAACCTGTCATTTGTACAGTAATGCGACTAGGAGAGGCGGAGGAAGCTTTCTACAGCTTTATCCGAAAACTAAAAGAAATAGCACTAAATGCGCAGACCATCGATAAAAAAGCTAGGTATGCAAGAAGAGAAGAAACCTTCTATTTTTGATAAGGATCTTGATAAAGACTAAAAAAGACCTCTAGATAAGGTCTTTTTTGTTCGTCATTATTTACTTATAATAATTGGTCACTAGATTTTACTTAAACAACAATTTACGATTAATATACGCATCGTCACCATGGACAATGATTTCTAAATAAGGCAATCCAAATAAAGTATAGGCGGTCAATGTCTGTGGAGACTCATCTGCTTCTAAAGAATCAATGGAGTAAGATAATATGAAAAATCGTTGAAGAGTTCCTTCAAACAAGCTTTGGGCTTGCAATATGTGCTGGTTATGTAATTCATCATGTACCATATATGTTTGAATTTCTCTACCGGGCAGGAATGCAGCCACGCTAAAGGAAAATATGATGAGTTTTAAAACGGCTCTTCTTATTTTATAGGATTTTCCTTTTATTATCCTGGGTTGCAGAATAAACACTTCCTTTATGTAAAGTTGGAATCAACCTACTATATTCATCCAAGAAAGGAAGCATGAAACTTTATAATATCTTTTTGCTTCATTATCCCTTATAATTAATTGTCGTATGAATGATATCGTGGTATAATGGGCAAATTGTTAGTTGTAGAAATGAGGGCTAATACAATGAAAAAGTCAATATATGGTCTTACCAGAGACCAGTTAATAGAGTGGTTATTAGAACGTGGCCAAAAGAAATTCCGTGCAGAGCAGGTATGGGATTGGTTATATAATAAACGAGTACTAAGCTTCGAAGAAATGACGAACGTCAACAAGGATACTCTAAAGCTTCTTGAGGAAAACTTCGAGATTCAAACGTTGAAGGAAAAGGTGAAGCAGGAGTCTGCTGATGGCACCATTAAATTCTTGTTCGAAATGCAGGACGGCAACCTTATCGAGACAGTGTTAATGCGCTTCAAATATGGCTTATCTGTATGTGTTACGACACAGGTTGGCTGTAACATCGGCTGTAGCTTCTGTGCAAGTGGTCTGTTGAAGAAGAGCAGAGACCTTGATGCAGGAGAAATTGTTGGTCAAATTATGAAGGTTCAAGAGCACTTGGACCAAATCCAAAAAGACGAACGAGTTAGCCATATCGTGGTAATGGGTATTGGGGAACCATTTGATAACTATAAAAATTTGATGAACTTCCTACGTACCGTAAATGACCAAAAGGGACTTGCGATTGGTGCACGCCATATTACCGTTTCAACAAGTGGCTTAGCGAAGAAAATTAAAGACTTTGCAGATGAAAATATCCAAGTGAACCTAGCAGTATCTCTACATGCTCCAAATGATGAGCTTCGTTCTCAAATCATGATCATTAATAAAGCCTTCCCAATTGAGAAGGTAATGGAATCGGTAGATTATTATTTAGAAAAAACTAATCGTCGCATCACCTTTGAATATATTTTATTGAAGGATGTCAACGATCACGTAGAAGAAGCACAGCAGCTAGCGAAGCTGTTGGAAAACAAGCGTCATCTATCTTATGTGAACCTTATCCCTTATAACCCAGTGGATGAGCATAGCCAATACCAACGCAGCTCAGAAGAATCTATTAGTGCGTTCTTCCAAACATTAAAGAGCCGTGGTATCAACTGTGGAGTACGTGTGGAGCAGGGCTCTGACATTGATGCAGCTTGTGGTCAGTTACGAAGTAAGCAAATTAAAAAAGACAAAGTTTCAAACTAAATTTATACGAAAAATAAGGCGTTCTCCGAGAAGGAGGACGCCTATATTATTAAAGTTTACTCTATGACATGTAATTATCTGAAGCATCTCTTTAGATGGATAGTCTTGTCAGGAAATATGATATAATTTAGTTAGCAACCATAGGCATTCATGGGCGGCAGCACATCTTTCTTTTAACTCACTTTCTCAGTGAGAGAGAGGGGGTGTTGCTGATGACAATAGAGCAAGCATTAAATCTGATGATTTCGTTTTCAACGTTAATCGTTGCGGTTATTGCATTGTCATTTACTTTTACGAAAAAAAAGTAAACCGCCCTTAGCCGCTAAGCAAGTGGACGGTTTACTGTTCCCTGTGCTGTTCGCCTTTGAAGCGAACTATGATGTTGCAAAAGACTGTTGGTGCTGGAACACCAATGGTCTTTTTTAATATACTCTTTTATTACCCTTAGTATAACATATCAATTGTTATTTTCAATTATATGAATTTTTTTGAGCAAATACAAATATGTTAATAAGATAAAGTGTTACTGGTGGTAGCAGGCTTTAAAAGTAGATACGATTTTCTAATAATTGTCCTCCATTTTTTGTAGAGGACATTTTTTACTTCGAAAATGGGTAACTTATAGTAAGCTATGAATAATTCATGCAAGAGATAATATCCCATTGTATCGGAGTGAATACGAATGAATATAACTGAAATGTTAAATAACATGCTGCTTCACGGTACAACCACAGAGGAGGCCATTGCACTATTTGACCAACTCGAAGCAGTGGAAGCTAAGGAAATGTGGGGTATGTGGAAAGGGGAGGAAATAAAAACAGGACATCCCTTTGACGGACTTTTAGAGGCATCAAGTTGGTATGGGAAGCAGTTTATAGATGAGGAGCGAGTTCATCCACTTATGATGGAAAAAGAAAATGGTGAGCTTTATGCGATCAATCCAGTTTTCATCCCTTTAGGTTTCCCTTTTGAAAAAATACCTAAAAGCTTCATAACTCCAGCAATGAAGCTCTCACGACGAGTGTTACATACAAAAAAGAGTGCCGCAAGACTACGTATGCTGGAGTACAGAGGAAAAACAAGTGCAGCCATGGTGTACGATAAAAAAGAAATTATTGATGTTTTTAGAAAAGTGGATACTCGAACTTTACTGGGAATGATGGATATAAAACAAGCACAAGGCGGGAAGCCATATTTTTTTGTGCTGAGTAAGGTAGATGGAAATAAGACGTTTTAATCTTTTGGGATAAAAAGTAAATATAAGGAATAAGAGATACTTTTCTAATTTGTAAGCAGCTTATTAAGAAAGGGGGAAGTATCTGTGAAGAATTGTAAATACTTTCTTACTTTAGTAGCGCTGATTTCCATTCTTGTTGGCGTGTGTTCAAATGAAGATAGAAATTTCGAGCAATATATTAAGGTTGACAAGCGGGTTGGAGAAGAAAATAAATATGAGGACCTTCAAGAGATCTGGGATAATGATCAAGTCCAAAGGGTAATAGAGATATTAAATGATATCGAATGGAAAAAAGCAGAAGTGGAAATGGTACGTCCTGCTGATTACAGGTTTTTATTTCAATATAAAGACCCTAACATAGAAGCAAAAGCAGTACCATATGAGCTTTGGATCAGTCCAAATAAAGATACGGTGGAGCTGATAAGGGGGGATAGTAGCTATATTCAATTAAATAAGGAAAAGTCAACGGAACTAGTGGAAATAATTACCGGCGAGAATATCGGACCTCTAAGGAGAGGTCTTTTATCCCGCATTAAGGGACAGTAAGACTCCCACTTCAAGATTGCAAAAGAAATGAGAAAGCTAAGTGGGAGATCAACTGTCCCTAAAAGCCCGATTGGTTCAACTAATGATTGGTGGGGGTTGAAAGAAAACCCCCACCAATCAAAGTTTCACTTTATTATGCGCAACATTCCTAAAATTTTTATCTGAAAATGAAAGCTAAATCAAAACTTAATCCGTCTAATATATGAAAGGGTAATTAAGGGGGGATAGCTTGGTTGATTTAGTGAAGAAGGCTCAAGAGGGTAATGATAAAGCATTTTTAACTTTATTTCAGCAGTACGAGGAAGAAATCTATAGGATGGCTTATATATATGTGCAAAATCAAAGCGATGCACTAGATGTGGTTCAAGAGACTGCATATCGTTCCTTCAAAACAATTAAAAGTCTCAAAGAAGTAAAGTTTTTTAAAACATGGTTAATAAGGATTGCGGTTAATTGCTCGTTAGACTTACTTCGAAAACGTAAAAAAGTTGTTCAATTAAAGCCGAGTTTTGAGGAAAATGTATCGAAGTATATAGACGAAGATATTGATTTGGAAGTGACGATTCGAGACTTAATTGAACTGTTAAATGAAGAGGAAAAAAGTGTGATTATGCTTAGGTTTTATGAAGGTCTGACGATTAAAGAGGTTTCCGAAGCATTAGATATTCCCTTGGGTACAACAAAAACGGTTTTATACAGAGCTTTAGGAAAGCTCCGTAAAAATTGGAAGGGGGATGATTTTAATGAACAATAAGATTCATCAAGAAATGAATAAAATAACAATACCAAATGAGCTTAGTGAAAGAAGTAAAATGGGCGTAAATCAAGCGAAGAAGGAAATGAAAAGTGTTAAAAAACGTATTCCTATAAAAAGCATCGGTATTTCCGCTGCAATACTTGCTACTGTTGGGGCCTTTATTTTATTTACTAGTAATCCGTTTGATAATATGAATCCAGGTGAACAAGCAGTGAAGGAAGACGGAAGTGTGACAATCCCGGCTATTCAATTACCAGAAGACACTTCAAATGCGAATATGATTGGTTTAATAGTGTATAATGGAAAAATTTATACCCAAGCAAAGACCGAGATAGATGCTGAGGATGCAAAGTTGCTGATAGGTGAAAAACTTGGAACAACGAAGGGTTCTATTGATGAATGGAGTTCACAAGAAGCCTATGAAGAACTTGCTTCCACAATAGGAGTAACGGATGTATATTCTGTAAACGGTTACGATAAAGACTTTCGGATAATGACATACCAAGATATCAATGGTGAGCAATACGCGGAGTTTTATGAAAACCTAAACGGAATTACAATTAAGAGCGGGGAGGATGTATTTGGCCAATTAAAGATAGAAAATAATATAGTTTCTGCAGAGTATCGCGTTTTTAGTGATTGGGACAATAGCATTGACAATTTTTATCCAGTAACAGAGTTGGAAACATTAAATAGCTTCCTAGAAGAACTGAACAGAGCAGAACCCTTTCTTCGAACACAAAATTCAGATCCCATTAGTGATTATAGAAGTGATGAAGATTTCAGGGAACTGACTATTCATTTAAAAGATGGTACAAGGGTCAAGATGACTCTTCTAAAGGATGGGTTTATCTATTATGGATTTATGGATGTATATTTTGAAATGAACCAAGAGGTATTTTCAAAGCTATGGAAGCAACTTGAATAATGAACAAAAAGAGCCTGGATTGTATCCAAGCTCTTTCCTATTTATGAAAGCGATTTATGCTGAAATGGACATTTTCCTTGGATAGGTTCAATATCGTCTCCGATAAAGAATTGCTTCCATTCGTTATGTGTTGGATCTCCGAAATGTCCGATATCTGGATGCTTCGGCAGCTGATCCCATACCTCTACGCGTTTTCTCACCTTTTCTCGTGACATAATGCCGCCTTTTTCGGTTCCCTCTAATCCTACAAATATTTTACGAGGCTGGAAACCTAAAACCATCGCATTACCTAAGTCTCGAGTTTTCCGCTTTTTATAAGCCGGAGTATTCCCGAATACAAAGATTGGCTCACCATGGAATCGGAAATCCCATAAATAATGTTCAGGATCACGAGGACTGTCTTCTGGCCATTCCACTTCATCTACTTCATGCAGATATTGAAGAATCTCCCAAAATTGCTTTCGGTAGTCATCAATTGCTCCTTCCACTTCAAAAGGCTCTACAAAGACAAATAGACCATGTCTTTTGTGATTCGGATCCTTAAATAATTCCAAAAAGCTTTTCAAAGCATTCGGTAGATTGCTCCAATCTTCCTGACTAATATATGCATAGCGTAGCTCGCCCTTTAATTCTCCACTCATACCAAAAAAGCAAGGAAATGTTTTATCCGTAACTGTCTTATGAAACGTCTCGTATTCCCTGTATAGCCATTCTGGCAGGTCTTTTCTTGTTTGAAAATCTTCCTTTGTTAATAAAGCATGCTCCTTTGTAAGCAAAAAATCCTCTCCCTTTGTACTATGTATATTTCACTACTTCTTTATTTACCCAAAAGAATTTTCTTGCAAACCAGTTATATAGAAAATTGAAAATTATGTAAAAGGTTATAGAAGGATATTATCGGGAATAGAAACATATGAGAAGCAAAACAGGAGGATGACTAATGGAGAAATTAAAGGAAGACCAATTACAAATACAATGTCAAAGCGAATATGGAGTACTTCACAAAGTCATCTTATGTGAACCACAATACATGGAAATAAAAGACGTGATTAATGAAGTCCAAAAGAAATATATAAATAGTAATATTGATCAATCACTCGCACTTTCGCAGCATAAGACATTTGAAGAAGCTTTGTGTAAGGAAGGGGTAGAGGTAATCAAGCTACCACCCAAGAAGAATCAGCCGGAGCAGGTATTCACTAGGGATATCGGCTTTACGATAGGGGAGACCTTATTTATTTCTGAAATGGCTAATCCTATTCGTCAAGGCGAAGAGGAAGTGTTGGTCCAATGGATGAATGAGCATCAGCTACCATATAGAAAACTTACCTCTCACCCAGTGGAAGGAGGAGACGTGCTGGTTGATGGTAAACGAATTTTCATTGGAATTAGCGACCGAACAAGCATAGAGGCAGTGGAAGCACTGCAAAACGAATTACCAAACTATGAAGTAATCCCAGTTCCATTCAACCCGAAATACCTACATCTCGACTGCGTTTTTAACATCTTATCTCCACAGGATGCCCTCGTTTATCCAGCCGCGCTTGATTCGGAGGTTATTGAAAGACTATCTTCTATATATCATTTAATTGAGGTAAGTGAAGAGGAGCAGTTTACGATGGGTACAAACGTCTTGTCTATTGGTCATAAACGAGTGTTTAGCTTACCGTGTAATCAAAAAGTAAATCAGCAGCTGAGGAACCATGGCTACAAGGTAATAGAAGTAGACTTTTCTGAGATTATTAAATCAGGTGGATCGTTTAGATGCTGCTCTATGCCAGTTTTGCGTGATTGATAATAGGATATGTAAGCATTAAAAAGAAAACATCATTTTTATAAATGGTGTTTTTTTATGCATTCTCTAAGAGTAAATTTTATAATTTTTATAAAAAGGAAGAATAAAAGAAGATAGTAAAGATGAGGGGTATTTGTTAAAATAAGTATATGAAATTAGAAACATTTAATTTAATAGATATGATAGAAGATTTTTAAATTCTTTCCTATGAAGAAGAAGCGTATATTACTTACTACAGTAAGTAATTGGAGTATATTCTTACGAAATTATTATAGAGTAGGTGATAGATTTTATTTTTAAATTTATTTAAGGGGATAAATTTAATGGAACAGTTTTTTAAGATTTTCGTTTGGGTAATCTTTTCAACAGTTTTAGTTTATTTGTTCGCTTCTTGGAAAGAATATAAGTGGACTGAGAAAATAATTAGCATTAGAAAGACTTGG
Source organism: Psychrobacillus sp. Z3-81 (assembly GCF_056620325.1). NCBI lineage: Bacteria > Bacillati > Bacillota > Bacilli > Caryophanales > Bacillaceae > Psychrobacillus > Psychrobacillus sp. Z3-81. The sequence goes on from NZ_JBWQPU010000002.1 coordinate 7,679, forward strand.
TATTTCTTATATTTATTAGGTGCGTTAATTTATTGGACGAAATTTCCTTCAAGTTTATTTACTGATTGGCATAATTATTTAATCGTTTTTATGGCGTTTATATTAATTGATGCCTTTTTTATCCTTAATATGTATTTTAGTAAACTAGGTAGTAGTAGTGAGCTAACTAGGTTAACTGAAGCAGTTAATAATTCGAGTGAAATGATTCAAGATGGACGAGAAAAACTAAAAAATGCTAGTTCTGTCTTGATGACATATGAATATATAGAGTATTATGAAACACAAGAAGAATATTTAATTGAGTTAAATAGTTTTCTACAAGAGTATGGCTCACTTGAAAATATTAATATTATCATTAAGGAAAATCTGATTATCTAATCAATGAGATAGACAAGTTTAGTTTAAAAACGGCAGATCGACACCAACTACAAAAGTCTATAAATAGTGGTCAAACATATTTTAGCAACAAAATAAATTATGTCATTCAACCATTAAAATGTATGGGGAAAGATTATGTAATTGAAATGGAAACGAACGAATTACCTAACGATTACGATGCTTTAATATTGGGTATATTAATATCAACATTCGATTCTGCGATGAAAGAGTTATAAACTCTTTAGAAAAGGCGGTGTTTGTTAGTGAAAACAGTCCTAAAAAAAAGTCCAACAGAAATAAGCACTTCCACAAAGTCGAGACGAGTTCGCTCTCGAATTCAGTTAGGAGAAGTTGGAATGAGTCCGAGGACACGTATTTTATTAGAGAATAATAAACAAGCCGTAGAAGAAGCTGAAAAATCTTTAACAAGACAAAATCCATTATTTAACCGGTAGGAGATAAATCTTCTGCCGGTTTTTGTTTTCATTGGTATAGTTGTTCATTTTATAGGCATAGAATATTGAAAGGAGTGAATACAACCTATGCCTAAAAGGAGAACTCGTAATCGAATTTTTTATACCTTGCCTTCTTTATCTACCGAGCGTCCAGACTTAATTTTGTATAAAGAAGTATTAGACAATGTTCTTAAGTATACACAAAGAAACAGGATATTTATTTCTCTGGAAGACGGATGTAAACTTAAAGAGATAGAAGAATTAACCATTAGAAACTTAGAGAAAATAAGGTATACACGAACTGTTCGATAATTAAATAAGGAGACATTTTTTAAAAGTTCATTTCGGATTTATCTTTCTTCTCAAAAGGAGCAGGTTTTTCATCAATTGTTTGCTTGTAGGCATAGCCTTTATTAATAACGAAAATAGATAAGCCTAAGATAATAAGAACTATAAAGATACTAATCAGCATAAAAGTTACCATGGATTAACTCCTTTTTATCTATAGTGTAAAAGGAGGAAGAGCAAAAAAGCTACCCAAGAGGGTAGCTTTTTCTTATGCCATTGTTGTAGAGTTCATTGCTTCTTCAATTTTGTCCCAAGAAAGGTTCATAGCTGCTGCTACACCTTGTCCGTAAGCTGGGTCTGCTTTGTAGCAGTGGATGATGTGACGAATCTTAATGAATTCTTCTACGCCTTCCATGTTACGAGCAGTGTTTTCGAATAACACTTGTTGTTGCTCTGGGCTCATTAGGTTGAATAACTTACCTGGTTGCTCGAAGTAGTTGTCATCATCCTCGCGGAAATCCCAGTTAGTAGCTGGTCCACTAATTGGAAGAGCTGGCTCTCTGAATTGAGGAGCTTCTTTCCATTCACCATAGCTGTTTGGCTCGTAAGTCATTGTGCCGCCTCTGTTGCCGTCTACACGCATAGCACCATCGCGGTGGAATGAGTGTACTGGGCACTTAGGTTGGTTAACTGGGATTTGGTGGTGGTTAACGCCTAAACGGTAACGAGCTGCATCTCCATAAGAGAATAGACGACCTTGTAGCATTCTGTCAGGAGAGAAGCTGATTCCTGGTACTACGTTAGCTGGTGTGAAAGATGCTTGTTCAACTTCAGCGAAGTAGTTTTCTGGGTTACGGTTTAATTCGAATTCACCAACTGGAATTAGTGGGAAGTCTTTTTTATACCAAACTTTTGTTAGATCAAATGGGTTGTAAGGCATGTTGTTCGCTTGCTCTTCAGTCATCACTTGGATGTACATTTTCCATTTAGGGAAGTTACCAGCTTCAATTGCTTCGTAAAGGTCACGTTGGTGGCTTTCACGGTCAGTTGCAATGATTTCAGCTGCTTCTTGGTCTGTAAGGTTTTCGATACCTTGTTCAGATCTTAGGTGGAATTTCACCCATACACGCTCGCCTTCAGCATTGATCATAGAGAATGTATGGCTTCCGAATCCGTGCATAGTACGGTAAGATTTAGGGATACCACGATCACTCATTACGATTGTAATTTGGTGAAGTGCTTCTGGAAGTGAAGTCCAGAAATCCCAGTTGCTATTTGGATTACGTAAGTTTGTACGTGGGTCACGTTTGATAGCATGGTTTAAGTCTGGGAATTTTAATGGATCACGGAAGAAGAATACTGGTGTGTTGTTACCAACTAAATCCCAGTTACCTTGTTCTGTGTAGAAACGCATTGCAAATCCACGAATATCACGTTCTGCATCAGCTGCTCCGCGCTCACCAGCTACTGTAGAGAATCGAACAAACATATCTGTCTTTTTGCCGATTTCAGAGAATAATGCCGCGCTTGTATATTTTGTGATGTCGTGAGTTACAGTGAAAGTACCGTAAGCTCCTGATCCTTTTGCGTGCATACGACGCTCTGGAATTACTTCACGATCGAAATGAGCTAGTTTCTCAATTAACCAAATATCTTGAAGTAATAGTGGGCCTCTTGCGCCAGCTGATTGTGAATTTTGGTTGTCTACTACCGGCGCACCAGCAGCAGTTGTCATGAATTTATTTTGCTTCTCTGACATTCTTATTCCCCCTAGATTAGAATTATTATAATACAAGACTTATTATATCAAAGAGGTTTCTAGAATGCTAGATTGAATAAAAACTTTTATTAAAAATATAATAATTTTTGAACGATTGTTGACATTATAAAATCCCTCAAAACCTTGGAATGAAAGGGTTTTTATTATATTAATAAATCAAATAGTGTGCTATCATTGTTTACTACTTTATAAGAAAAGCCATTCTCATTCAGTCTGGCTAGTAGAGAAGGATAATCCTCCTTAGCCTTTAATTCAATCCCTACCAAAGCAGGTCCGCTTTCTTTATTATTCTTCTTTGTGTATTCAAATGTTGTTATATCATCGTCAGGGCCAAGTACCTTATCAAGGAATTGTCTTAGCGCGCCAGCCCGCTGTGGAAAATTGACGATAAAGTAATAAAGTAAACCCTCATGTATTAGAGACTTCTCCTTTATCTCTTGCATCCTACCAATGTCGTTATTCCCACCACTGATAATACAAACAATCGTTTTTCCTTTGATTTCTTCCTTGTAAAAATCCAATGCAGCAACTGAAAGGGCACCAGCAGGCTCTGCAATGATCGCATGCTTGTTATAAAGGTTGAGAATGGTCGTACAAACCTTGCCCTCTGGAACTAGGACGATGTCATCCACATAATTTTCTGCGATTTGGTGAGTTAGCTGGCCAACACATTTTACTGCTGCACCATCCACAAACTTATCAATTTCGTCTAAAGCGATTGGCCCTTTATTCGCAAGTGCCGCTTTCATACTCCCTGCACCCTGAGGCTCCACACCAATAATCTTGGTAGCAGGGGAGAGGTTTTTTATATAAGAAGAAACTCCTGCAATAAGACCGCCACCTCCGACACTCGCAAATACATAATCTAATGGCTCCTCAATGTCCTGCATTATTTCTACGGCTACTGTTCCTTGTCCCGCAATGATCTCATGGTCGTCAAATGGGTGAATAAATGCATGATTCTCATTCTCAGCGAATTCTATCGCACTTTTTGCTGAATCATCAAAGGTGTCACCGGTCAATAAAATCTCCACAAACTGTCTTCCAAACATCCGCACCTGATCAATTTTTTGCTTGGGAGTAGTAAGAGGCATAAAGATTTTTCCGTAAATCCCTAGTTGGGCACATGCATAGGCAACACCCTGTGCATGGTTTCCTGCACTAGCACAGACCACACCGTTCTGCTTTGCAATTGCTTCGATCGATTTAATCTTATAGTAAGCCCCACGTAGCTTAAAGGAACGGACATGCTGCAAGTCCTCTCTTTTAAAATAAATAGAAGCGCCATACTTTTCGGATAGATAATCATTTTTCTGAAGTGGAGTGTGAACAACCACCTCTTTTAATAATTGATGTGCAATCAGCACATGCTCTAGCTGAAGAGTCTTCTCTGTTAGCTGCGTCATCAAGCAAACCTCCCGTGTTCAAGTAATTTATACATTTTAGCACACTACATCAATATATTACTACCTTCTATTCGGATGATTCGAAATTATTTAACAATTAATTATGAGGGTTGAAGACTATCTTAGAATTAGAGTGAGGCACCGAGTAGAGACCACTTTCGGAGGGCAGGGGATTGAGTTGCTCTCGGATAGCCAACATATACTCTCGGTTAGGCAAGCAGCTGCAACTGGATATCCGTTACTCTCAGTTAGCGCTCGGTTACTCTCGTTTAAGGTGACTTTATTCTTATTGGAGCCGACTTTACTCTCGGATGGGCCGCTAATACTCTCATTCGAGCCGTTTACTCTCGTTCGCAGGATATTTATTCTCGGATGGCCAGCATTTACTCTCACTCAGGCAAGCCGCTTGTCCCCGGATATCCGTTACTCTCGGTTAGCGCTTGGTTACTCTCGTTCGAGGTGACTTTATTCTCGTTGGAGCTGACTTTACTCTTTGGATGGGCCGCTAATACTCTCATTCGAGTCGTTTACTCTTGGTTAAGGGATATTTACTCTCGGATAGCCAGCATATACTCTCACCGAAGCAAGCGGCTGCAACTGGATATCCGCTACTCTCGGTTAGCGCTCCGTTCCTCTCGTTCGAGGTGACTTTATTCTCATTGGAGCTGACTTTACTCTCAGATAGAAAACCAATACTCTCATTCAATCCGTTTATTCTCGGTTGTGAAAGATTTACTCTCGGATAGCCAACGTTTACTCTCACTCAGCAAGCTGCTCGGTTACTCTCCTTAACAACGGGGCAACTCTAAAAAAGTAGATTGATAACTTAGAACATTTTTAATTGACATTAATGTTAAAAACGAACATAATATGTTCATAGTTAACAAAATGTTGGTAAGAGAGGAAGATTAATCTTGCAACCAGCCGTTCGTAAAAAACGCATTATGGAGGAGCTCGCTCTATCCGGAAAAGTGGAGATTTTAGATTTAGTAAATTTACTAGATGTTTCAGCGATGACGATCCGACGAGATCTCGATGAGCTTGAAAAACAGAAGAAGCTTATTCGCACGCACGGTGGTGCTGCGTTACCACAAGCGATTATTGGAGAGCAATCCTATGAAGAAAAGCTTTCTGCTGCGCATCCACAAAAGCAGGAAATAGCGAAGATTGCTGCAAGCTTGGTGAAGGATGGTATGAGGATCCTTTTGGATTCAGGTACCACCACGCTAGAAATTGCTAAGCTACTGAAGACAAAGACAAACTTAACAATTGTAACGAATGATATCAAAATAGCTGCGGAGCTTATTGACAGTAAGGTAGAGGTTATCTTACTTGGAGGTAAGTTACAAAACGGGGTAGGGGCAGTGCTAGGCTCTTATACAGAAGAAATGCTTCGCAATATACATGTAGACATTTTATTTTTAGGGGCTCATGCGGTGCATGACAAGCTGGGGATTACTTCTGCAACCTTTGAAAAGGCAACTGTAAAGAAGAGAATGATAGAAGCCAGTGAAATCGTTTATTTGACGGTCGATTCTCAAAAGTTTGGGAAGAAGGCATTTGCAAAGATTGCCGACATTGATTCTATCACGGGAATTATTACAGATGACCTTATATCTAAAGAAGACGAAGCTATCTATCAGGAAAAGTCTCCATTTATAAAGGAGTGTAAATGATGAAAGTTGGAATTATCGCGGATGATTTGACAGGAGCAAATGCTACTGGGGTACGTCTTGCGAAGAACGGCTTTACATGTGCGACGGTAGTTTTTGGGGGAGATGTGCCTGATTCCGGTCAGTTTACATCTATCAGCATTGATACGGATAGCAGATACTGTCCTCCAGTGGATGCTGCATCTCGTGTAGTTAGTGCCTATCAAAAGCTATCTCGCTGGGGAGCAGATGTGATTGGGAAGAGAATCGACAGCACGGTAAGAGGAAACCTTGGAGTGGAAACAGATATTTTGCTGCGAGCAATTGGGGATAAAAGTATCGCTATAGTTGTTGCATCTTATCCTGATTCTGGTCGAGTTGTTTCGGGTGGTTATTTACTGGTAGACGGGGTGCCAGTAGAAGCGACGGATGTTGCGAAGGATCCGATGAACCCGATCACCAAATCCCATGTTCCTACGATTATGCAGGAACAAAGCGAGTTGCCCGTGTCCCATATTGGACTTGGCACTGTGTTAAAAGGTCTGCCAACTATACTCGAGGAACTAATCAAACAAGTAGAAGCTGGAAATAGAGTAATTGTGGTAGATGCGGTTACAAATGAAGAAATCGAGCATATTGCAGAAGCGATGTCTTCTATTAAAGATTATCAGTTTGTGCCAGTCGATCCTGGTCCACTTTCAGCAGCCTATGGAAGAGTGATGGCTCAACAGCATGTCCAAACGAATAAAATCATCGTTACAGTTGGGAGTATTACACCACTTACCGGCAGACAGCTAAACTATTTAATAGATAAAAAGAATGTGAAACCTGTATATGTGAAGGCGGCAGCATTAGCCTCCGTTACTTCCTCATGGGAAGAGGAGATAGAGCGAGCAACCAAGGAGGCCTTACAGAGGCTGGACGAAGAAGAAATTCTGATTATCACGACCTATGCACCGGGAATGGAGAAGCTAAATCTTTCTGAAATTGCTTTACGTGAAGGGGTGACCGAGGAAAAGCTTGCGAAGCGATTGACACATGGACTTGCATCGGTTACCAATCAAGTGATCCAACAAACGAACTATAAGATTGATGGAACCTTTTCTAGTGGGGGAGACGTAACAGCGGCACTTTGTGCAGTAAGTAATGCCAAAGCTATTGCCCTCCAGGACGAGGTGCTACCACTAGCAGCCTATGGACATTTTATCGGTGGTACATTTGATGGGATTGCTGTCATTACAAAGGGCGGCATGGTCGGAGATAAGTATTCTATCTATAAATGTGTAAGATTTTTAACAAATCAAATGGAAGAGGAAGTGCATGTACGATGACAACTAGAGAGATTATTGCGATACCAATGGGAGATGCTGCAGGCATTGGACCGGAGATTACGGTTAAATCATTAGCAAAAGAAGAGATCTATGCAATGTGTAAGCCGCTTGTGATTGGTGATGCAAAAATTATCAAGAAGGCAATTGAAGTAACAGAAGTTCCTCTAATAGTGAATGTAGTAGCTTCACCGTCAGAAGGGAAGTATGAGTTTGGAGCTATTGATGTCATTGATTTAGACAATATCGACCTTGACGTATTTGAGCCAGGCCAGGTATCTGCTCAAAACGGGAAAGCATCGTTTGCTTATATTAAACATTCAGTGGAATTAGCAATGGCAGGGGAAGTAAAGGCACTTGCGACTACACCTATCAATAAAGAGTCATTAAAAGCAGGAGAGGTTCCGTATATCGGGCACACAGAAATGCTAGAGGATTTAGGTGGGGCTCCAGATCCACTTACAATGTTCCAAGTACATGGATTACGGATTTTCTTCTTAACACGTCACGTGTCTGTTGCTGAGGCGATTACGCAAATGACAAAAGAAAGAGTACATGATTACTTAATTCGCTGTGATAAAGCACTTCAACGTCTTGGTGTGGAAAGCAGAAAGCTAGCAGTTGCTGGACTGAATCCTCACTCAGGTGAAGGCGGCTTGTTCGGGATGGAAGAAGTAGAAGAAATCAAACCTGGTGTTGAGCTTGCGAAAGCAGATGGAATTGATGCCTACGGTCCAGTTCCAGCTGACTCTGTATTCTTCCAAGCATTAAACGGAAAATACGATGCAGTGCTTTCCTTATATCATGACCAAGGACATATCGCGGCGAAAATGACAGATTTCCATCGTACCATCTCTATTACAAACGGACTGCCGTTCCTTAGAACTTCTGTAGACCATGGTACAGCGTTTGATATTGCGTGGAAAAATATCGCTTCAGAAGTGAGCATGTATGAGTGCATCAAGCTAGCAGCTGAATATGCGCCGAAGTTTACAAGAGAATCACTTTAAGTCTGATTAATGTAGAAAAGGGCCTCGTCCCTTTTCTATTTAATATAATTTATTGAAAGGGGTTTCAACATGAGTTTAGAAATGCAAATGGTTTTAGGGTTAGTCATTGGTATTGCTGTGTTAATATTATTAGTTTTGAAAACAAAGATTCATGCCTTTTTAGCACTCATCATTGCAGCTTCCATTACTGGCCTTGTTGGTGGGATGGATCCATTAAAAGTAGGAAATTCTATTACCTCAGGGTTTGGTAGTACTCTAGCATCCATTGGTATCGTTGTTGGATTCGGAGTTATGATGGGAAGAATTTTGGAGGTTACAGGAGCGGCAGAGAAGCTAGCCTATTCCTTGATTCGAATAGTAGGAAAGAAAAAAGAAGAGTGGGCAATGGCAATTGCCGGATACATAGTTTCTATCCCTATTTTCGTAGATTCAGCTTTTGTTATTTTAAATCCACTTGTGAAATCTTTATCTCGTAAAACTGGGAAATCGGTTGTGACTCTAGGGATTGCTCTAGCAATTGGGCTAGCTGCAACGCACCATGCAGTACCACCTACTCCAGGTCCTTTAGGGGTTGCTGGTATTTTTAACGTAGACATTGGTCAAATGATTTTCTGGGGATTGATCTTTGCCATTCCAATTATTATTGTTGGTGTACTGTATGCACAATGGATTGGGAAAAGAATTTATCAAGTGCCGGAAGAAGAAGGAGAGGGCTTTGTACGCGGGAAATACTCTGATAATGTATACAAAGACTTTTTGGCATCCTCTGCTGAAAGAGAAAAAGAGCTGCCAAGCTTATTCTTATCCTTGCTTCCAATTTTGCTTCCAATTATCTTAATATTCTTAAATACTACTATTTCTGCACTAGAGCTTTCTGGTGGTGCATGGGATTATATCCTTTTCTTAGGTCAACCAATTATCGCACTTGCACTTGGTTTAGTAGCTGCGATTTATGGCTTAGCAAACCACATGAAAAAAGAAGAAGCGCTTGAACGTATGGAAGAGGGGATGACAACAGCTGGGATCATCCTATTAGTTACAGGTGCTGGTGGTGCGTTAGGAACTGTTCTTCGTGATAGTGGAACAGGTGATTATCTAGCTGAAATCATTGCTGAGTTACCGCTTCCGGCTGTACTTATACCATTTTTTATTGCTTCGATTGTTCGTTTGATACAAGGTAGTGGGACTGTTGCAATGATTACTGCTGCATCTATTTCTGCGCCGATTCTTGTAAACATGGATGTAAATATGGCATTAGCTGCACAAGCAGCGGCACTAGGTGCGATGCTATTCTCTTATTTTAACGACTCCTTATTCTGGGTAGTTAATAGAATGCTAGGAATTACAAAATTAAAAGAGCAAATCTTAGTCTGGTCTGTACCGACAACGATTGCATGGGGAACTGCTTTAGTAATGATTGTTATTGCTAATGCAATTGTTGGGTAAATGAAAGATTAGTAGAGAAGGCCGCCAATTAGGCGGTTTTTTCTTTTTTTACATATATGGAGTATTTACTTTTACGTCCAATAAAATGTATATATATGTTAAAAAATAAGGTAATATTATGTAATAACGGTTAAAAAGGAAAGAGGGAGAGACTATTTATAAATAACTTTAAGAAATGGATCATTGCTTCCTTAATTTTAGGCCTTGTTGGATTTGTAGCAGTGTTTTTTATAGAAGACTTTGCGAGAATTTCTGGTGAATTGAATAGAAGCTTCTTGTTCATCGGAACTCTTCTAATCTTTGTTATATTAATATCTTCTTTTATTAGTCTGCTGAAAGCAAATTCAAATAGAATTAAAAAGGAGTTAGTTATCTCCGCTATTTTTGGTGTGATCCCATTTACGGCGTTAGTCTTAAATGGATTAATCTTTGTTGTGTACTTTGTTGGAAAATAGCATAGGGAGGAAGGGAATTCATAACATGACTCATACAAAGAATGTAGAAAAGGTAATAAAAGAATTAGGTGATCTCCATTTAGTAGGATTTCATGTCGTCTGTGAAGGGGATCAATATCCAGTAGAGATACCAAAAGCAGCAGCTATACTAAAGGATAGAACGTCTGAAATTAAAAATACGATGCATGCAGGTAATCAAGTAGGTGCATTTATAGTGGATGCACCATCAGAAAAAGAAGATGGCTATTGGGTTTGTGTACAGGTGTCTGAATATTTCGATATTCCGGAGGGGATGGTTACGCTTACGATACCTTCACAAAAGTATGCAACTATTATACACGATGGACCAAATTATGAAATCATGAACAGCTACGAAACGTTACATCAATGGATAGCCGACAATAATTTGAAACGTGTAACGACAAAATGGAGCTTAGAATTTTATCAAAGACCAGAAAATACTCCAGCAGATGTTTTAGTGGAGCTATGTGATCCTATTTATTAAATAGTATCTATCAGGAGAGAATGTTCCTACTGAATAATGATAAATGGTTAGCCTTTTTTTTCATCGGAATAATTGCTTACACGGTGTTGATGATTTATTTTTTTGAAGATGCGCCAATCATTGCGGGACAAATAAATAATAGTGTCATTATTGGGTTATTGATTATTTTATTAATGAAAGTAAAAAAATAACATTACTTATTTAAGTGGATGTAAAGAAGCCATTAGCGTCCTTAGGAACGTTTTTTGCTATAAACAAATGGTAGTACTCTTTGAAAACGAAGGTGAAATGATGGATAAACATTTATTTCTTTTTGGAGGCGGTCCTCCATTCACAGGTAAGATGGCTAAGCAGTTTGTAATAAAAGCATCGGCCCAGAATACTCCTGTCTCCATTTTATTTGTAGAAAGGGAAGGATGGGAACAATACATGCCAACATATACACAAGAATTGGAGGAATTAGGATTAACTGATTTCTACTATCTACCCCTTCCTTCAACTCCTATGGAAAAGGTGGTAGATTGTTTAAAAAATAGTTCAGGAATTATTATTGGTGGAGGGAATACGAATTTATACGCTGACTATATAGTGGATACTGCCATTTCCAATACTATAAAAGAAAGCTATGAATTAGGAATTCCTGTTGCTGGTTTTTCGGCAGGAGCTTTAATATGTCCAGAGCATTGTAATATTTCCCCTAAAGATAACGAACAAAACGAAACTCAATACAGAAAGGGATTAGGATTAATAGCTGAAGTATTGATTGCGGTACACTTTACCCAATGGAATGATGAAAATCATTTAAGGAACTCGGTGAATAAATTTAAAGATCATCGTAATTATGGCATTGATGAGTGCACTTGTGTTTACCTCTTAAATGGACATCTTGAAGCTACAGAAGGAAATGGCGTCTATAGTATAGAGAACGACAACATTAGAAGGATAAATTAATGGAACGGTACAATTTATTGCAATGAGGGTATTCATGTTGAGTAATGCAATCGCGTTAATTAAGCAGGCAAACATAATGGAGAATGGGGATGTATTATGCAAAAATTAAAGCGTCTGATCTTACCGGTTGTCCTACTGCTTGTTGCTGGTATTCTTCTAATGTCTTTAAAATCTGATTACCATGGTGAAATAGGCAATTTATCACAAAGCAAATTTATTCTATTTCCCTTAAAAGTAAACCCAGAAGAAGAACCTTTCACTCCGGAAGTATACTTTTCAAATGATACGGAAGTGACAGGTATCACTTGGTTAGGCGGGAGTGCAGAAGAGCTATATAATGGAATGATTGTGAAGGTATGGGTGAGTGAAAAAAACGGAAAAGAGTATGCTCGTAAAATTAAGGTGATAAATAGATGAATCTTAGTAAGGCGCCATGCTAGGGCGTCTTTTTTATTTGCCGATAAATAAAGAATACACATTGAAAAAGCAGACTTGTGAATAGAGATAAGTTTATCGTTCGTCATGACGGGAATAACTCACGTTGTAAGTATCCTGCAAGAAGGAATAAAATTTTCTAGAGAAAAGGAGATATGAAGATGCCAATCAAAGTAGCAGCAATCATTGGAAGCAATCGAAAGGAATCCTATAACCGTAAGTTGGTCGAATATATGAAAAGCCGATATGCAGATAAACTCGATATCGAACTCGTGTCTATTCAAGAGGTGGAAATATTTAATTCAGACATAGAGGATAAGCCTCCAGCGGGTGCTCAGGAATTTAAAAATAAGGTTGGCAATGCAGATGCAGTGCTTTTTGCCGTACCAGAATACAATTTCTCGATTCCAGGAGTGTTAAAAAATGCAATCGACTGGCTTTCCAGGAGTGGAAATGAGCTAGTGGATAAACCGACCTTCATCGTAGGTTCCTCTATGGGAAACCTAGGTAGTGTTAGAGCGCAGCAACACCTTCGAGAAATTTTATCAAACCCTGCTCTTCTGCCAAGGCTCTTGCCAGCGAATGAGGTATACATCGGTTCTATCCATACAAAGCTGAATGACCAAGGAGAACTTACAGATGAAAGCACGATTATGTTCTTGGATCAGGTGGTTGCCAATTTTGTGACCTTCTATAAAAAATGGATATAAGGTAAAAGTACATGGATACCCACTCCATGTACTTATTCTATTGATACTGATTTAACCTCGAAAAGAATTGCACGGTAAATGCATGAAAAACCTTTTCTGATGGAGAAAGGTCTCTCGTTAACGGCCTAATCATCCCGACTGTTCTTCTAATTGGTGGACTTGAAATTGGAACTTTTGTTGTAAATCTAGGAATGGAATCATAGAACGTGCTCTCTGGCAAAATACTTACCCCGATGCCTGCAGCTACAAGCCCTTTGATTGCATCCATGTCCTCTCCCTCGGAGGCATTTTTAGGTGTAAATCCAACAGAATGGCAGGCGTCCACGATGGTTTTGTGTAAAATATAGCCTTCTGGAAATAAAACAAAGTCCTCTTCTCGAAAGTCAATAAGTGGTACGGATGGTCGCTTAGAAAAAGGGTGTGAAGAAGGAACGAGTGCTGAAAAATTCTCCGTAAATAGAATCGTTGTATCGATCGTATGATCCTTAGGGGGAAGCGGTCCTAAGAAGGCGAGATTCAATTCTCTATTTTTCACTGCATCGATAAGCTGCTCATAGGAGCCCTGCTTTAAATGGAATGCTACATCCGGGTGCTCCTTTCGAAAAGCAGAGACGACCGTTGGTAACAGATGACCGGCCAAGCTTGTCGGAAATCCGATTTTGATTGTCCCTTTCTCAGGATCTAAATATTCATCAATCTGCTTTTTGGCATAATCAATTGCCTGTAGCGCGGAAATGCTATGCTCTAAGAAAATCTTCCCTATAGGTGTCAGCTTTACATTTCTGCCAATTCGTTCAAAAAGCTCCACTCCCAGCTCCTCCTCTAAGTTAGAAATCTGTCTACTGACTGCCGACTGAGCCACGTGTAAATGGACAGCAGCATCAGAAATATGCTCCCTTTCTGCTACCTCTATAAAGTATCGTAACTGCCTGATTTCCATGGTTTCCTCCTAACCTATCTCATTATTAGATGAATTATATCCAAATTATATATTGTTTATATTATTTTGGAAACCTACAATATTCCTAAGACACTTTTTTAGAAGATGGAGGTTTTACACATGACATTTCATAAGTTACCAGAAGCCCAAGGAATGTATAACCCGGCATTCGAGCATGACGCATGTGGGATAGGTTTATATGCAAATATAAAAGGTGCTGCTTCACATGATGTAGTCAAAAAGGGATTAGAAATGTTATGTCGCTTGGACCATCGAGCTGGCAGGGGAAGTGATGGCAAAACAGGGGACGGAGCAGGACTAATGGTTCAAATACCGGATGTTTTCTTCCGTGTAGTTTGCAGTGAGTGGCATCTACCTGAAAAAGGTCAATATGCAGTAGGAATGTTATTTTTTACAGAAGACCAAGATGAACGAGAAGCGATCGAGCAAAAAATAAATGATACAATTTCACTGGAAGGGCAAGAGCTACTGGGTTGGAGAACCGTACCAACCGATGCAAGCATACTTAGTAAAGCATCTAGAGAAACTGCTCCAGTGGTTAGACAGGTATTTATTAAACGGACAGAAAATTTAGATTATCAGTCATTTGAAAGAAAACTATATGTGATTAGAAAACAGGTAGAGCATTGGGCAAAGCAGGAAGGTAAAAAATTCTATTGCTCCAGTCTCTCCAGTCAAACAATCGTCTTTAAAGGAATGCTAACACCAGCGGAAGTGGACCAGTTCTACTTAGATTTACAGGATGAGCTGTTTACCTCTGCATTTTCACTTGTGCATTCAAGGTATAGCACAAATACTTTCCCTAGCTGGGAGAGAGCACACCCGAACAGATATATCGTGCATAACGGGGAAATCAACACGCTTCGAGGTAATGTGAACTGGATGAAGGCGAGAGAGCAGCAGTTTATTTCTGAAGCATTTGGAGATGACCTAGAGAAGCTACTTCCTATTATTGATTCGAACGGAAGCGATTCCTCCATGCTGGACAACGCTTTTGAATTCTTTGTGTTAGCTGGTAGAAGTCCTGCTCATACAGCAATGATGATGATTCCTGAACCATGGAGTGAAAATCCACATATAAGCGAAGAAAAAAAGGCATTTTATAAATATCATAGTAGCTTAATGGAGCCTTGGGATGGACCAACTGCTATCTCTTTCACTAACGGGAAGCAAATTGGTGCGATTTTAGATAGAAACGGTCTCCGTCCAGCACGTTATTATGTGACAAAGGACGATATGATTATTTTCTCCTCTGAGGTAGGGGTTGTCGACATCGAGGAAGAGAATATTTTATATAAGGAAAGACTTAGCCCTGGAAGAATGCTCTTGATTGATTTAGAGCAGGGAAGAATTATTTCGGACGAGGAAATAAAAACAGAGATGGCGCTTGCTCAGCCATATGCAGAATGGTTAGAGGATAACCTCACTTCAGTAAAAGTATCAAAAGAAAAGGAAGAAAGACCGGACGATCTTTTATTCCGTCAAAAATCTTTTGGATATACGTACGAGGATATTCATAAATATATGCTTCCGCTCGCGAAGGAAGGGAAGGATCCGATCGGTTCGATGGGGAATGATACACCACTTGCAGTGCTATCAGACCGACCGCAATCGTTATTTACGTATTTTAAGCAGCTGTTTGCACAGGTTACCAATCCGCCAATTGACTCTATCAGAGAGCATATTGTGACGTCTACGATGACGATGCTAGGAGCAGAGGGTGATCTTTTACAGCCAGGGGTGCAAAATAGCAAGCGAATTTATTTAGACCATCCAATCCTGACAAATGGTCAGCTAGAGGAAATACTTCTAATGAAGGATTTTCCATCAGCAACTATATCGATAGAGATGTCCGAAGATTTAAAAAATGATTTAGATAGATTATCCCAACAAGCAGATAGATTAATAGAGGAAGGCATTTCTTTACTCATTCTTTCGGATAAGCTGGAGGGCAGTAGACCAACCATTCCTGTTCTATTAGCTGCTAGTCATTTACATCAGCACCTTCTTCGAACAGGAAACAGGACGAAGGTTAGCATCCTTGTAGAATCTGGTGAGGCTAGAGAGGTACACCATTTTGCGGCTTTAATTGGCTACGGTGCAGACGCAGTCATCCCTTACTTGGCATATGCGACACTAGCTGAAGCCATTACCGATGGACATTTGGACAGTAGCTACGAGGAAGTAGTGAGAAAGTACAGTAAGGGTATTGCGGATGGTGTCGTAAAGGTCATGTCCAAGATGGGTATCTCTACGATTCAAAGTTACCGTGGTGCACAAATATTTGAAGCTGTCGGTATAGGGAAGGAAGTCATTGATCTTTATTTCACAGGAACGATCTCCCAGCTTGGAGGAATCGACCTTCAAACAATAAGAGAAGAGGCCTACAGACGCTATGCTCTAGCGCTTGAGTCCTCGAAGGATTCTCTAGACTCGGGCAGTGACTTTCAGTGGAGAAGCAACGGAGAGCATCATGCCTTCCATCCGAAAACCATCCATACGCTTCAATGGGCAACGAGAAGAGGAGATTTTGGGTTATATAGACAATATGCAGAGATGGCGAACGAGGAACGAGTTGGCTTCCTGCGCAACCTGTTAACCTTTAAGGAAAATAAAAAGAGAATTCCGCTTGATGAAGTAGAATCTGTGGACTCCATCGTGAAGAGATTTAAGACAGGGGCCATGTCCTTTGGTTCTCTTAGCAAGGAGGCACATGAGACGCTTGCCATTGCAATGAACAGACTTGGTGGGAAAAGCAATAGTGGAGAGGGTGGAGAAGACCCTGCTCGCTACCAGACAGATCCAAATGGAGATAGTCGAAGAAGTTCGATTAAGCAAATAGCCTCAGGACGTTTTGGCGTGAACAGCCATTACTTAGTCGAGGCAAACGAGCTGCAAATTAAAATGGCGCAAGGGGCAAAGCCTGGAGAAGGTGGTCAGCTCCCAGGGAACAAGGTATATCCATGGGTGGCAGATGTGCGAGGATCTACTACAGGAGTAGGACTCATTTCACCGCCGCCACATCATGATATCTATTCCATTGAGGATATGGCACAGCTGATTCATGACTTGAAAAATGCGAACAGAGCAGCAAGGATCAGCGTGAAGCTTGTTGCCAAGTCTGGTGTTGGGACTATAGCAGCGGGAGTTGCAAAAGGCGCAGCAGATGTTATTGTCATCAGCGGCTATGACGGAGGCACAGGAGCGTCTCCGAAAACGAGTATCAAGCATACTGGATTACCTTGGGAGCTAGGACTGGCAGAGGCTCATCAAACACTGATGCTAAATGGCTTAAGAGAAAAGGTTGTTCTAGAGACAGACGGCAAGCTGATGACCGGTAAGGATGTCGTGATGGCTGCATTACTTGGAGCGGAGGAGTTTGGCTTTGCTACTGCCCCACTGATTGTTATGGGCTGTGTCATGATGAGAGCCTGTCACTTGGATACTTGTCCAGTGGGGATTGCCACACAAAACCCAGAGCTGCGTGATAAATTCACAGGAGCTGCGGACCATGTGGTCAACTTCATGCGATTCGTTGCAGAAGAGGTTCGAGAATACATGGCGAAGCTTGGCTTCCGAACAGTGGAGGAAATGGTCGGTAGAACAGATGTGTTAGAGGTGAGTGAAAGAGCGAAGGCACACTGGAAGGCAAAGCAATTAGACTTGTCACCGCTTCTTTATCAGATAGAGGGACAAAGAACAAAAGCAGTGCCACAAAATCATCAGTTAGAGAAGTCATTGGATATGCGCGTTCTTTTACCTAAAGTCCAAAAGGCGATTGAACAGGAGACAAAGGTGGACCTCCAGCTTCCAATCGCAAATACAGACCGTGTGGTAGGCACCATCATAGGTAGTGAAATCTCTAAACGATATGGAGCGAGGGGCTTACCAGAGGATACAATCACCCTACGCTTTAAAGGGGCAGCTGGTCAAAGCTTTGGGGCATTTGCTCCAAAAGGGATGACGATGTATGTAGACGGCGATGTCAATGACTATTTTGGGAAAGGCTTGTCTGGTGGGAAGCTGATTGCCACTTCTCCCTTGAAAGGGAAAGCAGAGCAAAATGTGATAGCAGGAAATGTTGCGCTATACGGTGCGACAGGTGGAACAGCCTTTATTAATGGAAGAGCTGGGGAACGTTTTGCCGTACGAAATAGTGGAGCAGACGTCGTGGTCGAAGGCATCGGGGATCATGGCTGTGAGTATATGACTGGCGGAAGAGTTGTCATTTTAGGAGAAGTAGGGAAGAACTTTGGCGCCGGGATGTCTGGAGGAATTGCTTATATTCTAATGGAGGACATAGAGGAATTAAAGCATCTATGCAATAAAGAAATGATTGGCTTCGAACGTATCGAAACGAGAGACGAAAAGCATGCTGTACGCCAATTAATCATGGATCATTATTACTACACGCAGAGTACAAAAGCGATGGAGATACTAGATAATTGGGCAGTGGCTGTAAAGAGCTTCGTCAAGGTTGTACCGAACGATTATAAGATGATGTTAGAAAAAATCACCTCCTATAAGGAGAGCGGACTGACAGATGAAGAGGCAGCAATGCAAGCCTTCCTACTGACCTCTACAAAGCAGGAGAAAAAGCAAGCGATGATTGGAAAGAAATAGAGAGGAGGACTCTTATATGGGTAAACCAACTGGATTTATGGAATATGAAAGAGAAAAAGGAAAAGAAGAAGCTCCTCTGAAACGATTAAAAAAATGGGGGGAGTATGCCAATCGATTAACCGATGACGCATTAAGCAGACAGGGTGCCCGCTGCATGGATTGTGGCACGCCCTTCTGCCATATGGGAATCGAAATTCGTGGGACTTCCGCTGGCTGTCCAATTAATAATCTTATTCCAGAATGGAACGACCTGGTATATAAGGGGAAATGGCAGGAGGCACTGGAACGTCTCATGCTAACCAATAACTTCCCAGAGTTTACAGGAAGAGTATGCCCTGCTCCTTGCGAGGGATCCTGTACGCTTGCTATTTCGGAACCAGCAGTCTCTATTAAAAACATTGAACGTGCAATCATTGATAAGGCATTTGAAAACGGATGGATTCAGCCTAGAATTCCAACCCAAAGAACTGGCAAGCGAATCGCCATTATCGGTTCAGGCCCAGCTGGTTTGGCATGTGCGGATGATTTAAACCAAGCGGGACATTCGGTGACGGTTTTTGAAAGAGCAGACCGAGCTGGCGGACTCATGATGTATGGAATTCCAAACATGAAGCTGGAGAAGGACGTAGTGGAAAGAAGAATTCAGCTTCTCCAGCAAGAGGGAATCGACTTTGTATTAAATACAGAGGTAGGAAAAGATATTACTGCCGACGAATTAAAGCAAACGTATGACGCAGTTGTCTTATGTATTGGTGCCCAAAAACAGCGCGCACTTCATATGGACGGCAGCGATGCAAAAGGCGTCCATCTTGCAATGGAATATCTGACTACAACGACAAAGAGCTTGTTAGATTCTAATTTTGAAGATAAACAATTTATCGATACAAAGGGTAAGGATGTCATCGTCATTGGGGGGGGAGATACTGGTGCAGACTGTGTAGCAACGGCTGTCCGCCAAAAATGTAAAAGTGTCGTGCAGTTCGGGAAGCATCCGCAGCTACCTTTCACACGAGCAGAGGATAACCAGTGGCCAACAGATCCCAACGTATTTAAGCTAGAGTACGCCTATGAAGAAGCACTGGCTAAGTTCGGAAAGGATCCAAGAGAATACTTGATTCAAACGAAAAAGATGGTCGCAGATGAAAACGGCAATCTGAAAGAGCTACACACAATACAAATGGAAAAGGTGCTAGGGGAGGATGGGTTTCATTTCTTCAAAGAAATCCCTGGAACCGAAAAAGTCTGGCCTGCCCAATATGTTTTTGTAGCAATCGGCTTCGAAGGTCCAGAAACTACGCTAGCGGAGCAGTTTGGTGTAAACGTAGTAAATAGAAAACTTCATGCCAATTCTAAAGACTTCTCCACTAATGTGGAAGGTGTATTCACAGCAGGAGATGCCAGAAGAGGGCAAAGCCTCATCGTCTGGGCAATCAAAGAAGGCCAAGAAGCAGCGAAGAAAGTAAACGACTATGTGATGAAGGAAGCTTTAACACATTAAAAAAATGCGAAATCGGTTTCTCGATTTCGCATTTTGTATTTCAAATTCTATTCGTAGTTTGAGATGTAATTGCTTTCTTCAAATATTTCCTTTGGGCTTTTGGAGGTCCATTCCTCTACCGTCATATCTGGATGTAATTCTAAATAGGATCTGATTATTTTATAGCCTTCACTGTAGCCATAGTAGTCGGGTAAACCTCTATATCCTCCTAGTATAAAATCATTAGTACTCCCACTCGCAAGATATGTTTCAATGATCCTCCAATATTCTTTGTTAAAGCTTTCGTCAAGCACCCAATCTTTACTATTTGTATCGGGATATACCAAGGTTTCAAACATTATCGCAGACCCCTCCATAATCATATTATCTAAAACAGTCATAAAATAATCTTCTGTCACATGTTTTTCGGACCAAACACTATGATGATATTCATGGGCAAGGCCCCACCTGCTATTGTCTTCAAAATGACTTGAATAGTAAAAAGAACGAGGATAATAATCATCATCAGGACCAAGTAATAATACGATAATTTTCCCCAATCCAATGAGCATCATATCAGATGGAAACCTCTCATCTTGAGGAAATACACAAACTGTTGTTTTCTCCTCTGACGGTAGAATATCTGATGATTTGATAAGAGATTCTTCGAATATATTATTGAGATGTTTTAGATCAACTGCTTCAATTTGTTTTCTAATATTTTCATATTTACTTTCTTCCGGAACCCACTCAAATACACTAAATCTATAACTATCACTTTTAAAACATGCATCAAAAACGGGGTCACTAATCAACTGTTGAAATAATTGGTGTGGTGATTCATCGGGATATTCCTCTAGAGCTTTAAAATAGTCATCATACAGCTTATAAGCATGAAGGATAGCGAACTCTTGACCAGTATTTGGGTTTGTAAAAGAATAAGTGATATCCTGTAGGTTATTTTCCGTATTTGATTCTCCATTGGGTGGTTCATTTTCCGAAGTAATATCTTCAGCTATTTGTTCACTTTTCATCTTTGTATCTTCTTTCGCTTGTTCTGTTTCCTCACAGGCTGATAAAACAAGTATTAATAGTAGAATAAAAACCAGATTTATAGCTTTATTTGTGATATTCATGTCCATAATCTCCTTTTTCAACTATTAGTTCTATCTCCAGTGGTCACTGGCCATGCAGTTCCCCAATCATAACCGAGAGTAAAGTAACCCTAACCGAGAATAAATCTTGCTTGAACGAGAGTAACTGGCCTAAATGAGAGTAAAAGTGGTCTATCCGAGAATATTGTTTGGCTGAACGAGAATAAGCCTTACTTATCCGAGAGTAACGCCTCAACCAATAGCCAAGTGATTATTGACCAAGCCTTTCCACCAATCATACCCAGAATAAAATACCTTTACCCGAGAACAAATTCTGGTTGAACGAGAGTTTATCTACCTATACTTTCCAATTATTATAAAAGTTTCATTATATATTATTTTTTATTAGTACTTTTGATAAGTTAGAAGGAATAAATTGGATTTTACCGTATTATATAAATATGGTGTTTTTAACAAAATAAAATCCTGAATTGAGTGGATAAATGAAACCTATTTTACTTTTTATATTGCTACTGAATTGTCTAGTGCTTATTGTTGTCGGCTTTTATTTTCGAAAAAAGAAAAACAGAAAATTAGAAGGCACTACATCCATCGTAGTGGGAATACTAGGAGCTTTGTTTGGGCTGGGATATCACTTTTTTAAAATCTTATAGAAAGAGGAGAAAACATGGAATGTATAGGATTCACGTATCTAAAGCGTTTAAAGGTGCTATAAAAGGAGCCTTTTGGGGATGTATTGCCCTAACATTTCAGATCCTCTTTATGTTAGGTAGTTTTCTATTTAAAATTTATCTTTTAGATTACAGATTTGAAGATGGAGAATTACATCTACCAATAGAAGCTTATATGAATGAAATAATCTCTTGAATGAAGAAAGTGGGCTATTATGCAATTATTGAAAAAAGGATTGATAAGGGGAGTAGCTCTATTTTTGGTACTGCAAATATTCTCCGTGGGAGCGAACGGGTTGGTTGGTCATTGGCACGACACTCTAATTAATGGTTTAATCCTATTTTTTTTCGGAACGGCTAGTGTCATCTATCAGATAAAAAAATGGAGCTTTTTAAAACAAGTCGTTGTACATTATATTGCCATGCTACTTACTATTTTTCCAACCATGTTATTAAGTGGTTCTTACGCTTTAAATTCTGTTACTGATTTTTTAAAGGTATATCTAGAATTTAATCTGTCTGGCGTTATGTTATTTTTCTTCACATTTATTATTTTTAATTTATACCGGAAGCTTAAGAATAAGAAAACAACAGTAGTTTAAATCAACTGAATCCTTGATATATACAGTCATCCTAGAGTAGGGTGGCTGTTTTTTACTTGCTTAAAGCCAGACCTCACTCTTTCTCGCACTAATACTCTAGTAAGTTAAAGTTTATTCTTTTAATTTCAACAATTAGATGGCATAATAAGAGTATAGAAGAAACGGAGGCAATAGCATGATTGGAATAATAGATTATGGAGCAGGCAATTTACATAGTGTGTTAAAGGCGATTGCCCGATTAGGATATGAAACGAAACTGATTACAAACCCAACGGATCATGATGATCAGATTACGAAATTGATCTTGCCAGGTGTGGGGAATGCCAAGGTTGCGATGAACGTGTTGAACCATACAGGCTTAAGTGAATATATGAAGGAACAAGTAGAAAAAGGAATGCCGCTTTTAGGAATTTGCTTAGGGATGCAGCTGCTACTCGAGGAGAGTAAGGAAGGGAATGTTCCTTGCTTAGGTTTTTTACCGGGTACTGTTCCGATGTTTGATGACAGTATAGAAAAGGTTCCGCATATGGGCTGGAATCAAGTAAAAGATGTTCAAGGTCATTTTCTCTTTAAGGAGATCCCGGATTTAACTGACTTCTATTTTGTACATTCATACTACGCTGAGCCATCCAAGGAGGAGCATATTCTTGGAACGACTAACTATGGAACAGACTTTGCATGTGTGATTGGCAATGAACAGGTGATGGGAGTTCAGTTTCACCCAGAAAAAAGCGGGAAATACGGGATTCAGCTGCTAGATAATTATTGTAAGCAAGGAGTTATGAGAGATGCTTAGAAAACGAATCGTTCCTGCCATCGACGTACTAGATGATAAGGCAGTAAAATATGTGCAGTTTCGTAATCCAACTATTATCGGAGATCCTGCTGAGCTTGGGCGCAAGTATTCGGAGGACGGGGCAGATGAATTAATTTATCTGGATACCACTGCTTCCTTAAAGGATCAGGATTTAAAAATTGAGTGGATTCGGAGAGTTGCAGAGCAAGTATATATTCCATTCTCGGTAATTGGTGGCGTACGGACGATTGATGACTTCAAAAGACTTCTTCGAGCAGGAGCTGACAAGGTAGGGGTAAACTCGGCTGCTGTCCAGCGACCAGAGCTGCTGAAAGAGGCAGCAGAAATCTTTGGAAAGCAATGTGTCGTCCTCGGCTTAGATGCAATGCCTATTTATGAGGATGAAGAAATCGTGCGCTGGGAGGTCTACACGCATTCTGGTCACGAAAAGACAGGGATGGACGTGGTAGAGTGGGCTCAGCAGGCAACAGAGCTTGGTGCAGGGGAAATTATTTGTACTAGCATTCATAAGGATGGAATGAAGAATGGCTACGATGTTCAGTTGATCAAGCTGCTTTCTGAAAAAGTACATGTGCCAATCATAGCCTCCGGTGGTGCTGGGAAGCTAGAACATATCGAAGAAGTATTCTCCGAAGGGCAAGCAGACGCGGCACTTGTTGCCTCCATGATTCACTACGGAGATTATACAATTGGAGAAATTAAAGAATACTTGCGTGAGAAAAACATTAACGTACGATTATAATAAAAAGATAGTAAGGAGAAGGGCTCCTTACTATCTTTTTCACTTTTCATAACCTAACACTTTTCCTTCCACATTCTCCAGAGGCAAGACACCAAAATCCCTACTGTCGACGCTTCTCCACCAGTTATCTCCTAGGACAAACACAGTGTTTTCTTCTACTTTTACCGGCTCCCATAGAAGTTGCAAAATATTCTTTCCAAGAGTCATCATCGCCTCTATTAACAGGATCAACTTTCTCGAAGTATTCCTCTTGTTCCATTCCCTTATTTAAAGCTTTAGAATAAAAAGTATCTAATTTTTTCCCATCGATAAATACTTGACCATTTTTTATTTCTACCGTTTCTCCCTCTAAACCAACTACCCTTGAAAGGTAATAATCGGGCATAACGTAATTAGGGTTACTCGAGAATGTGAAGTCAGGTGATCTGTAGTAGATAACATCTCCTCGTCTTACTTCCTTGTTATTAGGGTCAACGACTAATTGTGAATGGGTGTATGTGTCGTAATCGTGGTTGCCTCTATCCATATTGTCTATATGCCAATCCACTAACAAGTAGTTATCAAGAGGGTCCACTGATTCGACCTTTGGTTTTGTAACAGTGTCAGCGACCATTTCTACTTCATTTGTAGAAACCTCAAGATTTTCAAACATCTCAGGTCCCTCTTTCATAAAATATAGATACATTTCTTCATTCGGTGTTTGCGTTGTCGTTTTAATTGCATCACCTGTTTCTTTAGAGTAAATAAAGTCATCATTATTAACACTAAATTTCAAGCCGTTATGCTCGTTAAACAATTGATCCACATATTCTTTATCAATATTTGTATATATCGCGCTTACTAACTGGTCATCGAAAAAGGAGAAACTCACTTGCCCTCCATAATTCAAAGTGAAGTCTGAACCTAATCCATCTATATAGCCTATCAGATAGTCATCTCCAAATTGCTCTATAATTCTTGATGGAGCATCTCCTAATCTTATTCCTTGAAGACTTAGAGAGCCATTCTCTTCAGTGATTTCCGGCTGACTATAATCTACTATAGATCCTTGTAAAGGAAATTCCTCGCTTCTTAAGTTTTGATCTACCATATATAGAAATTCTGCTTTTTCTAACATCCACTGATTTTCAGAAGAAAAGGACAAGGTTAGCTGTTCTCCTTCCCATGAAGCCTCTATTAGCTGATTCGCATCACGTGTATATATAAACCGACCATCAAAATCACTGTTTATAGAAGTGAAGAAAGTAAAGCCATCATACTCGTCGAACAAAGTATTAAAGTAATTCGGATCTACATGTAGGAAAGTAAGGAGCTCAAGTTTATCCTCTTGGAAATAAAACCTTGCTCGATCGTCATATTCTAGTACTAATTTTCCGTCCTCTTTTGACGTTTGATAATCCTCTCCGAAGGCTGTAATCACATCTTCCTGAGAATCACCTAATGTAACACTATTTAAATAGAGAACGCCTTTTTCCTCGGAAATAGTTGGTTTCATAAAATTGGACGATTCTTGTAGAGGGGAGAGCTCAGTAGCATTCCTTAGAAAGAACAACATACTGAAAAGTAGAGCAACTGTAAAAGCAACATATTGCCATTTGACTTTCGGCTTTCGTTGTTTTCTATCTAATTTATGTAACACATTTCCAATGACTCGTTGTTTGCTTTCATGTAAATCCTTCACTTCCGAAGGGAAATAATTACTCATTCAATAGCACCTCCCACTCGATTCCTTTCAGCTGATTTTTTAACAGTTCTCTTCCTCTTCCTAGCCTAGTTTTTACTGTGCTTTTAGGAATGGACAACAGCTTAGCCACTTCAGGAATTGTCATTTCATTAAAATAAAAATAGATAAGAATTTCCCGATGCTTCAAGGGTAGCTCAAGTATTGCGTCTCCTATCATGGTCTTTTCATCTTCCTGAACAAGGTTGTCTTTATTGATCTTAAAGGCAGGAGGGGATAGCTTTTGCTGAAGCAGGACTTTTTTATAGGCCCAGCTTTTCAAATAATCCTTGCTTTTATTAATGGTCATTCGAGTTAAGTACGCTTTTAACTCTCCACGCTCCTCGTAGTTCTGTAGATGATAGAACTTTATAAAAACATCCTGCACAATGTCTTCTGCAGAATGAAGATCTCTTACGTAACCATAAGCAACCCTAATTAATGGTTCTGTATATTGAAGCATTATTTCTTTTAACTCTAAATTCGTTATCAACCCTGTATCCCCCTTTCTCTATATAGTAAACGATTGAAGACCAGCAAAAGTTTGGTTTTACCATAAAATACTTTTTTAGGAAGGATAAAGGCTTTATTTTAGCGAACTAAACGGTATTGGAGGGATTCATGTGGATTTATTTAAAGAGGTAGTTCGTGGGGAAGAATCCCCTACGAGAAAAAGAGAAGGGTACACTCAGATTCCCTATGAGAGGTTGAAGGTGCCTGAGCTTATAAAAGAGGAGCTATCACCCATCACTCATTTCATATTAGCGCCGTTTCTGTTCGTTGGTACAGACGGAGAATTTAGTATCCCTTTCCAAGATACCAGAACAGAAGAGTTAATTCTTTCGGAAATAGCTCCTCATTTTCATTCTGCGAGAAAAATAAACAGTGGAAATGAATTTTATTTGACAATGAAAGATATCAAAGAGAGTTCTCTGAATATATTTCGCGAGTTAGTAGAAGAAGGGAAGATGAATCCAATTGTAGAGGACATCTATTCTCCCGGAAACCAGAGTTGGGGAGGTAATTTTCTATCAAAAGAATATCGAGTAAATCTTGATTTAATAAATAAATCAACGAAGCACGACATATTGGTCTTATGGGATTTTTTGAAGGATACTTTTCTGCAAGCAAATGATGGGATGGCAATTGTACCAAGTGACTGGTCATTTGATGAATCCTTTAAAGAAAAAGTTGCTGTTCAGTCATTTTCCAGTGTTTGTGAGGAGATGATTGTAACGATTAACTGTGAAACGAATAAAATTTCTTCTATTTATATCAAATAAAAGTCAAAGAAAAAAGTTAGAGAAAATTGCAAAGGGGAAACTAGCATGAAAAAGTATCTCTATCTATTAAGCATGGTACTTGTGTTGGGGGCTTGTAGTGGTATTCCCAAAAACTTCTCATCCTCTACTGCTTTTGGACAGTTGGAGGGAAGGGTGTCTATAGGAGAGCAAGCCTATCCTATGATAGTCGATCAGTTTGTATGGAAGGAAAAGAACATGGAGGCAAGTAAGTTAAGCGGATCAGATATATATGTATTGGCAGAAGCCTTTCCGACATTAGATGTAAACAAAGAGGAGAAGCTAACAATCGATATAGATCAATCCCCATCTTCGATAAAGGTAACTCAATATAATGAGGATGGAACAAGCAAAGAAATTTCGATAACGGACAATCAAATACAGGTGCCGATTGAAGAGGGCCACTATATTTTTGAGGTGCAGGTAACGTGGAGTCAAGGAGAGTATATTTTTATATTTGATTTAGAAAAAAACTGACTACTATCCCAATCGTAGTTCTAGAGCAAGGAACCATCCTGTGTTTCTTACATATACTATTTTTGGGGTGAGTATATGCCGAGAGTAAAATACCGTGATTCAGATGTGGACCTAGTGGCAAGGATGATGAGGGCGGAAGCAGAAGGCGAAGGTCAGCAGGGGATGTTATATGTTGGCAATGTGATTGTGAATCGCCTAGTTTCCAATTGCTTAGACTTTGTAGATTTACGTACGATAGAGGATGTCATTTATCAAGTACAAGGAAATAACTATGCTTTTGAAGCTGTGCAAAAAGGGAATTTATTCTATCAAAGAGCTAGACCCACGGAAAAAACCCTAGCGAAAAGAACACTAGATTATTGGAGAGAACAGCCGGCGAAATACGCTCTATGGTATTTTAATCCATATGCACCATGTCCTGATACATGGTATGGTCAGCCGTTTGCAGGTCAATATAAGCAGCATTGTTTTTACGAGCCTGCTGCCGGGACGTGCGAGGGTGTTTATCAAGGGTAACGATAACATTTCACTAAGAAAGCAGGTGAGTAGCTGAGAGCTACTACACCTGCTTTTTTGGGTTTTATTCAATAATCGTCCAGCCTCGCTGCATTGCCACTTCTCTAAGTTTCTCCTCTGGTCTGACAGCAACCGGGTTTCCGACAAGTTCTAAAATATGTAAGTCTGAATAGCTGTCTCCATATGCATAGCTATTTTCCCAATCGACATCCTGGCCCTCAAGCAATTGTTTTATTTTAGAAGCCTTCGTTGGTCCATTCACATGTTCAAGTGGAAGGGAGGTGTCCACTTTATCAGATGTGAACTTAATCTCCGTCCCAACAATCTTTTGAAAAGGATAATCTGCAACTACCTGCTCTAAAAATTGTGTGTAGGCTCCTGAAACGAGATAAATTTGTACATTGTCCTCGTGATGCTTATGTAATGTATCGATTACTTGTTTGTTTATATTAGCTGTGATGGCAGCCTTGAACTCTTCAAAGTAGCTCGTTATTTCTAGCTTACTTAAACCTGTAAATGCTTCTAGATAGAGTTGCATCGACTTCGCTCGCATTTTGGCCTTCGGATATAGCTTTACCTTGCTCGCTAAGTATGGGAGAAGGATAGCTCTGTGAAAAATTGGATACTTGTCTTGATAGACTGGATGCTCCTTCAAATGATTCATTAACAGCTTGAAGGTTTCCTCTGCATAAATTGTTCCGTCAAAATCATAAATAGCTACTCGCAAAATAAATCCCCTCTCTAACTTTCAAGTTTAGCGGAAAATGATCTCTTTCCACCAACCTATACTATCAGTGTACAGATAAAAGGTCCAAAATACCATTTCAAAAACTTGAAAACTGCTTGTAAATCGCAAGTAAATGCAGTCTATACGCAAGTATAACGGATGCAATCGCAAGTCACCTTTACTAATTCGATAGTAAACTTAGAAGAACCGCAAGTAAATTAATTCTAATCGCACGTATTACCATTTTCTTACCATTCCCAACTCGCTCCACTATAAGAAAAGGGTGTCCGTTTAGGACACCCTTTTGACTTATTGCTTGTACATTGGGCCTTGAGCTGTACCATAGGAACTCATGATTTGTTGCATAGTTTGCTCATCAAAGCGTGGTACTTGATACCAGCCATTCTTGTTCGCATAAAGTGATAGCTCATACGCCATTTCGATACAGTTCGGAACTGAATCTTGCAATACACGACGTACAACAGGGTTCGTAGCTTCTAATGCAGCGGTTACTTTCCCTGTTGCAGCTGCTTTCGCCGTTCCTAATAAGAATCCTGTGATTAACTCATCGCTAATCTCATTTGGTCCTTGGATTGGTTTTTTCGGCTGTGATGGAGTTAATCCATACTTTGTATCATTGTCTGTTTGCATCTTATAAGATGTTGTAGTGGTAGATGGATCTTTCCCTGTTTGGAAGCATTCTACAAGGGAATTGTATTCAGCTAATGCAAAGGCATATTGACGGTCCACGATGTTTAACAGCTCTTGGTCTTGAATATGTTGACGAAAGATTGTTTTTTGGTTAAGGGCACCGATCATTGCAGAAAGGATTTCTTTCACATCTAACAGTTCATGTGCACCATGGTTGAATTGCGGTACTACTGCTTGACCATTCTCCGACTGACTGTGATTCTGGCTGTATGCGTTTTGATCCAAATTAATTTCCTCCTTTTAAAAAATGGTTTGAAACATAAATAGTTTGAACCTAAGGAGCAGAAGTATGTATGTAAATGAAGAGAAGAAAAGCAGTTTATAACTAACGTGAGGAAAAGGAGTGGAAGATTTAAAATAAGGTAGTTAAAACCTTACTCTTCTTAAAGAGGCGTGTACTTCTTAGTTATCTTTATCAAAATTTACAGTTAAGTAGTAAAAATTATTGGTTCGGAGCAGCGTCGGCGACTCCAGTGGGAACAGCACGAGGGAGAGACAAATGGCTCGAGCCGTGCCCACGGAAAGCGTCCGACGCAGCGGAGAACCTAAAACAAAAAATAAGAAAGCACTTATGATACGTATCAAAATATAAAATCATAAGAGCTTCTCGTTTGATTTGTCATAACCGCTTTTGTCAGCTTTATGTTATTTTACTTCCAAGGATGCAACTAAATGGAACAGTAGGTTATACAAGAATTGATAAGCTTCCAAAATCGTGAAGTTTTCATCAAAACCATCGATGTAATTTAGTGGCAAATTGATTTCCCATAAACCTTCTCCGCTTGAAAACATCATACTATATTTCATCTTTTCACTATGATAATGCTCATCGAGGAATTTACGGATTGCCTCTCCATATTTCTTCTGTACCGAAAGACCGAATAGAGCTGTATAAACTTCAAAAACTTCATCAAACTCTAAAGTGATCGAGTCAGTTTGTAAAATGGAAAAACTATTGGATTCAACATACATAAATTCATTCATGCGTTGCATAAAATGATTTAGCGAATTTTGTAGGAATTCCTCGTTCTCTTTCGCCAGCAGCTCCTCTGTTTCTTTATCAAGTCGCTCAATCACACTGTTCTTTGAAATAATACCTGTTTCAAATACAGTCAAATTTACATCTGATGTCAGCAAGCCTTGCTCTTCAGCAAATTTCTTCTCTTGATTGGTTAGAAAAATAATATCAGTTGCTTCGTTAATTTTTTTCTCTAGTGTTTTTTTAATCAAAATAATCGTTCCTTTCTTCTTCAGCGACAGTTTGTAAATCATAGGCATCAATTATAAAAATTGGGTACTCCTGCTTATCACCGTATTTTTCCGCTAATGTTTTTATGTACTTAGGAGATCCTTCATTTTCTTCATCATACACGAGAAGCATCGCATCTGTATTACGTATTAAGAACTTATTTTTTTCAATAAATTGCCAAGGAGCCTCATATGGTTTCTTTGTTAGGGCAGTCTGGTAATCCGCCATTGCTAATAGTCTTTGATATTTTTCTTGTTTTTGCTCATTCCAATTTTTTTCTTGTTCTAAGAAAGGGGTGATGACGGCATATTTTAAGTGAGGATATTCTTCTTTCAACTCTATCACAAGCTCTGCAGTCCATGTTTCTACTCCTTGCTGACCACTAAGAATAATCCATTCTAAATCTTCCTCTAAAAATTGACGAAGCTGATTTTCCAGTGCTTTTTTAATAATCGTAATACCGGGATGGCTGTCTTGAAAGATGCCAAGCTCATGTGCCTTGTAGCCCGTCACCAGTAATCTCTTTACCATACAATCATTCCTTCGTGAATCGTTGTAAATGTGTCCATCTATACCATCTTCTCATAAACTATAGGGATTGCAAAGAAAGGATGATGTGTGTGGCAGATAAAAAATCACATGTTGGGTATATTAGTCATTTTGAAGGTTATTTAAATGAAAAAGCAAAGGAATTATTTGGGTACCATGTAGCAGTGCAAACAACTAGGAACGTGTTGACAGGGAAAATAGCCTCCGTAACTCCAGACCATATTGTGCTAGATGTGAAAGGAGTGCCATTTTATATTCGAGTTCAGCAAATAGTGTGGATTTCTCCAACTATTGCAAAATAAGAAGGGATGATTGATTGTTTAATCGGATTGACAAGTTACTCATTGATCTGCCGAACCTAGAATACGGGGATGCAAATGCTGCTTCAGCAGTCCAAGAACTTCTAGGTGGAAAATTTGGCGAAATGTCCACACTAAATAATTATATGTACCAATCCTTTAATTTTCGTGGCAAAAAGAAGCTAAAGCCTTTCTATGACTTAGTTGCTAGTATTACCGCAGAGGAATTTGGCCATGTGGAATTGGTGGCGAATACCATCAATCTCTTGCACAAAGGAACTAGCTTTGCGGGGGATCCAGATCTTGCTCCATTACAGAATGCTAAGGATAAGCGGAATACGTATGCCTTTATCGCGACTGCTCAGACATCTTTAGCAGGAGACTCTATGGGAAATCCATGGCGAGGGGATTATGTATTTTCAAGCGGAAACCTAGTACTGGATTTGCTTCACAATTTCTTCTTAGAATGTGGTGCCAGAACCCATAAAATGAGAGTATATGAAATGACCGAGCACCCTACAGCAAGAGAAATGATTGGCTATCTGCTAGTGCGAGGTGGCACGCATATTATTGCGTACGCAAAAGCTTTAGAGATGGCTACAGGCGCAGATGTAACGAAAATGCTTCCAATCCCGAGCCTAGACAATCGAGCATTCGACCATGCGAAGAAATATGAAGACAGAGGCTATGGAAATGTATTATTTACATGGAATAACGTAGGTGACTATAAAGACATAGATAAGATTTGGAAGGGCCAAAACCCGACAAGCGGAGATCAACTGTTTGTTAAAGAAGGAAGTCCGAAAGGCTATAAGATACCTGAGTTAGATGAGCTACCAGAAGAATTCGCCCCTGGCATCGGTCCAGAAGAATTTCAGGCAATTGCTAAAAGACTGATGTGGACAATGTAAAAAGGATGGGTGCACCACTTTTGAGTGGTGTTTTTTTATGGGGAATATAGTTAAGGAATGAGTCTAGCATTTGCCTACTGTAGCTCTGATAAAAAGTTAAAGTCTTATAGCTGGATGTAAATACTTGGCAGGAATAGGGCTCTTTTTTGTTGAATAGTTTATCATAACAAGATGAATAAGCTAAAGGTTATCTGAAATACGCTTTTATGTTTAACTCGAAACAAGGAAGAAGTATTTCTTTCATTAAGTATAAAAAAACATGATAAAAAGGAGGAATGTAAATGTACGAACATACTTTTGTGAAAATCGAATTAGCTGGTGGGATGAAACTAAAACCAAAAACAGATTACCACGAAATCGTTTACGAATATGAAAAAGAAGGGTGGGAGTTAGTTCAAATTTTTGCACCTTCGACTAAAGGTTATGGACTTGCTGAGTATTTTGAGTTAGTATTCAAGCGGAAAAAGCCGAAATGACTTTTTTTAATATAAATGCATAAATAAACTAAGCCGAAGAAGAGCAGTCCTTTAACTTGGCAGATTAGTTTAAAAAGGTTTTTTAAAGTGGTGGCGATGTAAATAATTAAAATGAGTGTTTTTTTCTACCGGCGAGGTTCGTTCATTAAATTTAGGGGGAGAGGTGATTTCATTGAATAATGATAAAGAATCCCCGGAACTTAATAGAGAGAGAGAGTGAGACAAGAAAAATTAAAGACGATATTTATGTAGTAACATATTAAATCAGATATACATTTTAAATATTCAAATATATAGGAAATCTTCTGTTTACTTTTCCGTAAATATTAGAAAGGGGATGAAAAGATGGATTTTATAATAAACTTCTTTATTATTATTTTATTCATTAGCCCAATTATTGCACTGATTCACGAATCTGGACATGCATTTTTTCTGAAAATATTTGGTGCGAAAGTAAATGAGTTTTCTATCGGTAACGGTGATATCCTATGGAGGAAAAACAATTTTTTCATTAAGAAAGTATACTTCTTCGGTGGGAGAGTTTTCACTGAAGACTATGACAAATTGAGTAAAAACCAAAGAACCTTCTTTTTCTTAGGCGGAGTGTTCTTTAATTTCCTATCTGCATTAGTACTTCACTTATTAACTGGTTATGAATTCCTGGTTTTCGGAAACTACTTGGATAGTTTTATTTTTGTATCGTATCTAACCGTTTTAATTAATCTAATTCCTCTTAATACAATCCTTGGTGATACTGATGGCAAACAATTATTTGAACTATATAAGAGTTAATAAGTTATGGTTTTTATTCTTCCACTAACTTACACATTAGTAAAAAACAGACATCAAAATACAATGTGAGCTTGGAGATATTTCCAAGCTCATTTTTATGTGCATTTTTTTCTTCCCTATAAATTAATATTGTTACTTAGAATGCATAGCTTCTCAAGCTTAACTTATCTGCGGTTTCCCATGTTCCGTGAACACTTGCCAAGATGCCGTTTCTTTTGGAGACAGAACCGCTACGTTTTCTTGGTTTGCAATTCGGAATAACTCTTCGTCCTTTTTGGCTTTCTAAGAAGTATGTTTCATCTACTTCTACTAGTCCTTCAAATAATCCCTATAGCTCCCTAAGAAAAAATTTCATCGTTTGTACGCTCATTTCTAACGGTGACTTAGCATACCCTGTATTTTTCCAATGATAAATTAAGCCCATCGTGGCACTGGAGCAAAACGAATAATATAGCTCATAATCTATTTTTTCTTTGATATGTTTTAAAATAATTTTTTTAGGAAATTCCATATAAGTTTCAATAAAGTACGTCATATATTTAAAAGGAAGCCGATTTGAAAATAGAACATCATAAAAAGACTGATGCTTTAATATATGCTCAAATATATCAACTAAGCCTTCCTTATCTTTTGAAATTAGCCTCTCAAAAGCCTCTGCATATTCTTTATGTAAATCACTCATAATCTTTCTAAAAAACTCTTCTAATAATTCATCTATATTGGAGTAATGTGTGTAAAAGGTCGAACGATTCACCTTTGCAGCGCTACATAATTTGGTGACTGTAATATCATCAAAATCTTGTTTCATTATAAGCTCTAATAACTTTTCGAATAATATCTTTTTCGTTTTAATTACACGTAAATCTTGCTCATTCAATTGGATTGCCAGCTCCATTACTAAACACTTTTTCTAAATTTGTTGGATAAACTCCTAAAATTCTTAGGTTGTCGTGTAAGTTTTTCTTTACTAAGTTAATATTTTACCATAGAACAATAAATGAATAATATTGTGTAGGGGGAATAATTCATGAAAAACGTCGTAGTAATTACAGGTGCAGCAACTGGCTTAGGTAGAGCAACAGCTTTAAAATTAGCAAAAGAAAGTTATAAGTTAGTAATTGTGGATTTCAACGAAGAAGAAGGTTTGAATACCAGAGATATGGCGAAGGACTTAGGAGCAGAAGCGATTTTTGTGAAAGCTGATGTGTCTAACGAAGAAGATGTTAAAAATTATGTAGCGAAAGCTGTTGAGGCATTTGGTACGATTGATTATTTCTTGAATAATGCTGGGATTATGATTCCTTTCCGCTTAGTACATGAATATGATTCAAATGAATATGATCGTGTGATGAACATTAATGTAAAGGGAGCATTCTTGGGTATTAAATACGTGATACCAGTTATGCTAGAGAATGGTGGCGGTACGATTGTTAATACTGTATCCTCTAACTCCTTTAAACCAACTGCATATAACGGTCTTTATTCGGCTACGAAACATGCTGTTAACGGAATTACAAAATCGATCGGTCAAGATTACCAAAACAAAAATATCTTTGCTGTAGGTGTTGCTCCAAATAACATGAAAACGAACATTTCAGCAAGCGCTGCTGTAACGATGAATGAAGAAATTGGTTTAGCGATCCATGCTACTACTCCACCAAATATAGCAGCTACTGCAGAAGAGGTTGCGGAAGCAATGATTTTTGCAATGAAAAACGGAAAATTACTAACTGGTTCTACGATTAACTGTGCTGGTGGTCAAATCTTAATATAAATCTCGCTCTAATGCCAAATGGTGAATTGTTTAAAACAATTGACCATTTGGCTTTTTTTATGCAATGAAAGGATAAAATTCCATGCAAAGCCAAAAACATTTCAGGTCATAGCTATGCTGCAAAGAGAATAAAAAATATCATTGCACTCCTTTGAGGACAATGATATTTTCTCTTTCTAATCTTTCAGAATGGTTATGCTCCTAGCTTCCTCCATATTCCGGACACCCGCCAAGGTCATGGAAGTTTTAAATTCATCTAATATTTGCGATAACACCGTTTCGACTCCTTGCTGACCGTTATAGGCAAGTCCCCAAAGTACAGGACGCCCAATACAAACTGCTGTCGCGCCTAATGCGAATGCTTTCAGTGCATCAATTCCTCTTCTGATACCGCTGTCAAATAAAACAGGAATTTTTCCATCTACCACTTCTACAATCTTGGGCAATGCATCGATGCTAGCGATGGTTCCGTCTAGCTGTCTACCACCGTGATTGGAAACAATAATGCCATCTAATCCAAATTCTATTGCTTGAAGGGCATCGTCTGGGTGTAAGATTCCTTTTAATAAAATAGGGAGACTCGTCCTTTTTCTTATTTCCGCAACATCACTCCAGTTTAAGGTAGGGTGATTTATGTTCTCGATAATTCCTTGAACAATTGCTTCCTGTTCATTCGTTTGTAAAGAACTCATAAATACTGGATCGGATGTATAATTCCCTTGTCCATAGCCGCATGAAAGGGGAGAATACCCATTCCGAACATCCTCTTCCCGCCAGCCTAGAATAACTGTATCAACAGTTAGAACGATTGCCTCATAGCCGGCCTTTTCAGCCCTTCTAACCAAGCTGTACGCAACTTCTTTATTGCTTTGCCAATATAATTGGAACCATTTGGAACTATCAGGTGCACTTACAGCTATTTCCTCAATGGAGTAGCTAGAAACCGTACTTTGCATATAATTGTACCCCAATTTTTTGGCAGCTTTAGCGACTGCAATCTCACCATCCGGATGGGCAATCTTATTGACTCCGGCGGGAGCGATAAATAGAGGGTGGGGATATGTTTTACCGAAAAGCTCTACTTGTAAATCTAACGTGGAAACATTGTTTAGAAACCTTGGGAGAATCGAGTATTTTGCAAATGCATCCGTATTTTTCTTGTAGGTTTCTCCTCTACTGGCAGAACCGTGAATGTAACCGAATGGTTCGTCCTCTAAGTTTTGTTTAGCCAATGCCTCTAACACTTCATAGGGAAGAGGCCCCTTATCCATTTTCATCTTATTGATTCGTAAATCATTATTTATTGTGCGTTCCATCTTCATTCCTCCAACTCAAACAGCTCCAATTTTGCAATACGGTTCACCGCTTCCTCCAGACGGTCCTCGTCTACTAATAGTCCGACTCTCACATAGCCTTCTCCATGAGGTCCGAAACCATTACCTGCGGCAACTGCTACATCTGCTTTTTCTAACAATAAATCAGCGAATTCCTCACTGGAGTATCCCTTTGGTACAGGCAACCATGCAAAGAAAGAGCCCAGAGGAGCTTTTATCTCCCAGCCGATGCGCTTAGCAGCCTGTACAAGCGTATTTCTCCTACGCTCATAGAGATCGACTAATTTGGCCACACATTCTTGATTTTCCTTTAAGGCTACTGCTGCGGCTGTTTGGATAGCTGGGAATAAGCTGACGAATAAATGGTCTTGGATCAGGTTAATTGCTTCGATTATCTCTTCATTCCCAACTACAAATCCTACTCGCCAACCAGCCATATTATACGTTTTAGATAGCGTGTACATTTCTACACCGACATCCTTTGCTCCTGGAGTTTGCATAAAGCTCATTGGCTTTTTACCATCAAAGCCAATTGCTCCGTAAGCAAAGTCATGCACGACGGCTATGTCATGGTCCTTTGCAAGCTGCACTGTCTCCTCGAAGAATTCTTCCGTAGCGACAGCGCCAGTTGGGTTGTTTGGATAGTTTATATACATTAACTTAGCATGTTTCTTTTGTTGCTCTGTTAGTTTGCTGAAGTCAGGCAGATAATTATTTTCCTCCAAAAGGGGCATAGTATCAAATCGAACATCAGCAAGGCTAACTCCAGACAAGTAATCAGGATAACCAGGGTCCGGCAGTAGCATCAGCTCTTGCTCGTTCATTAACGCAAGCGGCAGCTCCACTAAGCCAATCTTCGCTCCAGATAAAATAGCGATCTCTTTATCTGGATCAAGGGATACTCCATACTCTTTTTGATAAAAATCAGCGGCCGCCTGTTTTAGCTCGGAAGTTCCACGAAACGGGGAGTATTTATGATTAAGAGGGAGCTCGGCAGCATCCTGCAACGCTTTCACAATGTGAGAAGGAGTAGGCTGATCTGGGTTCCCTTGTCCTAAATTAATCACATCTCGGCCTTCTTCAACAGCCTTCGCAACCCTTTTAACTAGGGTCGCAAAAAATTGAGGCGGGAGGTTCTGCAAACGATTAGAAATTTTCATATCTATGTACCTCTTTTTCTAAATAATAAATTTTCATAACTCTCCGTATGGGTATCTATTTGTTATTTTATCATGAATTAAAAATAGGTGTGAAAACATTCTGAAAAATAGTATCTCGATAGGGACTGGATTTAAAGATAATGGATGTGAGAGTAGAAACCTTTTAATCTCTAAATTCTCTAGTTGAGCATGATATGTGCAATTGTAGAAGGGAGCCTACTTTAGGTGGGGAAATGAGAAATGATTCTTACAAAAAATGTTTTCTATGTAATGAAGCTTCCCTAAGCAAATGAGTCTACTGTTGAATAAGTTAGTTTTAATGGAATATTTCCAATTAACTCACTAGAAAGGTTGTTAAAACTAGGTTATGAAAACAATTATATTTATAGGCTGTAATAAATCAGGATCAAGTAGGGAGGCGATAAAAGCAGCGGAAAGGCTAGGGTTTTTTACCATATTGTTTACAGATAGAGAATATATGTTTAAGAATAGAATTGATTATCCAGATGTTCACAGAATGATTCTTACGGAATTGAGTAATGTTGATTTATTAATAGAAAATATAAAAGCAGTCCAAGATCAAGGGAAAGATATAGCAGCTATAATAAGCTTTATTGATCCTTACGTACATGTAGCTGCACAGCTGTCAAAAGAATTTGAAATAACAGCTGTTCCGCCAGAGCCATTAGCGAAAATGGAGGATAAGCTCTCCACACGTGAATTACTAAAAGACCTATCAGTATCTCCTTATTTTGCAAGGATTGAAAAAGAAGAAGCATGGAAGGAAACTGTCGAAAAACAAGCTGCATCATTTCCTCTCATTGTAAAAACACCTGTTTCGACTGGTTCAAAAGATGTGTTATTAGTCAAAAATAAAAAACAACTAATCCGTTCCATCAATAATTTTTTCAAAAAAGGCAACAAGGAGGTGTTAATGGAAGAATATTTAGAAGGACCTCAATATTTGATTGAGACCTGTGTATATAAGGGTCAGGTGCAAATAATAGCAGTTATTGAGCAAGAGATCACCTTTTCTGAACGTTTTATCGTTACCGGATACTGCTTGTTGGGGAACATGGATGAAACGTTTTATGACGAGCTCTATAAAACGGTTTGTGTGATTTTAGACCGTTTTAACCTGAAAAATGGTTCTTGTCATTTAGAGATGAGGCTGGTTAATAACCAGTGGAAATTAATTGAAATAAACCCTCGCATTTCTGGAGGGGCGATGAATAGAATAATAGAAATAGGAACTGGCATTAATTTAGTGGAAGAGACAATTAAAATCTTTTTAGGACAAGAGCCTAACTTCGAAAGAAAATATAGCAAGTTTGTGTTCGCGCAGTACTTAATAAGCGATGCGACTGGAAAATTACTAAAGGTAACAGGGAAAAACCGTTGCTCGAGGGTACCCGGTGTAGAGGAAGTTTTTATAAAACCGAAAAAAGGGAAAATCCTTCATCCGCCGCTATCCATGGGAGATCGATATGGATATGTACTAGCAGCTTCAGATGACAAAGAAGAGGCAAGAAGTATTGCGAAAGAGGCTGCAAAAGAAATTCAGTTTTACATTGAACCAATAGAATAGGAGGGGATAAACAATGATGAAACATGGACAATCGGAGGGAGAATACAATATTGCATCCATTTTGGAATTAATCTACGAAATGCAAAGGAAAGCAAAATTGCCATTCTTTAAAGACATACTTCACGATACTATTCCAGTTGTATTTACTACTTTAGATGTTGCCAATCCATATGTTGCTTATGCATCTTCCCCGACATCTGACTCCCTGTTTAGTACTTGCTATTTCCGTATTGAGGCTGTAACCCACTCGCTTGTCCATTTGTCCTTGTTATACCCAATTGATATAGAGGGGAATTATATCAATACGATGGAATCACCTTATGGATTAAAGAAAACGGAAAGTAAAATCACTGTTCCCATACAAAATTTTTGTAGTATTCAGTGCATTAATCCGAAATTAATTAATCGTCAAATTATCATTATAGGAGATAAATAGTTTCCCATAAAAAATATGTTAAAAGAGGAGCTGAAAAAGCCATCATGACTTTAGTCGGTATGATGCATCATAGAGCAGACCCAGAAAAAGTGAAAAAAGCATACGCTTATTCGGTCGTAGCAAAAGCAGAAGGAGTAGAATTCTTTTACTTTACACCAGGGAAAGTAGATATTCCAAATCAAAAAATAATAGGTAAATATTATGAAAACGGAAGCTGGATAGAAAAGGAGTATCCTTTTCCAGACGTTATTTATAACGCTAGTTATCCATTGACTAGTAAAGCAGAGAAAATAGTGGATTATTTATACGATAGAATCCCATTTACCAGTCATTCAATCGGCAGTAAATTGAGTGTCTATAAAAGGATTCAGCGAGGGAAGGAATTTCACCATTATCAAATACCAACGATCGAACTAACAAACACGAACATTTTGTTGGACATGATTAATCTATATTCAAAAGTAGTAATAAAACCTACTGTCGGTCACCAAGGGGAGAACATTCTTTTCATTGAAAAAGAAGATGAACATTTTAAATTAAATGAAGCCGGAAAGATTGCCACTCTGACAAAAAAAGAGCTACTGGATACTGTTACTTTAAAAATGAAGGAAAAAGATTATATTGTGCAAAGATTTGTTACTTGCAGGATAAAATCTGGACATGTATATGACTTTCGTTTACATGTTCAAAAAGACGGAGAAGGTAAATGGGTGATTACGTCGGTCTACCCTCGTATTGGCCATAAAGGAAGCATCACCTCCAATATTGGCAGTGGCGGATACACAGCCTATCTGGACCGTTTTTTACAAAATGAGTTTCATGACGACTGGTTTAATATCAAAAGGGAGCTAGAGCATTTTTCCTTAAGCTTTGCAAACCATTTTGATACATTATTTGCAGGTTCTCCGTTGGACGAGTTAGGAATAGACGTTGGAATCGATGAAAATAAAAGATTATGGCTGTTCGAAGTAAATTGGCGACCAGGAATCCCAATCATATTTAACAGTGAATTAGACGTAGCAAGAAACACCATTCACTACGCCAAGTATTTAGCTATGACAAATAAAAAATCGACCTCGATAGGCCAGTAGAAATAAAAAAAGAGCTGGTACAAAACAATGGAACAGCAAATGCGATTTTTCGTATGTGCTTTCTTACTTTTTAAATGTATGGTTCTTCACTGCGTCGGATGCTTTCCGCAGGCACGGCTCGAGCCTGTAGTCTCTCCCTCGTGCGTTCCTGCAGGAGTCACCGACGCTGTTGCGAACCATCAGGAGCTAACTTTTAATAAATAAATCTTGATAAGAATCTTGTAAAAAGATGTATAAAAAATCGCAAAAAATTGTTTTTTGTACCGTTCTCTTTTATTTAAGTATTCAGTTCTGTCCCAGCTTCTTCACTTAGTAATAATCTGAATAGTTGATTATATCAGGAAAATCTTATATCTTTTTACTATCATATCTTTAGGGTGGTGGCGTTTTGAAGGTTGCTTGTGTACAAATGGATGTAGAGTTTGGAAATCCAGAGAATAACATGCTCCAGGTTGAAAAAAAGATTAGAGAGGCAGCGATGCTTGGTGGAGAAATCATTGTACTGCCTGAAATGTGGAATACTGCCTATGCTTTGGAGGAATTAGATTTATTAGCGGATGTTGATGGGAATAAAACAAAACAGCTACTATCTAGTCTTGCAAGTGAATTAGATGTACATATTGTCGGTGGATCGGTTTCTACCAAAAGGGGAGAAGATTACTATAATACAATGTATGTGGTTAACAATCGAGGAAAGGTAATCTCTCAGTACGACAAGGCACACTTGTTTAATTTGATGAACGAGCATCTTTTCCTCAAAGCTGGCAATGAAAAGAATCTGTTTAGCATACAGGATACGCAAATGGCTGGTGTCATTTGCTATGACTTGCGCTTTCCAGAATGGTTTCGGAAACACGCATTAGCAGGTGCCAAAGTAATTTTTGTCCCTGCTCAATGGCCTTCCAAGCGAGTGGACCATTGGAGAGTCCTCCTGCAGGCGAGAGCCATAGAAAATCAGTGCTATATCGTGGCGGTGAACAGAGTGGGGAATGACCCTGACAATGAATTTTCCGGACATTCGATGGTTGTCTCCCCATGGGGCGAGATTCTTTGGACGGCTGTCGACAAAGAGGAGATTGGCATCGTCGATCTAGACATGTCTGTAACAGAGGATGTTCGAAAGCGGATATCTGTATTTCAAGATAGAAGAGAAGAACTTTATCAATAAAACAACATCCTTATTGACCTATAGAACCCTTTTTTGTATGGTTTTGTAAAGGGGGAATGAAGGATGGGAGAAATAATAAAAGCAATACAGGATGATTATGCAGACGATTTTGCATGGTGTTATGGATGCGGACGCTTAAATGAAGAGGGGCATCACTTCCGTACATATTGGAACGGGGAGCAGACAGAAACAGTGTACCAGCCGAAAAAGGAGCATACCGCTATACCTGGATTCGTCTATGGAGGTCTACTAGCCTCTTTGATAGATTGCCACGGAACTGGCTCTGCCGCATTAGCTTTGCACCGAAAAAATGGTTTTGAGCCTGGTAGTGGAGAGCCAGCACCACGATTCGTAACAGGCAGCCTGCACGTCGATTTCCTAAAGCCTACTCCACAAAACGTAGAGCTGAAGGCAATTGGCACAGTAGAAGAGATCCACCCAAAAAAGTGGAAGGTATCAGTTCAGGTCTTTGCAGGTGAGACACATTGCGCAAATGGGGAAGTAGTAGCAGTAGTTATGCCTAAAACCTTTAAATCTGAATAAAATTATCACGCACGGTGGACTATCCACTGTGTTTTTTTGCGTTTTTATTACAAAAAATGGGGAAAGGTAGTAAGAAAGGAGGCATTTCATTGGATACTTTTTTATATTTATTTTATACCGCAGCCTATCTCGTGCTACTCCTTTGGGGGTTGAAAGGAATCAATGCGACCGAACTCAAAAAGTGGAGCAGCTTCGTATATCTCATCATTCTGGCTCTCATTTATGATAATTTGATACTTGGGATTGGGAAGTGGATTGGCGAGGGAACAACGCTCGAAACACTTAACTATGGTCGATATTGGACACACGCTTTTCTAACACCACTGCTAACACTGTATTCTGTTGGTGTGCTTAGAGAAGCAGGAATTGATTGGGCAAAAAAAACTTGGATCAGTGTGGTGGCAGTCTTATATACAATCGGTCTTATCATTCTAGAGCTCACTACCGAGGTACTTGGCCTAACCTTGAAAGCCGAAGAAAAGTTTGGGGTGCTGAGCTATGTATCAACGGAGGAAGCGGGCGGTCCACCAATCATGGTTTTATTCGTGACCGTTGTGTTATTGGCTGCCGGAATTATTCTCTGGGTGAAAACTAAATGGTCAGTATTTTTCTTCGGAGCCCTTTTAATGACCCTCGGAAGTGCAGTTCCAATGGATTTCATAGACAGCGGAGCTATTACAAATGCATTCGAGCTAATCTTATTAACAAGCCTTGTCTGGACGAAACGAAAGCTCATTAAGAACGAAATCTGGGTAAAGTAGATGGAGGATAAAATGGTACCCCGCTGACTAGTCAGTGGGGATTTTTTAGTTTAGTCACGTTCGAAGTTCATTTAGTCACTTTCGAGTGAAATTTAGTCGCGTTCGAAGTTCGTTTAGTCACTTTCAGATAGAATTTAGTAACGTTCAAATAGGATTTAGTCACTTATCGGAAATTTACTGGAAATTAAATATGGGGAGAAAACGCCAATCTCTATTGTTCTAGTAATCCCCATAGGGTAACACTCCTATTCCTTTTGATTTGTTCCATCATTAAAAGCACCGATGCAAATGCAACGGTGCTTAATTTTTTTAAACAGCATCAACCGGAACAGCCTGTTCTTCTTTAGTAGGCTCTGGAACTCTTGATAGAATAATAATCCCGATAATGAATAATATGATTAAACTGAATACTCCGTATGAGGATTTCCCGGTAAGCTGTGAAGTAACTGCCACTAAC
Organism: Psychrobacillus sp. Z3-81; assembly: GCF_056620325.1. Lineage (NCBI taxonomy): Bacteria > Bacillati > Bacillota > Bacilli > Caryophanales > Bacillaceae > Psychrobacillus > Psychrobacillus sp. Z3-81. Next base: position 51,526 of record NZ_JBWQPU010000002.1, read on the forward strand.
AGGGGTCCTAATATAGCAGCAAATTTTCCGAATATATTATAGAATCCAAAAAACTCATTCGAATTTTCCTTAGGAATCAGCTTGCCAAAATAAGATCTACTCAATGCCTGAATACCACCTTGAGAGGTTGCCACTAGCATTGCTAGTATCCAAAAGTCCGTGATTGTATCCAAAAACATTGCATATCCACACACAATCATATAAATAATGATTCCTACATAAAGCATCTTTTTCTCTGAGAAACGGTTTGCCAGCCGTCCATATAAAATGGCAAATGGCGCAGCAACTACTTGTGTAACAAATAAAACAATCAACAAGGAATTTGTATCTAACCCAACATCAGACCCATAAGCAGTAGACATGTTAATAATCGTTCCAACCCCGTCAATATAAAAGAAGTATGCTAATAAAAACAAGAATAGGGTTCGATATTGTCTAATTTCTTTAAAGGTCTTGCCGAGTCTTCTAAAGCTTTGGGCAATAGGATTTTTTTCTCTCTCAATATAATGTATTTGCTTTACATTCTTAAGTAATGGAATGGAGAAAATTAGCCACCACACAGCAGTGATAAGGAAAGCTATTCTACTGGAAATTAAAGATGAGATAGGCAAAACTTCATTTTGGGCAAGTAATATTATTACAATGCTGATTAAGAAGGGAATAGTACTCCCGATATAACCAAGAGCGAATCCTCGTGACGAAACTCGAGCCATTCTTTCATTGCTGGTAACATCTACGATAAACCCATCATAAAACACATTCGCTCCGGTTGCTCCAAGCGCTGCAAACGTATAGCAAACTAGTAATAGAAGCCAATTATCATAGGGAATAAAAGCAAGCATCCCAGTGGCACCGACACCCATTATAAAAAAGAAAAGAAAGAACTTCTTTTTAAGACCGCGGTAATCTGCAATCGTTCCTAAAATTGGACCTATCATGGCAAGTATAAATGTGAAAATGGCAATTGTGTATCCTAGATATGCAGTAGAATCAGCTGGCGCAACCCCAGCTGCAGTAGCAGAACCCTTATAAAAAATCGGAAACACTGCAGTCGTAATGATAATCGAATAGGCAGAGCTCCCCCAGTCATAAATAGCCCAGCTCTTCTCATTTTGCGTTAACTTAAACTTCATTCATTTCCCCCTTTCTCCTTAAAGATATTGTACATGATTTGATTTAGACTTTGTTAAAAATTCTCAAAAATTACTCTGCTTTTACATAGGGATTTATAGGTTCTGAGATTCCTCGTTTACGATAAAAGCCAAATCATCATTCCCAAAGAGCTGAAGGGTATACAGTAAGGTATCGACGCTTATGTGCAAGTCATTCTTATCCGTTTCGTCTATTATTTGTTGTAGCTCTTTATTCTTTGGCTGATTTGGGTAAGCAGCCTCATATAGTGCCAACGGATCCTTTCCGTTATTCATACACCATTGCACATATAGCTGAATCATCATCTGCTCATCTTCCTGATATCTCTCTATTACTCTTTTATCCAATTCCATCTCCTCCAATCTCGTTCTTTTATCATACTTCAAAATGAAGGGGCAAGTAAAAAAGAGAAGCCTTTCGATATGGGAGGGATCAATAGAAAACTAACATGTTAAAGGCACTTCCGTGGGTGATTAGCCAGAGCAAGTTTAACCAAAATGCTCCAATTCCCAAGTGAAGATTTCCAGTAAATTTCCGTTTGCAACTAAAAATAGAGTGAATGTAACTAAACTATGTCCATAAGCAACTAAATTTAAAGTAAGAGCAACTAAATTATATCCAAGGACAACTAATCAAAAGTAATCGATACTTAACTTACAAATCTCAGCTACTCACTACTCATTCTAGTAGAAAAAATGTGAAATCGTGGAATTTATTGAATGACTGCAAGTAAATAGGTGGAAATCGCAAGTAACTACTCATTAAACGCAAGTAACCAGGGGCCAATCGCAAGTAACTACTCATTAACCGCAAGTAGCAGTCAGCATAGCGCTTGTATTACTAATTAACTTCCAATTTTTCATCTATTAATTCAGGGTTAGATTATATAAGTATACAAAAATGTAAATTTCTCAATTATTCTGGAATTACTTAATACTTCACAAGGTAAAATGTAAAATTATGGATTGTTATTCGGCGATATGTGGAATCAGATGAAAAGGAGGAATGATCAATGAAAAAATTAGTTATTATATACGTTACTTTAATTGCAATAATGATCGGGTTAACTATCTTTTTCATATTTCCAATAAATAAAAGCCAAGAACCTATAGAACATACGATGGAAGGCATTGTGAAAAATGTGTCTGGGAAAACTTTCGTACTTGTGGAAGGCTTAAGTACAGAAGATGTAATGAGGTTGACGGAACAAGAGATATTAGAAAAAGGAGGGGGAGTGACCTATTTCACACATGCTGACGATCGTGTACAAGTTCACGTGGGGGATGAAGTGGAAGTTTGGTATTCAATATTAGATACATCTAATCCGGCTTATGGTATTAGTGAAAAAGTAGAAATAAAAAAGTAAGACATTGCTTATAAAAAGTGAGCATGAACGGAATAAACTTATTTGAGCATTCAAGGAAGTTACCCCTCTCGATCAACAACTCTTTTTGATATTTATTTATCAAAATTAATTTATTATAAGTAATTCTACTGGTTCGTAGCAGCGTCGGCGACTCCAGTGGGAACAGCAAATGCTATTTGCGACGAAAGTGGAGCGACAGGAGCACCGAGCGTAAGCACCCGGACTGAGCGTAGCGAGGGAGAAGCAAAGGAACAAAGGCAAAAAACGTCACTTCGTGTGACAATGCCTTTGTGACCAACATCCTGTTGGCCTCCACTCCAAGCGTCCGACGACGCGAAGAACCGAAGGTTTCAAAATAAGAAAGCACTTATGATTATTACAATCATAAGCGCTTGATTTAGCGTGAAATAAATTATTTACCTTCGATTTCTTCTGTCAATGCTTCTAACTGGTCGATTAGTGAGCCGATATAAGCAACTGTGTCCTTAAGCGGACCGTCTGTTGTAATATCTACTCCAGCCATTTTTGCTAGCTCGACTGGGGTTTTTGTGCCTCCAGCTTTTAGAACTTCTAGCCATTGGTCAACTGCCACTTGACCTTCTTCCAGTACACGTTTCGCTACTTGGGTAGAAATTGTCAATCCGGCACTATACGTGTAAGGATATAATCCCATGTAGTAATGCGGCTGGCGCATCCAAGTATATTCTGCACCCTCTACAATATCCACTGCATCGCCCCAGAACTCTTCTAAAACAGAACGTTTATATTCGTTTAGTATCTGTGCGTTTACGTTTAACCCTTGATCTACTCGCTCATACACTTTTCGTTGATACGCTGCCTCTAAAAGATGCGTTACGAAGTTATGATAATAAGTTCTAGCCACAATACTAGAGATTACCCAGCGCTTGAATCTTGGGTCGTCTGAGCTTTGTAACAGATGGTTTGCCACCAGCATTTCGTTCATCGTAGAAGGAGCCTCGATAAAGTACAAAGATGGTCGTGAATTAAAGAGATTTTGCTCCTGGTGTGCAAAGTAGAAGTGGCCTGCATGTCCTAGCTCATGTGCTAGAACGAACACTTCATTCATACGGCTTGACCAGGAGATAAGGATATACGGATGACTGCCGTATGGACTTGAGCAGAATGCTCCAGTAGATTTTCCTTCATTTTTAGCAAAGTCAATCCAACGCTCATCATAGGAACGTTTCAACATCTCCAGATAATCATCACCCATTACACTTAGGGAATCAAAAATATATTTTTTCGATTCTTCTATCGTAATTGAAGGCTCATAGGTTGGATCTAGAGAGATTTTAAGATCTGCAAATGTCATCTTGTCTAATCCATGTGTCTTTTGAAGCAGTTTAGCATAGCGTTGCATATGTGGTGCAAGCTCTTTCATAATAATGTCGATTTGTCGGTTATAAAGAGAGCGATCCACCTCTTGGTCGAATAATAGGTATTCAAATACTGATTCATATCCACGTAAGTCTGCAGATATTTTTTCCTGCTGTAAGTGAATATCATATGTTTTAGCAGTTGTATGCTGATATTCTTTTAATTTATTGGAGAAGGCCTGAAACGCGGCTCTTCTTATTTCTGTATTAGACTCGGCTTCCCAATCATCCTCAAAAAGTACATAGCTAAGTGGATAGGATTTACCATTTACCTCAAACTCACCAAAATTAATATCGAGTAGCTTAGTTGTTTCGTACAACCCATAAGGACCATCGAAAGTAGAGGAATAGGCAGCTAACGCCTTTTCTACTTCTGGGTGCAATAAATATTTCTTTCTCTCTATTAACTTCTCTAGATAGTTTTGGTATTCAGGAGATAGCTGAGCAGCTTCCTTTAGTACCTCTTCTGGTAACTCGACAAGCTCACTATCAACGAAAGTAGTTTGGCTGGAGACCTTTGCTGCCAAGGTGCTGAATTTGCCTGCACGCATTTGAGATTCCGTGTTAGATTGGTCGACTGTAATTGCTAGACGCGCGTACGCACCTAACAAAGCGAACTTCTGATAAAGGTCCTTATAGCTTTCTAACGCACGAATAACTGTAGCTGCATCATTCATATTGCCTTTATAGAGTGCATTGAATTTAGGGACTTCTTGTTCGATCTCCTTCATGTAGTTGTTATAGTCTTCCTCTGTTTTGAATAAATCTTCTAAATTCCAAGTCTCTTCTAGTTTTACTTCTGACCTTTTGGGCATACCTTGAACTTGTACCATTCTCATCTCTCCTTATTACGGTATTCGAACTAATTAAATTATATCGAATATCAGGTTATAAGTAACTAAATTTTTAAAATATTTCACTAAAGCTATATTGCTACTAGAATATAATATTTTGGATATGTCAAATTATTATAGACTGAATAGTTGGAATGTTTTAAAATGAAGTTGTACAAAGTTTATGGTAATAATAACCTTGTTTTGTACAAATTGGAGAGAAGAATTACAAAAGAAAAATGGGGGTTAATGAATGAAAAAGTCCAAATTTGCTTCAATCCTTTTAGCATCTTCTTTAGCAGTTGGTTTACTGGCAGGTTGTGGCGCTGGTGGCACAGCAAGTAGTGGGGACACGATTAAAATTGGTGTAAATCTAGAGCTGACTGGAAGCGTTGCCTCCTATGGAACTTCTGAAGATGAGGCAATTGAGTTAGCAGTGGAGGAAATCAATGAAGCAGGAGGTATCGATGGGAAAAAAATCGAGCTTGTCAAGGTTGATAATAAGTCAGACGCTGGAGAGGCAACAAGTGGTGCGTTGAAGCTGATTGATAAAGATAAGGTCGTAGCAATTATCGGTGCTGCAACGAGTGGAAATACAACTGCACAGGTGCAAATTGCCAATGACAAAAAAATACCGTTGATTTCACCTTCTGGAACGAGTACAACTGTGACGGTAGACGATAAAGGAAAGGTACATGAATATGCATTTAGGACAGCCTTTATCGATCCTTTCCAAGGAACAGTTGCAGCAAATTTCGCTGCTAATGAATTAAAAGTAAAAACTGCCGCTATTTTTGCAGATAACGGAAGTGACTATGCAATAGGCCTAGCAGAATCTTTCAAGAAGGACTTTATTGCTGCAGGTGGAGAAATTGTTGGGGAAGAATCCTATATGGCAAAAGACAATGATTTCCGTTCTACACTAACTCGTTTAAAATCTGCGAATCCAGAGTTCATCTTTATCCCTGGATATTATGAAGAGGTAGGTTCTATCGTTAAGCAGGCACGTGAGCTAGGAATTAAAGTGCCACTTATGGGGGCTGACGGCTGGGATTCTCCTGATCTAGTAGACCTTGCTGGAGCAGATGCGCTAAACAACTCTTACTTAATTACAGCTTTCTCCTCCGAGGATCCAGACGGGAAGGTAAAGTCTTTCTCGGATAAATTTAAGGAAGAGTACGGAAAAGCTCCTAACTCGTTTAATGCACTTGGTTATGACACGGTATATCTGTTAAAGGATGCAATTGAGAGAGCTGGATCAACAGATGGTGAAAAGATTAAAAATGCGTTAGTGGAAACAAATAATCTAGAGCTAATTACGGGACTTTATTCGATGGACGAAAACCACCATCCGATTAAATCTGCTTCTATCATCGAGTTTGTGGATGGAGAGCAAGTATTTAAAACAAAGGTTAATCCATAACGAAAAGAAGGGGGGAGAAGTCCCTCCTTTCGTATTTAGGGAAAGGGGTTCGCAGATGGAATGGATTCAGCAGTTGGTAAACGGAATATCAATTGGTAGTATATACGCACTAATAGCACTTGGCTATACTATGGTTTACGGCATTATTAAGCTGATTAACTTTGCCCATGGCGATGTGTTCATGGTCGGTTCCTTCATAGGTTTTTATTCGATTACCGTATTAGATTTTGGTTTTTTTCCAGCTCTTATTTTATCCATGACTGCTTGTGCAATTTTCGGTGTGTTGATTGAAAGAATCGCATATAGGAGATTACGAAATGCAACCAGGATTGCAGCATTAATCACTGCTATTGGGGTATCTCTTTTGATAGAATATGGCGTTATTTACATAAGAGGCGCACAGGCTGCTGCATACCCAACCATTTTTGAAAATCGCTCCATTGATTTGTTTGGTATTCAAATAAGTATGCAGGCCCTTATTATTTTGACGATTGCCCTTATTTTAATGGTCCTTCTACAATTTATCGTACATAAGACGAAAACGGGGAAAGCCATGAGAGCGGTATCGCATGATATGGAAGCTGCTAGATTGATGGGAATAAACGTGGATAATACGATATCCGCAACCTTTGCGATTGGCTCTGCATTAGCTGGAGCAGCAGGCGTTATTTTTGGTATTTACTATACGAAGATTGACCCTTTAATGGGAGTCATTCCTGGAGTAAAGGCTTTCGTAGCAGCGGTATTAGGTGGAATTGGTATCATTCCAGGCGCTATGGTCGGAGGCTTACTGTTAGGAGTTATTGAATCCATTGTGAGTGCACTTGGATTTTCTTTATGGAGAGATGCTGCTGCTTTTATTATTCTCATTCTCATTTTGATTTTCAGACCATCTGGCATCTTCGGTAAAAATACGCGGGAGAAAGTGTAGGTGGATCAACGATGAAAATATCAAAACAATTTCTTCTATTCATTGGCATAGCGGTTGCCGTTTATATTGCAGTACAAGGAATGATAGTGTCAGGGCTGTTAGATTCCTATACAGCAGATATTTTAATCAAGATCATTATCAATATTATCCTTGCGGTTAGCTTGCATCTAGTCATTGGTATTACTGGACAATTCTCGATTGGACATGCCGGATTTTTGGCTATTGGTGCATATATATCTGCCATCATTACCATGAAGCTAGAGATGTCCTTCTTATTAGCAATTCTTGTTGGTGGTATTGTTGCTGCCCTTGCTGGTCTCGTTATTGGTATTCCGAGTTTGCGTTTAAAGGGAGATTACCTGGCGATTGCCACCTTGGGGTTTGCGGAAATCATTCGGATTGTCTTTTTAAATATTCCTTACGTGGGTGGAGCTGCCGGTCTTCAAGTTAGTCACCAGACGACTTGGACAATCGCTTTCATTTGCTTGGTGATTACGATTGTGGTTATCTCCAACTTCACAAGGTCGAGGCATGGGATTGCCGCTATCTCGGTAAGAGAAGATGAGATTGCTGCAGACGCAATGGGTATTAACACTACCTATTATAAGGTGCTTGCTTTTGCAATCGGAGCCTTTTTCGCAGGGGTAGCTGGAGCGCTTTATTCTCACAATTATTATATTATCCAACCCTCTCAATTTGGCTTTTTAAAATCATTTGATATTTTGATATTCGTCGTTTTAGGTGGACTTGGTAGTCTTTCAGGGGCCGTTATATCGGCGATTCTTTTAACAGTTATCTCTGCATATCTTCAGGACTATACAGAAACAAGAATGATTATCTACAGTCTTGTGCTTATTCTTGTTATGTTGTATCGACCAAAAGGGTTAATGGGAACGAAAGAGATTTCCGATTACTTTACAGGCTGGGGCTCACCGAAGGGAGGCAAACAGCATGGAAAATAAACAACCTCTGTTAGAAGTGAAAAACGCTGGGATACAGTTCGGAGGGTTAAAGGCTGTTCAAGGATTAAATATGACCCTTTTTCAGGGAGAATTAGTTGGAATGATAGGACCTAATGGTGCAGGCAAGACCACTAGCTTCAATCTCTTAACGGGAGTGTATGCTCCTACAGAAGGGGATATCGTGTTTGATGGGAATAAAATAAATGGGTTTGCTCCGTACAAGGTGACTCGAAAGGGCATCAGTCGAACATTTCAAAACATACGACTCTTTAAGGAGTTAACTGTGTTAGAAAATGTGAAGGTAGCCTATCATTCCTTGGCAACGCACTCTATCATCAGCTCCATCCTTAGATTGCCGTCTCATTTTGCTGGGGAAGAGGAGATGGAGAGAAAGTCTATTGAGTTTCTCAAAATTTTTAAGCTTGATTCCTATAAGCATGAGCTTGCTAAAAATCTGCCATACGGGCAGCAACGTCGTCTAGAGATTGCACGGGCGCTTGCAGCTGGTCCAAAGCTCTTGCTGCTAGATGAGCCAGCTGCCGGGATGAATCCTCAGGAGACAAAGGACTTGATGGAGTTAATTGCTTTTATTCGGAAAGAGTTCAATTTAACGATTCTTTTGATAGAACATGACATGAATCTTGTAATGGGTGTTTGCGAGCGAATATACGTCCTGGACCATGGGCAGTTATTGGCAGAGGGGCCGCCTGAAGTGATACGAAACGACCCTAAGGTGATAGAAGCTTATTTAGGGGAGGAGATTCATGATGCTTAAGGTAGATAATTTAGATGTTTTCTATGGAAATATCCAAGTGCTACGGAATGTTTCCATCGAGGTGAATGAAGGAGAGATTGTTACTTTAATAGGAGCAAATGGTGCTGGAAAAAGTACCTTATTGAAAACACTCTCTGGACTAATAAAACCAAAAAGTGGGACAATTGAATTCCTCGGAAAATCAATAAGTGGGAAGGCTGCGCAATCTATCGTAAAAGCAGGTGTCTCTCATGTTCCGGAAGGCAGAAGAGTGTTTGCTAACCTAACGGTTGAAGAAAATTTAGAGCTAGGAGCATTCCTTCGTAAAGGGAAAGATGCGATTCAGAAGGATTTGCATAAGGTATATGAAACCTTTCCTAGGCTACTTGAACGAAGAAAGCAGCATGCTGGAACACTTTCTGGAGGAGAGCAGCAGATGCTTGCAATCGGCAGGGCGATCATGGCAAAGCCTAAGCTTGTATTATTGGATGAGCCTTCTATGGGTCTTGCCCCCCTTATGGTTAAAACTATTTTCCAGGTCATTGAGGAAATCAATAAAGAAGGAACAACTGTTTTATTGGTAGAGCAAAATGCACATATGGCATTATCCATAGCAAACAGGGGATATGTCATTGAAACAGGAAAAGTTGTTCTTTCCGGTTCTTCTCATGATTTGCAGGATAGTGAGGAAGTGAAGCTTGCCTACCTTGGTGGTCATTAAAGGAAGAGATATGGTCATAAGCAAGGAAACATATCGGTCGTTTCCTTGCTTTTATAATGTTAGAAAAGTTTTAAAAATATTGTTCCAAATTACACTAGGAATGCTATAATCAGACAATGTGCATTTATTTAAGTAATAATTTGGAGGAAGTATGTTAAAGTCTCTTCGTTTTTGGATATTAATACTAATTGTATTTACAGTGATCGGAATTTTAAGCAGTGCTTTGCTGTCTAATTATATTGTTACTAAAAATAGTTTGATTAAGAACTCGTTAGAACAGAACGAGGTGTATTCTCAGAAGCTTTCCCAGATGACAGAGGAGTTATTTGAGCACATGTGGGTCACTTTGGAGGCTCGTAAGGTGGATGTTATCGAGCATCTCGATGACAGCGAACAGCTAACGGCTATACTTGATCAGATATTGGTTAGCGGAAAAAATTTTAACTCCTTATCGGTAATAGATAAAGAGGGAGTTGCCATTGCTACCTCTCCCAATGTTGGAATTGCAGGGAACCGTATAGACTCGGAGGGAGTAAGAGAAGCGTTAAAGGTGAAAGAAAATATTGTCACTCGTCCTTATATGGCTATTACTGGGAGGCTTCTTATACTAGTGTCCACGCCTCTTTTTACTGAGGACAATGAATATCTAGGTATGTTAAATGGGACCATTTATCTTCAAGAGGATAATTTTATTCAGAAGGTGCTAGTTGAACATTACTCACAAGATGGTTCTTATGTGTATGTGGTAGATAAGGAAGGAACATTGATTTATCATCCGCAGGAACATAGAATCGGAGAAAACGTGGGAGATAATCCTGTTGTTCAAGAGCTACTAGATAAAAACAGTGGATCTATGTCTACGGAGAATACTCAGGGTGAGGATTTCTTAGCAGGCTATTCCTATATCCCGCAAGCGGAATGGGGCGTAGTTTCCCAAACTCCTTATAAAAGTAGTCTGCAGCCGCTAGTTGGCATATTGACAAAGGTTTTTCTGTATTCATTACCACTAGCCGCACTTTTTATTTTTATCGCCTTTCATTTATCAACAAAGCTAGCGGCCCCATTGCAGCGCCTTGCTCTCTATACGATGCAGAGGGAGGGAGAAGCGGGAGAGTTAAATATCCCAACCTTTTATTTTGAGGCGAAGCAGCTTAAAGAGACGATTGAAAAATATAGAATTATGCAAGAGGAAACAGTGGAGGACTTTAAAAACCAATCCCTTACGGATGCCCTTACTGGATTGAAAAATAGAAGATATGCAGATTATTTATTTAATAGCTTTATAGAAAGTAAACAGTCCTTTTCTGTGATTATGCTAGATATTGATTACTTTAAAAAAGTAAATGATGAGTTTGGACATAAGGCTGGAGACGAAGTGCTTCAATTTTTAGCAGCAATCATGCAGGAGTCAGCTAGAGAGAAGGATACGTGTATCAGACTTGGAGGAGAAGAGTTTGCACTTGTACTTCCTGGTATTTCTGAGGAAGAGGCCTATGAAATAGCGGAAGCTCTTAGGGCGACTGTTGCCAACTCCCTACCACCTACGAACAAGTATATTACCATTTCAAACGGAGTAGGAACCTTCACGAATTTCCAGGAGCCTGTTGCTGACTTTATGAATCAAGTAGACGAAGCCTTATACAAAGCAAAAGAATCCGGACGGAATCGTACAATGAAGATTAGTGAGATGGATGAATAGACCGAGGGGAATTGGTAGTAAGTAACGTTAATGTGAAAAGGGGTTTACCTAAAAGTTTAAGTTGGCACTTACAATTGATCGTTTAAAATTGTAAGTGTTTTTTATTGGAAAACGGATAAGGATATGCTGAATAAAGAGCAGGAATTATTGTTCCTTGCTCTTTTTCAGGATATATAAGATTCCTTCCACAATAAAACCGATAACCAAGCCAAAGGAAGTAAAGATGAATAAGGAAAGGATACCTAACACATCTCCTTCACCATTTGCATCGATAATGAAAGAACGAAACAAATCAATGAAACCAATTGCCAATCCAAGCGTAAACAAATAAAATGCCTTATTTAATTTATAAATAAGAAGCGCCCCTGCAAATACCCCAACAACGATGGAAAAGGCTGCAAAGGCAATGAAATTCATCAGAACTAAATCCTGGCCAAGCACGTATCGAACGCCTAAGATTAAAAGGAACATGGATAATACGATAATAGAAATGGTGATTTTTCCGTAATTTTTTAACAAAGTGAATCCCTACTTTCTCCTATTAATCATAATAGATTCAGAAGATTTTTCAAGTACACATAAAGGGGTAGATAGATTTGACCGTACACCAATTTCATTTAAAGGCTGACTGGCCGGGAAATAGAAATGACGTAGGAACCATTGAGACAAAGAATCTTCATACCAAAATCTCCATTCCAAAAGAGATGGATGGACCAGAAATCGGAACAAACCCAGATGAAATGCTGTTAGGAGCAGCTACAACCTGTTATATCATCACACTCGCCGCCATGCTGGAGAGAAGTAAAATTCCAAAAGAAAAACTGCAGGTAGAATCTACGGCCTTTGTTGATGTGACCAATGGAGTTTTTACATATCAACGGATACAGCATCGGCCATATTTAGTTGTGACAAATGCAAAAGATTTATCTGTTGCAACCAAAATAGCCTACAAGGCAGAAGAAAATTGTATGATCAGTAGGGCACTTAAAGGAAACGTGGAGATAGATGTAGAACTAACGATAGAAGCTGCGAATGAATAGGAAGGATGATGGAATATGATGTGGATTGTTTTACTTTTAATCGGTGTACCTATTACGAAGTTAATTACTTCGCATTTAGAAGAAAGACAAAGAATAAAAGCTTCTGTGATAAAGGACCAGCTAGAATTAGAAAGAATAAAAAACGATAATTTTATTATGGAAACTGAAAAGATGAGATTGGAGCTAGAAAGAATGAAGCTACAATCACCACCTGGCTATACCTTTGATATAGAAAACAAATGAGCTTGAAGTAGCGTCACTTCAAGCTTATTTTTTGTACTTCTAGTTGTTCTAGAATAACCCCAAGAATATCTTCTTTCGTCATGTTATCAGTAAAGAGTGTTTCTCCTCCTACATCTAGATAATCACCTGCGTTCCACCATTCACGCAATGAGTCTTCGCCAAATTTTGCTGCCTTTTCTCTCGAGCTATGCCTTCTTACTGTTTCTTCAAAGCTTAGGTCAAAATAATAGGTATATGTATTGTTCTCATAATGGCTAATTAAGTCCAGAATCATATCCTTGTATCTGCTAGAAGTTAGTATTCCCTCTAGAATTACATACTGGCACTTACCTTTGCCGTACTCTGTAATTTGCTTGATTAACTCAATGGACAGATTTCCTTTTCTATCTCTGGCCAAAAGCATATTTCTTCTAATCATATCTTGGGATACTAAAAGTGTTCCTTCTCCAAAATACGCTTGAAGCGCTTTCGCTATTGTAGTTTTCCCGCTACCTGAATTTCCCCTTAAAATAATAAGCTTCGATTCCATTTTCTCCTCACCATCCTATATTGCATCATAGCAAATTTTTCTTCCAGGTGGCAATTTAATCCATAAAAAAACGCCCGTCCAATGACGAGGCGCTTTCCTTATAATACATAAACATATATACAAATAAAATGACAAATCGTACCTAGTAGAATAAATAAATGGAAGATCTCATGAAATCCTAAACGTTTAATAAAGGAAATATTAGGCTTTAACCCGTAAATTACTCCTCCGATGGTATAAAGAACGCCACCTAGAACTAAATAGATTAATCCACCAGCACCGAGACTATCCATAAGCGGGGAAATAAGAAAGATGATAATCCAGCCCATTCCTATGTAAAGTGCTGTTGAAACCCATCTAGGACAATTAAACCAAATCATCTTAAAGATGATGCCGCTAATTGCAAGGGTAGAGATGATGAGGAATAACGTATATCCTGTCACACCTTTTAAAGTAATTAAACAGAACGGAGCATAAGTTCCAGCGATTAAAAGATAGATCATCGCATGGTCTATGCGTCTCAACAATTGGATGACGTTGTCCTTTGCAATTACTGCATGGTAGATTCCTGAAGCTGCATAAAGAACAATCATACTAATCCCAAAAATGAGTACTGCGGTTATCGATAGAGGGGTCCCTCCTTGCTCTATTACCTTGAACAGCATAGCAACAAGCCCAAAGACACCAAGAACAGCACCAAACAAATGGGATAAACTATTAAACGGTTCCCTGATAAAATTATGCATCTAATCTCCTCCATCACTATATGTAGTTTCTATAACTACTTATTATGATATATGCATAACGATTAATAGTCAAGATTTACGTATTCAGATAATTACGTTACTATTATGGTTATACCCACTCTTGGAGGTTTAAACATGAGTTCTTATAAAAAAATAGAAGAAAAATTTTCGCAAGATGACAGGATTCTTCCGAATGACATTCCAGATATAGATTTGTATATGGATCAAGTCATTCAATTATTTGATTCCAAATATCATACTTCCTTAAGAAACGATGAAGACAAAGTCCTCACAAAGACAATGATCAATAATTACGCAAAAGGAAAACTCCTTTTTCCAATCAAAAACAAGAAGTACTCAAAGGAACACATTATGCTGATCAGTCTGATCTACCAGTTAAAGGGTTCCTTATCAATTAATGATATTAAAAGTGTACTGGAACCATTAAAGGAAGAGAATATTCGTTTGGAGGATTTTTATTCTTTCGTAACGGAGGAGCAGGAAAGTCATTCACAAATGGTACTTTCGAGTATTGAATCATTAGAAAAGAAAATGGAAGTTACTGAGATGGATGATTTACATCACCAGCTTCTCTTAATTGTGGCATTATCTAATATCAGCACTCTTTATCGAAGAGCCGTAGAGTACTTAGTGGATGATTTGGCAGCTAAGAAGGAGAAGAAAGAATGAAAACGATGTGGGCGGATGGAGAAATAATCACGATGATAGCTGAAGGGGACCAAGTGGAGGCCATATTGACGGAGAACGGTAAAATCACCAGAGTAGGGACTAAGGAAGAAATAGCTCCCTATGCTGATCGAGTAGTGTCGTTGCAAGGGGCTGCTATGTATCCCGGTTTTGTTGATAGTCATATTCATTTAATTGGCCATGGAGAAAAGCTCTCCTATTATGATTTATCGAAAGAGCCTTCTATAAAAGAAATAATAGAAAGTGTCGAAAATCGACTCACTAAGGGGCAATGGTTTATTGCAGAAGGCTGGGATGACAACCGCTTGGAGGAGAAGCGGGTCATAACAGCAGCTGACCTCCAGATCGTGGAAGATACTACTGTTGTCTTGAAGAGAATATGCAGACATGTTCTAGTTGCCAATAAAAAAGCAATGGAGCTAGCAGGAGTCACGGAAGACACTGAAAATCCAAAGGGGGGCGTCATTGGTAGAGATGAACATGGACGGTTAAACGGACTGTTCTATGACGAGGCACAAAAGCTAATAACGGATGCCATACCACCTGTAACTAGTGAATATTTAACGGAGGTCATTACAAAAAGCGTGAAGGATCTTCAAAAAATGGGCTTTACCGGAGCGCACACAGAGGACATGTCTTATTATGGGCATTATTCCGTTCCATTAGAAGCTTATCGTAGAGCGATTGCCGGTGATTTCAGACTTCATCTCTTAAGGCATCACCTTGTCTTTGAAGAAATGTCTGGGGAGCAGGAAGAGGATTTTCTAGAGTTTGGTGCAATGAAAATATTTATAGATGGTTCGCTTGGAGGCAGAACTGCCCTATTAACGGACGATTATGCAGATGAGCCGGGTAACAAGGGATTAGCTGTCCATTCATTAGAAGAGCTGAGAAGTTTCGTGCAGCTGGCAAGGAAACACAATGAAAATATTGCGGTTCACGTAATTGGGGACAAGGCTACAGAGATGATACTAGATATAATAGAAGAATTTTCGGTTCCTGCCGGGAAAAAGGATCGTCTGATACATGTAAATATCTTACGGGCGGATCTCATTGAACGAATGAAACGACTGCCAGTGGTATTAGACATCCAACCTATATTTGTCCCTTCCGATTTCCCTTGGGCAGCTGAACGACTGGGGGACAGCCGTCTAGCGTATTCCTACGCATGGAAAACCCTACTTCAAGAAGGTCTCGAATGCTCGGGTGGTTCCGATTCTCCTATAGAGAATGCTGACCCAATTCTAGGCTTAGACGCTGCAATCAACAACAAGTGGCTACCTCAGCAATCGCTTACCGTTTTTGAGGCAATTGCTCTTTACACATTGGGAAGTGCAAAGGCAATCGGCAAGGAGCACCGCCGTGGGAAAATAGCAATCGGATATGATGCTGACTTCACCATATTTGATCAAGTGATAACAAAAGAGAATATATTGGACCGAAAAGCAATCATGACTATTGTCAACGGACAAGTAGTCTACGACGGTCGAGGTTGAATCGATTTCTGTCTAACTGAATAGGATAGAAGGATGGGGGTGTACACCTACGAGTAAGCCGAGTATGACCTGGTAGGTGGGACCTCTTGTAAGGGGTACCTCCGAGGCTAAGCAGCTTGCCTAGGACGAGGAAGTTGGCATATCGCTAACTGAGAGTAAATTCCACCTAACCGAGAGTAAACTGCCTCCGACTGAGAGTAAACGACTTGAATGAGAATAAATTGCTGCTATCCGAGAGTAAAGTGAGCTCGAATGAGAGTAACGACACCCCGAACGAGAGAAAGTACTCTCTAACTGAGAGTAACGCATCCACGTGGTCAAGCGGCTTGATCAATAGGGAGTGATTTCTGCCTATCTGAGTCTATTAGCGGACCGACGGAGAATAAAGACATAAATGGGGGCGGCTTCGCCTATCTGGCAATCAAGTTGCTTCGATTAATGGATTCCGTTTTCTGCTGGCAAGCGGGTTATCATTACTGAATGAGAATAAATGTGTGCTATCCGAGAGTAAACTGCCCCCGACTGAGAGTAAATGGTTTGAATGAGAATAAATCGCTGCTATCCGAGAGTAAAGCTAGCTCGAATGAGAGTAACGACATCCCGAACGAGAGTAAGTAGTCTCTAACTGAGAGTAACGCATCCACGTGGTCAAGTGGCTTGATTAATAGGGAGTGATTTCTGCCTATCTGAGTCTATTAGCGGACCATCCGAGAATAAAGACTAAAATGGGGGCGGCTTCGCCTATCTGGCAATCAAGTTGCTTCGATAAATGGACCCTATTTCTGCTAGCGAGCGGGCTATCATTACTGAACGAGAATAAATGTGTGCTATCCGAGAATAAATCTTCCCTGAACGAGAGTATTCCCCTTGAATGAGAATAAATTGCTGCTATCCGAGAGTAAAGCTAGCTCGAATGAGAGTAACGACATCCCGAACGAGAGTAAGTAGTCTCTAACTGAGAGTAACGCATCCCGTGTACTAGCTAATTGGCCAGCCGGCAATCCTAGAATAAGAGATTCCTTGCAAAGTCAGCATCCCACTAACAGAGAATAATGCATTTCCAGGATTCTAGCTGCCGACAACTCGAGTGGAGCCTATCAACTGCCATTTATTGCTGCCATTCTTGACCGGATGTTAGTATCAAAAACCCTATGCAAGACAATAATAAATTGTAAAGGAGCTTATCAATTGGAGAACAAAGGATTCAAAGTGCTGCTACATGCAAGTACCTGGTTTGCCCCATTCTTGGTACCTTTTTTGTTGTATTTATTGATAGATAGTTCGGAAATTAGAAGATTGTCGCTGGAGGCGGTTCTATTTCAGCTAGTAATGTATGGTTTAATGACAATCTCTGCGTTTTTGGTAATTTTTTTAATTGGTATTCCAATGCTTATAATCTTTGGTATAATGGCATTTGTCATACCGATAATAGGAATTGTAAAAGCATTGAATGATGACTATTTTCAATATCCTATCGTTGGCAACTGGATAAAATAAGCATTATCAAAGGGGAATGAACATGGCTGTAAGATTAGGGATAGATGCTGGAGGAACTTTAATAAAGATTGCATATTCAAACGAAGAAGGGGAGATGTGCTTCCAACATTTCCTTTCCTCTAATTTTCAGGCTGTAAAGGATTGGATAACAAAACATCATCCTAATGCTTCTATATGTCTGACTGGCGGTCGTGCGGAACAATTAAAAAAATTCCTATCATCAGAGAAGGATATACCATACATAGTAGAATTCGATGCTACAATGAACGGGGTCTTCTATCAGCTGCAGCAAGAGGAAATCGAAATCAACTCAGCTATTATTGCAAATATCGGAACGGGAACATCTATACATAAAATGAGTAAGAATAATCATATAAGAATTGGTGGGACAGGCGTAGGCGGTGGTACGCTAATGGGCCTTGCGGTTAGTACTACCGGAATCTCCGACTATCAAAAAATTATATCGCTATCTAAAGAAGGAAAACGTTCGTCAATAGATGTTTTAGTGAGCGATATTTATAAAGACAATAAGCTACCTATTAAGGGCTCTTTAACAGCAAGTAACTTTGGCGGAGTTTCATTAAAAAGCTCAGAAGCTAACGTCCATGCTGATCTACTTGCAGGTATCCAAGGGCTTATTGGGGAAGTAGTAGCTACGCTTTGCATTCAGGCCGCAGAATCGAATGATGTGGAAGATATCATCTTTATTGGTTCAACGCTGGAGGAAAACGAGCTTTTGAAAGAAATTATCGAATCCTACACAAAACTAAAAGGGAAGAATCCTATCTTTCTTGAAAAACATGGTTATAGTGGAGCAATTGGTGCTTTGGTGGAAAATGTATAAAAAATTTCGGTAAATTGGTTGCAATATAAGTTTTACCATGTTATATTATAAGAGGATTATTTTTGTTCGGTTAGTTAGTAGGTGGCAACACTTTTACTTAACAGTGTTGAGCAAGGATAGTAACAAAATGTATGCTGCAGTTAGCATACGAGGAGGAAACAAACATGGAACAAGGTAAAGTAAAATGGTTTAACTCAGAAAAAGGATTCGGATTCATCGAGCGCGAAGGCGGAGACGATGTATTTGTACACTTCTCAGCTATCCAAAGCGACGGTTTCAAAACTCTTGATGAAGGTCAAGAAGTGACATTTGAAATCGAGCAAGGCCAACGTGGTCTTCAAGCTACTAACGTAGTTAAAGCTTAATTTTAAACCAATAACTTGAACAGACTCTTTCGGGAGTCTGTTTTTTTGTGCTATGATAGAAGTAACATAACTTACATAAGGAGCAAATAGCATGAAAAAATGGAAAAGAGAGATTCAGATAGACGTTCCAATCGAATTTGCTTGGTCCTACTTTTATGGGAATTTGGAGAAGAAGAAAGCAATCTTTCCTAAAATAGAGGAAGAAGAGTATACAAATCTAACAAATACCATTGTGGGGTCTACATTCAAACAGACATATAAACTTACAACTTATTCGGATACGTATGATATTACGATTACGAAATATGAGGACACAGAAGATTACAAAGTTATTGAGGAGAGCTTTGTGTTAAGCAATCGTTTTAATATGAAGACTGCTTATGAGCTAAAAAGTAATCCAGATGGAACGACAACCTTTATTTATACATCGGTAAACAAACCGAAAAATCCTTTATTGATTTTATTTCAGCTATTTGGAAAAGATGATGCGATTGTCAGCTTTTTGAATCGCACAAAACAAACGATTGAGGCAGCGTACAATACGCAAGCTGAGGGAGAATAATAAAAACCGATAGATTACTTAACTAATGTAGTGGTATGAATAAAAGGTTCCGTGAGGGTAAGTGAACAGCTAAAAACATAGATAAACAGACATGATTATTTCCAATTTTCTATCTGAGGCCAACTTTGAGACAATCAGATCACCCTTTTCAAGATGACCGACTTATCCTGCTTGCAGTTCAATTTCAAGCTCGTTCCTTTAAATATTCCTCCAGAGCATCCTTTACCTTATCTGGTTTTGGGGTCACTCTGGATAGCCTCTTTTGGATATCAGCTAATAAGTATAAGCCTCTAAATAAGATGCCTACCACAATACCAAAACCAATGACGACACCAAATGGACCCATCAAAAAGAGTACTGCCCCTAAAAGTCCTGAAAGAACTATGGATATCATTAAATGCAAAGCAATTCCCCCTTCTAAATAAATATCCTTTAATTACCATATTGCTTTAAATTCCAATAAAATACAACACTATTTAATAGATGGACCAAATAAATGAAAAAACAGACCAACATAATGTAAGTTGATCTGTTTTTCTTTCTAAAACCGTATACCTTCCTATTGAGATGTCCCTTTTGCAACAGCTTCACGAGCTAGAGCATGGGCTGCTTTGTTTTGCTCGTCAGGAATCCATTTGATAAAAAATAAATCAAACGTATCGGCTATAGCCAGGATTTTTTTGAGAATTTCTGCAAATTCTTCGTTTTTAGCATATCGTTTTTCTACTGCAGCTAAAACGGCTTGAGAATCCGTTCTTACCGATACGATGGAAGGGGAGAGCTTTTGCACTTCTTCAACAGCTCGTAATAAGGCTAAAAATTCCGTTGTATGATTTGTATATTCTCCTATATATTCGCTTATTTTAATATGGTGGCCTTCTCCTTTAATGAAAACTCCAATTCCACTGGGACCTGGATTTCCAATTGTAGAGCCGTCAATATATACTTCTAGCATCAAATTTCCCCTTTATTAATCCGTCTTCATTACTTGCAAGGACGAGAAGTCTAGTTGTACAATCAATAAATATTAACTTCAAGGAGCGATTAAGTATATGAAGCATACAGATATTATGAATGAAATTGATCATTTACTGCAAACATATTGTGATGGCTGTTTGGTAAAAGCTCAGCTTCGTAGGGAAAGAGGGAAGACAAAAGCCCATCATTTCTGTATTAAAGACTGTACCGTTGGAGAGGAAATAAAGGAATTTGGTCAGAGGCTTACAGAGTCCAAATAAAAAACCCTGGAAAAGATCCCAGGGAAGGACGTATTATTGCTGCTTGATCACATTAGCAGCTTGAGGACCGCGATTTCCTTCTACAATTTCAAAAGTAACAAGTTGTCCTTCTTCCAAGGCTTTAAACCCGTCCCCTTGTATGCCGGTAAAGTGAACAAACACATCCTCGCCGTCATTGTATTCGATAAAGCCGTAGCCCTTCTCATTATTAAACCATTTTACCTTCCCCTGTTGCATTCTGTTCCTCCCTTAATCCACCAAAAATTCTGAAAATGGATAGTTTCACTATACAGAAAGTGACACAAACTGTCAATTATTTGTTGTTTTATTTAACAATTCACTTATATAGAGACTTTTAAGTGGGCCTGCTACGGTCACTCTATAAATTTTGTTATAATAGAAATACAAATCGGGATTACGAGTAAGCTAGTAAACATTAACTATTGCTTAGATCTTCGTTTCTGTAGAACGTATACATAGATTTTATTTGCAAGAAAGGAGATACTTATGGACACGGTTACTTATTGTGAGTCGCTAGTAAAAGGAATCTATGAAAAATTTGATGCTAGCCATGATTTTCAACATATACAAAGAGTCAGGAATAATGCAATGGAAATTTTAAAGGATGAAGAGCAGGCTGACAAGGAGCTAGTGCTTCTCTCCGTCTTGCTGCACGATGTAAGTGACCCAAAATATTCTAATGGGAAAGAGTTAGAGGTCTCCATACTAGAGAAGCTATCACTAGATAAGGAAAAGAAGGAACAAATCCAGCGAATCATTCAATCTGTCTCCTTTAATGGTGGGCATGAGCTACCTGCCGAGTCGGTAGAAGCGAGAATCGTTAGAGATGCGGATCGATTGGATGCAATCGGTGCTATTGGGATAGCGCGAACCTTCGCGTATGGAGGAGCAAAAAGCCGAAAGCTTTATGATTCTAGTGAGCAAGCAAGAGAAGAAATGACGGAGGAAGAGTATCGGTCCAAAGCAACCTCCTCAGTGACACACTTTTATGAGAAGCTGTTAAAATTATCTAAGGGAATGCTCACAAAGAGAGGGCAAGAGCTTGCTATGGAAAGACATCAGTTCATGGAACAATTTTTAGAACAATTTAGAAAAGAAGTAGGAGAAGATATATGAGTCATTTAATCATATCCAATTTAACAAAAACAGTAGGAGAGAAGACGCTTTTTGAAAACATCTCCTTCACGATACATAATCAGCACAGAGCTGGTTTGATTGGTATTAATGGAACGGGGAAGTCTACCTTTTTATCCATTATTGCAGGAGAACTGGAGGCAGATTCTATTGAGCGTGACCATCCAAACAAATTTCGTGTTGCTTATTTAGAGCAGCAGCCTGTTTTTACGAAGGATGAAACGGTGCTTCAAACTGTGTTCAGTGGAGACTCTCCTATTCTAAAAGTAAACAGAGATTATGAAGAAGCGTTAAAGAGACTATCTGCTGACCCAACTTCAGAGGTGCTACAAAATAATCTATTAGCCCTTCAGCAAAAAATGGACGAGCTAGAGGCTTGGGATGTAAATGCTCTTGCAAAGACTGCTTTAACCAAGCTTGGAATCACGCAATTTGAGCAATCGATTCTTCATTTATCTGGTGGGCAACAAAAAAGAGTGGCGCTTGCCAAGGTGTTAATTGAGCCGGCAGATTTGTTGCTGTTAGATGAGCCAACAAACCATCTAGATAAGGAATCCACAGACTGGCTTCAGGAAACGCTTCAGCGAATAAATGGTGCGATGATTTTTGTCACTCATGACAGATACTTTCTGGATGCAGTTGCTACTCATATATACGAGCTGGCTGACAAGCAACTATATACGCATACTGGAAACTATGCAGATTACCTTGAATCGAAGGCATTAAGAGAAGAAATGAATGCAGCATCCCAGCAAAAGCTGCAAAACCTTTACCGGAATGAATTGAAATGGATTCGAAGAGGGGCAAAGGCTAGGACGACCAAGCAAAAGGCTAGAATTGATCGCTTTGAAGAGTTAGACTCGAAGATAGATAGAAATAGTGGGTCCCAATCTTTGGACATGGAGCTAGCTTCCTCTCGCTTAGGGAAGCAGGTACTAGAAGGCAAGAATATATCTAAAAGCTTTGGTTCAAAGAAAATCGTAGAGGATTTTTCCTTTCTTCTACAGGCTGGTGACAGAATTGGCATCGTGGGACCAAATGGAGCTGGCAAAAGTACGTTGCTAAAGATGCTTGCGGGTGAATTAGCTTTAGACAGTGGAGAAATCATTGTTGGTTCCACTGTTAAGCTGAAACATTTTTCCCAGCAGCTACCACCACTAAACGAGCAAACACGTATGATTGAATATATTAGAGAGTCTTCTAACTCAATTGAAGTATCATCTGGTGAGAAGTTATCTGCAGCTCAAATGCTGGAACGTTTTTTATTTCCCCTACACACACATGGTACTCAAATAGGCAAACTCAGTGGAGGAGAGAAGAAGAGGCTGATTCTACTAAAAATGTTGATGGAGCAGCCCAATGTATTGTTACTGGACGAGCCTACAAATGATTTGGACATCCAAACCTTGTCTGTGCTTGAGGACTTTATTGAATCGTTTCCAGGTGTTGTTATCACCATTTCCCACGACCGCTTTTTCTTAGACAGAATTGCCAAAAAGCTTTGGATAGTAAATGGAGATGGGACAGTAAAGGAATGGTTGGGTGTTTACTCCGATTATTTAGAGGAAAATAAAACAGCAGAAAAAGAACAGCCGGTGAAGAAAGAAGAACCAACTGTAAAGCCACAAAAGGAAAAGAAGAAGCTTTCCTATAAGGAACAAAGAGAATGGGAAGCAATTGGTGGAGAAATCGAGAAGGCTGAGCAGCTCATTATGGAGCTAGAAGAGCAGCTTACAAACGCCGGAGCCAATTACGATTTGGTAAGAGAATTAACCGAAAAACTGGAAAAAGCAAATGAAACATATGAGCAGCTTATTGAAAGATGGTCGTATTTAGAAGAGTTAGCAACCAAGTAATGGAGGGAATAGCATGAAAATCGTATCCATTGAACCAACACCTAGTCCAAATACAATGAAGGTCAATATCGACCAAGAGCTTCCATTTGGGAAGAGTCATAACTATAACAAAAACAATATCCAAGATGCACCAAAAGAAATCCAAGAGATTTTTGCGATAGAGGGCGTCAAGGGTGTCTATCATGTAGCCGATTTCTTAGCAATTGAGCGTATCGCTAAATTTAGCTGGGAATCCATATTAGCTTCTGTCGAAAACGTTTTTGGGGCAGAGAATGACAGTCAAGACAGTGACAAGCCTGCTGATCACTACGGAGAGGTCTATGTGCATGTGCAGCAATACAAGGGAATTCCTCTTCAAGTGAAGGTGTTTGATAGTGAGTCGGAAACTCGCTTTGGCCTGTCTGAAAGGTTTACAAAGGCACTAGACGAGGCGATGGAGGGGGACAAGGAAAACTATATCCTTCTTCGTAAATGGGTAGATTATGGTGTGCGATATGGAGACCAAAAGGAGATTGGAGAGCAGCTGGTGAAGGAGCTGGAGGCAACCTTCCCGGAAAGCAAGCTGCAGGACCTCATAGAGAATAAAGATAATAGTGAAGAACGCAAGCCGGTTCGTGCTCCGTTCACATTAGAGGAATTCAATCATCCAGACTGGAAGGTACGATTTCAGCTGCTAAACAACTTGATCAACCCTGAGCTGGAGGACTTACCAATCCTCGCAAAGGCATTGGAGGATGAGCAAGTATCTATTAGACGTCTAGCGACGGTTTATCTCGGACTTTTAGAGGACGAAGCAGTAATCCCATACTTAGAAATAGCATTAAAGGATAAAAGTGCTTCAGTTAGAAGAACTGCTGGCGACGCGATGAGTGATTTGGGCTTCGAGCAATTCTCTACTGCAATGAAAGAAGCATTGTTTGATAAAAACAAATTAGTAAGATGGCGTGCAGCGATGTATTTCTATGAAGTAGGGGATGAAGAAGCACTCCCTGCATTAAAAGAAGCAATGGATGACAAAGAATACGAGGTCCGCTTACAAATTCGCATGGCAATCGCACGAATTGAAGAAGGGGAAGAAGCAAAAGGATCTGTTTGGAAGCAAATGAATGAAGCGAGAAGTAAATAAAATAACATCTTTTCAATTACTCAGAAGCTAGTTTGATAGTATACCAGGGAGCCGCTATATAAATGGACATTCCTATGCAGGCTTTTGAGTTTGAGATATGCGGTAAGAGGAGCACTTATGATTCTATCATTTGATAAGAATCATAAGTGCTTTCTTATTTTGAGTGTTAGGTTCTCTGCGCGTCTCTCAAACTAAACGAAAGCCCCAATTAGGGGAGTGGTGAAATTGCTCGGAACAAAGTTGCAAAGAAACGTTTGGACTTTGTCGTACTCTTTGCTATTTTTTCTCCTATCCCCATGAATCATTTCTGTCTACATCTATAGTTCTTTACTCTCACACAGCATTGTATTATTCTTAATTTTTATCAAAAAATATAGATGAAATATTATTTTTCTGTACTTTCATATGATAAAATAATAGAAAAATTTTCTAGTCTATTTCGTCACGAGCGGTTGGAATATTTCCATATGATAAGGAGAAAAACATTTGTAAATAAAATGTAATTAAAATTTCCATAAATGTATGTGTAAACATGAGGAAAAGTGTGAATAATACAATAAAAGACGGCTTGTAGAATTGAGGGATCTGTATGGCGAAGAATTTTAAAAGAGAAGAACTGAATAAAAAGGAAGAGCTAAAGATCACTTATTATTTTACGTTGTTCATGACGTTAGTGGGTACTCTTTTGATTATGTTTTTATTAAGCTATAAGGTAGAAGAGCTCAATCTTTTTGTCGTATTGTTGTCTATCTCCGCTGGTGGTCTTCCCCTCGGAATTGTGGGAGCATACTTCGATTATCGAATGGCAATGTTGAAGAAAAAGTATCAAGAAATGAAGTACAGAGAAAGATTGTCCGGTAAAGGTTTAAATAAGTCATTAGAATAGTACTTACGGGTTCTTCTATTTATGGGAGGGCCCTTTTTTATAGAAAAGGCACACTACGATACATGTCGCCGTGTGCCTTTTAAACTTTCTCTTACCTGTTCAAATCACTTAATCCTGGACTATGCTCATTTGGCATAACAGGGAGTACAGGAACAGGGAAACCTTGCGGTGGTGGAGTAACCTGAACTTGTCCACCATTCCTGCTAGGAGACTGTCCTTGAAAGATTTCTTGTACCCTTGTTGGATCTAAGCGGAAATTGAACTGTGCATTATGATAACCCATATCTACGAACTTTTTGCACTCGGGATACTTATTGATATCGTAATTAGGTATCGGCAAGATTTTGCCCCAATCTACACCTAAGGTCTCTAATGCTTTGGCAAATACATTTTGATGTGCATTATCTCTGACAATCAAAAATGCCAAAGTTTCTCTAAATGTTTGATTGGAGCTCATTTCATAAATACGTGTTTTTTGAAGAACTCCGGTAGATTCTAACACGACATTATCCAAAAGGTCTGCAATTAGATTACCGTGAGCATATACCCAAGAACCGTTCCATGGATTTCCAGCAGCGTCTACTGGAAGAGACCCCTGTGCCCCTATAATGAAGTGATGTGGGTTTGCATGCTTAGTGGCATCATCTAGCGGTGCACCATCCATACCCGCATTACCGGCTTGATCAGACATACCAGAATCATTCAGTAATTGATTGATCGTATTTTGAACAAGCTCTACGTGAGCAATTTCCTCTAAAAAGACTGCCTTCAAGAGATCTCGGTATTGGGTTTCTGGACCGCGAAAGTTGGACCCTTGGAAGAAATACTGCATCATCGTTCTCATTTCACCGAAGTGTCCACCAAGAATCTCTTGTAAAATTTTAGCGGCTGCTGGATCCGGTTTGTCAGGCTTAATAATATTGATTAGCTCTTCCTTATAGTAATACATCTATTTTCCTCTTTTCATCAGACAATTTGTACAACCTGTTTATTAGGATGTACGGAATGTTGACTGATATACGAGGACTTTATTTCATTAAACATAGGCTTTTATTCTGGATAAATACCTTAACGTTTCCATATCGTTTGTTGTTGGAAAAGAATATTCCTGCTGATAAGTTTCACAGCCTTTTCCTGTAATAACCACCCAATCATCTTCTTTTGCTCTTTCCCATGCATAATGAATAGCCATTGTTCGATCAGGAATAATGATACATTTTTCGTGATTCCCTAATGCTTCTAACTCCATAATCATTTCCTTATAGGAAACTCCATTTAAATCATCAAATGTAAGAATGCAGCAATCACTATATTTTAAGGACATCTCCACCATTTTTCTTCTTTTGCCAGTGTCGCGATTTCCTCTAAAACCAAAGATATGAATGATATTGTTTGGCTGTTGTGACCTCACTGTATCTAAGATATGGAAGAACGCATTAGCCGTATGAGCGTAATCGACTACAAAAGTTGCACCTATTGGAGACTTAAATAATTGATATCTACCTGGTAAGCCTGAAAAAGTTCGTAGGGATACTGATATCAACTCAGGTTCGATTCCTAATGCTCTACAAGCACAGAATGCATTTGCTGCATTTTCAATGTTATGGCTTCCTTTCATTTGGGTGAGGAGGGAGTAACTTAGGAGTTGATAGTCTTGCTTTTCTATCAGCTCATTTCCATTTATTATGTATGTTGGATTTGATCCGTCAATTTGAAGTACTTTCTTTCCAATTGACTGAACGTATGTACTTAATCTTTCTCCGTAATCATTCATACAGTGAACGACTGCAGTACCATCTGGCTTTAAGAAATCAAATAAGGATTTCTTAGCTTCAAAGTATGCTTCCATATTTTCATGATAATCTAGATGCTCGTGCTCGATGTTCGTGAAAATACATACGTCAAATTCGAGGCCCTCAATTCGGTGTTGTATCAGGCCGTGTGAAGATACCTCCATAATTACTGCTTGGTCATCACTTTCGGCAAGAAACTGGTGAAAGGTCAGCGGATCCAAGGTAGTATGTGGGGAAGGATGCTCTTCTCCATTGATAACCACAGCAATACTGCCAAATAAGGCACAAGATACTCCTTGAGCCTCTAAAATATGCTTAACCATATAGGATGTTGTTGTTTTCCCGTTCGTACCTGTAATACCAATGAAAATCTTTCCGCTGGCAGGATTGTGGTAGTACGCTTTTGCCAAATGGGCTAAGGCTTTTCGAGAATTCTCTACCTGAAAATAAGGATAGGTGGTGGATTCACTATCTCTTTCACCAATTATGGCGGCTGCACCTTTCGTAATCGCATCCTCTATAAAAAGATGCCCATCTGTATTGGTTCCTGTTATTGCAACAAAAAGATAGCCTGGCTTTACCTCTGAGGAATTAAATGCCAGTCCTGTGATGTCAATATCCTCCGTAACCTTTCCTCTATGTTGTACTGATGTTAATAATTCACTTAGCTTCATTCTATCTCGCTCCCCGTCTATTTATCTACTACTACGAGAGGAAAATCCGTTCTTTCATGTAAAGAAATGAACTGTTGGAACAGCTTTCTATTTATATGTACTGTTCTAATTGTTCACTAAGAAATTCCTTTCGATTACATTTGGTTAGCTGCCTACTAAACATATAGATGCTTTGTCGTATGTTTCTTCTTAGATTAGCCCATTTTAGAGCAAGTATTAACCCCACTAATAGTAAATACACGTTTTTGATATAAAACTAACCTAAAAAAGATAAAAATATATAAATTTTATAAAAAAGGGGTAAATGTATTTAGATGAATTATAAAGAAAGTAAGAAGAAGGTATTAGATAAATGTTTCTATATTGGAGGAAATCCATTTATTTGTCTAAATTGTCCTATTTTTAAAGAATCATAAAGAAAGTAATTTGGAAGAAAGTGGAACATTCCCGTTGGTAGAGTTCAAATGAATGAAATTATATGCTGTTGGAGGTAAAATGAATTGAAAGAACAATATAAAAAGGTAATTGGAAGGAGCATGTAAGCGTGAATGCATACGATGAATATATGAAAGAGGTTGTAAAGCCAATGCGAAGAGAGCTGACGGATGCAGGCTTTACAGAATTAATAAGCGAAGAGCAAGTGCAGGAACATATGGAGCATGCACAAGGTGTTTCACTTATTATGATCAATTCCGTTTGTGGCTGTGCAGCAGGATTAGCTAGACCAGCAGTGGTTGGTGCTATAGAAGAGCTTCAGGAAAAACCGGATCATCTGGTAACTGTTTTTGCTGGACAAGACCAAGAAGCAACAGCAACGATGCGTGGATATTTTGAAGAAGTGCCTCCAAGCTCACCTTCTATCGCAATTTGGAAGGATGGCAAGTTAGCTTATTTTATTCCAAGGGAACAAATTGAAAACCATGAGATGGAATCCATTAAAGAGCATCTAACAGGTGTTCTTGCTCAAATAATCGCAGAATGACACTCATTGTAACGACACCTGGAAGAACAGATAAGGAGCATATTAGTCAGGCAAGAAAGATTGCAGCTGAACTGAATGTTCCTTATGTAGAAAGGCGTAAACGTTCCATAGAGCGCATGCAAAAGGATACGAATGCTGATATTGTGCTTGTGAGAAAGGAAAGACTAGAGTTCTATAGTCTTGGAGCGAAGGAACCATTCTTTTTTCATCCTAACTCTGCAGCATTTCGCTTGAAAAGATTACTAAACGGAGAGCAAGATTCCATGCTCGAAGCAACAGGTCTTACCGAAGGTGATTCTTTTCTAGATACTACAGCTGGCCTTTCCTCCGACTCTATTATTGCCTCCTATGCCGTAGGGAGCAGTGGAATGGTGCATGCATGTGAGAAAAATAAGATTATTGCCTACCTCGTCGGGAAAGGATTGAAGGAATATACCTCCGATAACGAGATGCTCAATGAATGTATGAGGCGGATAAAGTTATTCCAAGAAGACTCGGTGAACTTTCTTAAGCAAAGCGAAGATAATGCTTACGACGTGGTCTATATGGATCCAATGTTTGAAGAGGAGATAACGGAGTCCAATAACTTTCAAGCATTACGAAAAGTAGGAATGCAAGATACACTAACCGCTGAGTGGGTAAAAGAGGCAGTTCGAGTAGCCAAAAGACGAGTAGTGTTGAAGGCACACTTCCGATCTCCTTTATTTCAACAATACGGCTTCTCTCAACAAATCAGATTAACCTCCAAATTCCACTATGGAATATTGGAGAAATAAAAGAAGAAGTTGGGACAAATCCAATGAGAAGCACTTATGGTTCTAATATATGATTAGAATCATAAGTGCTTTCTTAGTTTTTGAGACTCAGGTTCTCCGCTACGTCGGACGCTTGGAGTGGAGGCCGACAGGATGTAGGTCAGGAAAACGTTGTCACACGACGTGACGTTCTTAGTTTTCCCTCCCCCGTAAGCCAGCACCCATCGCTGACGCGCATGGCTGTGCTGGCTTACCTACCACCCTGCTCCCGCAGGAGTCGCCGACGCTGCTCCAAACCATTAATGTTTCCTACTTAAATTGAAGTTTAATCAATACATTCCAAAAAGAATATAACCCATCAAGAAAAATTTTGTCCCGGCCCTTTTTTTACTGCTTCCATCCGTTGAAGAAAATGGATATTTAGTATCTATCTAGCTTTTCAATTAATTCCAAAGAGATCAAATCCGTTATTTCTAATTGATCGGTTTCCTTTTCCAAATCTTTTTCGTTTAAGGGACCTAACACTTTACGACTGTTTACATCAATGATCCAATAAGAATAGTCACTTTTGGTGGGGTTCTTTGGAGGCTGCTCATAGCCTCTTTCATCAGCTACTAACTCTATTTGCTTAGCAACTATATAATCATCGTTCCACCAAATACCTGTGACTTCGGTTGGGACATAAAGATAATCATAGTTAGTGTCATCCTCCGAGTATTTAGGCTTCTCTCCATAAATGGCAATACTATGAGCCGATGAACGATCTATACGAAATCCATTATCTAGTGGAATGGTATAATCAGCTAAACCAGCACAACCAGCTATAGGAAAGCATAGCAGGAGGACCAATGCTATTTTTCTGTTGTTACCAAATATTTCGAGCCATTCGTATTTTCTCAAATCAACCCTTCTTTCAAGTTGGGATTACTTTTTGGTAGAGTAGATTATTTCCCCTGATTCCGATAATCCTTGAATGTTTACAGGGTATACAAACCCTTCAGATTTTAAAAAGAAAAAGCGACCTTCGTTCAGAAATAGAGCATTTTCAAAGGAGTTCTTTCCTGTCTCCGCCTTTATTTGTTTTATGTCGTTGTTCAAGACTTGACCAAAGAAATAGGCTGGACTTGAACCGGAGGCACTCCATGTAAAAGTCTCATCTCGAGAAGGAGGATAGTAGGTGGAAGCTAGTGTACTTTCTGACCCCTCGTCATTTTTAACCTCCCAAAACCCTAACCAATTTTGGTCTAATCGAGCAATCATAACAGAGTGTTTGTTTCGAAAAATGGTTAACCATTCCTCGCCAACCTTTTCAATTGAAATGACTTCCTCTGTCTCTGGATTCCAGCCCTCCGTAGCATTCCATACATCGGTTTGTGTCGGTGATTGTCGATGATTGTAAATTAGAAATACAGAAAAAATCACAACAAGTACTCCCAAAAACATATATACTTTTTTGATAGTTGGTTCCCCCTTAGTGTTACCTGTTATCCATATATTAACATATACCCTTAGAAGAAAGTTTTTTTATATAAATTAGCTTAGATAAAGTTCCTAAAATGGTTAAATATGTTAAAATTTAAATAAAATTATGAAAAAGGAAGGGGTAACTATGAGAGCTAGGTTCCTTCTTATTCTTTTGGGACTACTATTGCTAACAGCTTGTAAGTCAACGCCAATAAAAGGGGATTTAGGACAAATCTATATCGTGGCATTGGAATCCATTTTGCACCAGGAACAAGTACTAAGTGAGAATATGGAATATATCGCGATTGATACGAGTAATTTTGAAGATACAGAGGAAGAGGACATAATTAAAATCCTAAGCTACTTCGAGGAAAAATATTCAATAGAAGTATTAGAAGCTACTCTGGAGCAGCTAAAAGAAAAAGAGCACTATGATTCAGAAACAAAGGTTTTAAACGGTGTACTTCTTAGAATAGACAAGATTCAACCCGAGTCTGATGAGGCCGTCTTGTTTGAAGGTTCCAAATACCGGTCTGGTGATGGTGCAGTGGGAATACAAGGCAGCATATATTTTGAAGACAATCAATGGAAATCCAAAGAAGTAGCAATCACCTGGGTTTCTTAATTCCAGATCAAACAAAGGGTGGGACTGCATGCTATTAACTCCATTAGGGGAAATCAAATTACTAGTGAACGGATTAGAAGTAGAGTATGAAGCGATAGAAATAGAAAAAGATTGTTTGTGCCAAGATGTAGATGGCAGGTATATGATTTTATTTGAAGTAAAAAATGAAAATAATATAAAGGAAATTACATGCTGTATCCCAGGTTTAGATATCAAGGGCTATACGGAAAGTGGAGAGATGCTAGAAGCAATTGGATTCTATAAGGATGATATAAAGCTGACAATCGGTGTGGTTGGAGAATTCTATTATCCTATTTATCAGCAGGATTATAATGGAAACTATTTAGATGACGGTATCCAATATATCCTATTTCCTAATTTCGCTAGCAGAACAATTAAATTTGGGGTGTGCTGGATTCAACCAGTGACAGAAGATAATGATATCCAAACACACTTTGGGGTCGATCTTGGATATTTGGGGGAGAGAAAATGAGATTAGAATTGGTGGGTGTATTCTTTATTTTTCTAAGTGGAATATTTTTTACTGCTGAAAGAATTGCCGAGGTATTAGCGGCTGGAATGAGACTTAGTGTAGATGTTTATTATCCCGACTTCTTTGATAACTTTTTCGTTTGGTTCTTTTTTGTAATTGGTCTACTTTTAATCGTAAATAAATTCCTATTGAAGCTGTGGAAAAACTATCATTCCTTCGTTTCACAGGGGGATTCAAATATAAATTCATAACTATAAGTGATCAAATTTAAAAGGGGAACGTGATGAGAAAAAAATACTTGGTATTTGTCCTGTTATTGTTAGTCGGTTGCGAAAATGAGAGTGATATTATCAAGAAAAATGACACACCACAAAAAGAAATTCATGAAGAAACTGAAACCGCGGAGGTTGTGAAAATTCCAGATGCACTTCTCACTGAAATCTCCCAACAAATTGAAGTTCCAAAAGAAGAACTAACACATGAAGATTTAGTTTGGGTAAGCACTTTAACCATTGATAGTCAGAATAATGATGATGTCTCAGCATTATCTGAAATGAAAAATTTAGAACATCTTTACGTGACGGCTCCTATAGATATTAACTCTATCAGTAAATTAAGTAACTTAAAATATCTATATCTCCAGAACACACCTATATCAGAAGTGTCTTTTTTAAGTTCTTTTAAGCAATTAAATACGTTGGAAATATCTAATAGTGGCCTAGAGGAGCTGAAGGATTTTCCAGAGTTGAAAAATATAGTAAGTCTTAATTTGGTTAATAATCGAATAGAAGATTTAGCTCCACTGGATATCTTGATTTCTCTCAAAGATTTAGATATTACCAACAATCAAGTCATCTCGTTGTCTCCACTCGAAAGACTAGTGAATCTTGAAAGTCTTATTTTGATAGACAATCCAATTAAGGACTTTTCAACACTTGGTAAATTAGAATCTTTACGTTTTCTTTCGATGAACGGAACGTCTCTTCATTCTCTTGAATTTGTTAGCTCGTTGAATAACCTGGAGCGTCTGCAGGTTTCGGATACAGAGATTTCAGATTTGTCTCCTTTATCAGATTTACGTAACCTAACATACCTAGATATTCGAGATACAAATGTAACGTCTATCCAACCGTTAAATAATATTAAGGGGCTAAAATATTTATTAATAAACAAAGAGAAAGTCAAGGATTGGAGGCTACTCGAAAACAGAGAGGATCTAGTGATCTCTGAAAATGTTATAATAGCTGAATGACAGAAGAGAAATGAGAATGGGGTATAATAAAGCAAGTAAGTAAGAAGAAAAGAGCAGCTCCGACTAACCATTAGATCGGAAGTGCTCTTTAATGTTTTTCTAAAGATAAGCTTATTAGTCCGTGAAACACAATGAAGTTAAATAACCTAGTAAAAATAGAAATCCGATCCCTATTACGACTGAATTCATGAGAAATTCCTCCTTCATAAAAAACCTACTGAATGTTTCCACTTTTTATTGTACAATGAATATGAAAAAGAGGAAACCTTTTGTTCTTTTAGACGTATATGTTTATACAAGTTATGACAAATTTGTTCAAAAAGAAGGTGTTTAAGTTGAAAAAGTGGCTTCAGAAATCCATTATTATCACAGTTGCATTCTTGACGTTTGGATTAATTTCCCCGAACCATTTAATTTGGGAGCAGCTGCTTGATAAAGAATCACCAAATGCCCTCTCATCGGCTAATACTGGTATTGAATATAGTAATGTCATAGAGGAAACCGTTGATCAAAAGGAGCTTCTAGCTCTTGCAGCAAAAGAACAATCATACATAAAATTTGGACACCGAATAGGACCTGTTATTCAGGATGAGTTTGAGCAGGTGATCTTCCCTAGAATGCAAGAGGCAATCGATGTCGCTGTACAGAAGCTGGACAACCAGTCCATCAAACAGCTGGGCATTACAGAAACACCATCTGGAGACTATCATGAGAGGATTTTCCATATCTTTGATGAAAAATCTAAGAAGGATATTATTAGATTTCATGTTCGTACAGATAAAAAGCCTTTAGATGGATACTATTTTAATTTCCATTATCATTTAGCCGAAGATCACTATGCAAAGCATTATGTGTTAGGTGAGATATATTGGTCTAAAAATACACCACCAAAATGGCTCTCCTAGTCGAGAGCTTTTTTTACTTGAATCAGAAAGTGAGCGATATAAATGGAACAATATTTGAATCTAATGCGATATATTAAAGAGAACGGGGTAGAAAAAGGCGACCGCACTGGTACTGGCACAAAAAGTGTCTTTGGTTATCAAATGCGCTTTAACTTGCAAGATGGCTTTCCACTTATGACAACAAAGAAAACGGCATTTCGTTTAATTGTGGGAGAGCTTCTCTGGTTTTTAAAGGGTGATACAAATGTGAAAACGCTGATCCAAGATAATATTCATATTTGGGACGAATGGGCGTTTGAAAAATGGGTAAATAGTGAAAAATATAAAGGACCGGATATGACGGATTTCGGAAGAAGGGCAGCAAAGGATCCAGCTTTCAAAGAGATTGTTCAACAAGAAATGGAGAAGTTTTGCGAACAGATCCTTGCTGATGAAAAGTTTGCAGAGGAATTTGGTGATTTAGGACCTGTCTATGGTAGACAATGGCGTTCTTGGCCCGGAAAGAATGGGGAGACGATTGATCAATTAACGAAGCTTATTGATCAGCTAAAAACGAATCCTGATTCTAGGAGACATATCATAACAGCCTGGAATCCGTCTGAGGTGGACGATATGGCACTGCCACCTTGTCACAGCTTCATGCAGTTCTATGTGGCAGATGGAAAGTTGTCCTGTCAGTTATACCAACGTAGCGCAGACGTATTCTTAGGGGTGCCGTTTAACATTGCGTCATACGCCTTGCTGGTACACTTGATAGCAAGAGAATGTGATCTTTCAGTTGGTGAGTTTGTCCATACATTAGGAGATGCACATATTTACTTAAACCATATGGACCAAGTCGACACGCAGCTCAGTAGAACACCAAGGACTCTTCCAGAGCTTGTCCTTACAAAGGAAGATAAATCTATCTTTGATTTTGAAATAAAGGATATTACCATTCAGGGCTATGATCCTTATCCAAAAATCAAAGCAGATATTGCCGTATAAATAGGAGGAGAAGCAATGATTTCATTAATCGTCGCACATGATCCGGACCGAGTAATCGGATATAAAAATAAATTACCTTGGCATATCCCTGGTGACCTTGCTTACTTTAAGGAAAAGACGATGGGAAAAGCAATGATTATGGGGCGTAATACGTTTGAGTCAATAGGTAGAGCACTTCCTGGTCGGAAAAGCATCGTTGTGACCAGAAATCCTGATTACCAGGCAGATGGAGCTGTTGTTACGACTAGTTTGATGGAAGCTGTTGAAATAGCAAAAGAACACCATGAAGAAGTAATGGTAATTGGAGGAGAACAAATCTTCCGTACGATTCTTCCGAATGCTGATCGTTTATATATCACCTATATTCAACAGAACTTTACAGGTGATACGTATTTCCCACCATATAATGCAAGTGACTGGGCGCTTACACAGACTTCAGAGGAAATGCAAACCTCTGATGGAATAACATATGTATATTTGGTTTATGATAGAAAGGTTCGTGACTAGTTTGTTTTCATCTTTAAGAACGTTTGGCTTCTTATTTGGTTATTTGCCGGTAAGTATGCCAAGATTACGCAAGATAAAGGAACAGAAGGGCAAGCTCTCTACTGAAGAATATGACAAGCTTGTACATTCTGTTCCCCAAATGTGGGCAGAAGGAATATTAGAGCGTACAAAAAGTACGTTTGAAGTGAAAGGGCTGGAAAATTTACCAGAAGGGCCAGTTCTACTGATTAGTAATCATGAAGGGAACTTTGATATTCCTACGTTACTCACTTATATTCCGAAGCCTTTTGGGTTTATTTCAAAAGTAGAAGTGAAGAAACTACCGATTATTCGAACTTGGATGGAAGAAATGAACTGTGTCTTCTTAGATAGAAGCAGTAGAAAAAGTAGCTATCAATCTATCTTAGATACAATCGAGCAGTTAAAAAAAGGACATTCCATATTAATTTTCCCGGAAGGAACGAGAAGTAAAGGACAAGGAATCGGAGAATTCAAGTCGGGTTTTATTCGTATAGCGAAAGAAGCACAAGTTCCGATTGTTCCCATTGCTATAAAGGGAACTTCTGAGATTATGGAGAAAAATAATAACAAAATCCGTCCTGCGCATGTTCAAATAAGTATTTTACCAACATATAGTAGTACAGAGGTTTTAGGAACAAATAGCAAAGATATGATACAGTTAATTCAGCAAAGAATTGAGCGAGAGCTCGTTCTTATGAATAATTCCAATTAATTTACATAAAGGGTTGCTTCTTTTTAAATAGAGGCTACTAAGGAAGGATTGATATGATTGTCACAGGTTCATATTGTTACAGATTCAACAGCAGATTTACCACAGGATATTGTTGAAAAATATAATATTCATGTAGTACCTTTAACAATTCAAATTGAAAATGAATCTTACATTGACGGGGTAAATATTCAGCCAGCAGAGTTTCTAGAGAAAATGGCAAAAACGAAGGAGCTGCCTAAATCATCTCAACCAGCTATAGGAGTGTTTAAGGAGCTCTATGATGAATTAGGAGCAAAAGGAGATTCCATCATTTCCATCCATATGACTGGTGGGATGAGTGGGACAGTGGAATCAGCAAAAAGTGCCGCTGAATTAACCAATGCAGATGTTACAGTAATTGATAGTAGATTTATCTCATTCGCGCTAAGATTCCAGGTGGAGGAAGCAGCAAAAATGGCTATCTCTGGTGAATCAAAGGAAGCGATTATAGAAAAGGTATATGATATCCGCTCTAAAACCCATCTTTTTGTTGTGGTAGACACATTAGAGAATCTGGTGAAAGGCGGAAGGATAGGAAAGGGAAAGGCGATGATCGGCTCTCTATTGTCGATCAAACCAATCGCCTCTTTAGACGATGGTGTTTATACGCCGATTGCGAAGGCAAGAAGCCATAAGCAGGTAGTAAACTATCTTTTTAATCAGTTTATGGAGGACACAAAAGGGAAAGTAGTAAAAGCAGTAGGAATTTCTCACGCAAATGGACTGAAGATGGCTACTCCATTAAAAGAGCTTATAGAAGAGTCTGGCTTTCAAGATGTGAAACTGTCGATTACTTCACCAGTAATTAGCACACATACTGGCCCAGGAGCAGTAGGCTTTATGTATATGACAGAATAAATCGAAAGGCAGGGAGGTGTTTGTCCCTGCCTTTATTTATAAACCGGCTACAAATAATAGGTGAGTGTTAGGGTAGGTAGGAATAAGGTTACAGCGTTTTATAGTAAAGGGGTTAACAATGAAGCATTTCATTCAAATTTGTTGTATCGTGCTACTTCTTGCAGCGTGTAGTGGGGAAGAAATAAGAGAGGTAAGTTTTCAAGAAAAACAGACAGTTTTGTTTGAAGAGTTATCCGTTCCTGAAAAGTTTTTCCCGAAGACATTGGATATAGTCGGACTAGGTGATTCACTGACACAAGGAGTAGGGGATAGCCTTAAAAGAAATGGTTATGTTGGCAGGTTGCAGAAGGAAATTTTAGCGTATAAAGGAATAGAAGACGTGATAATAACCAATACTGCAAAAAGAGGTAGAAGAAGTGACCAATTGTTAAAGCTTTTGAGAGACGGGGATATTGATCATCATGTTCGAAGGGCAGACATCATCACCGTAACGATTGGTGGTAACGATATGATGAAGGTATTTAAGAAGGACCTTTTTAACTTGAAGGTAGAAGCCTTTGAAAAAGAATTGGTACGTTTTGAAAACAATTATGATTCTATCTTAGAGGAGATTCGAGAGATTAATAGTACTGCTCCAATTGTGATGATTGGTATTTATAATCCAATAACCATTGTATCCGAAGAAACAAGTGAAGTTGATCAAATTGTTACGGATTGGAACGATACAATTGAATCTCTTTCCTATAGTGATATAAATGCCTGCTACGCACCGATAGATACTTTATTTGATACAAACGCAAATCTTGTTTATCATACGGATTTCTTCCATCCCAATAGTAAAGGCTATGAGCTTATTACCGACAGGGTTATCGAATCGCTAGAAAATTGTGGTTTGATTGATAAGGAAAGTAGGGAATTGTTTTTTATAAGGGATTAGAAAATATTTTTTTCTAATGATTGTTTAGCTCGAGCGTTCTCGCACGAGGATAAATAGGAGCATATTGCAGTGGCCGAGTGTATACTTGCTGTGTTTCATTTGCTTTTTGCAACGGACATAGGCGCTTGCGCTTTTCTTAAGGGGTTGATGAAATGAATAAATGGAAGATAGCGTTCTTTTTGCTCCTTATTATCATTGTAGGAAGTATTGGAGCGTTCATCTATTGGATAACTGCTCCTTCTGACTACGTAGAGGAGCCTATAGAAACAGAGGCATTTGCTTCGGGACATGTGTTAACTGTCAACACGACAAAAGAGGATTTTGAAGGAATAGCCAATTCCTTTATCCATAAAGCGATGGGTGGCAAACCACTGCCTCTGAAGCTAGAGGTAGACGATCAAATTGTCCTTACATCTGAACTTACGATTTTTTCCCTATCGTTACCTGTGAAGATGTATTTTGATCCTTATGTGGAGGAAGATGGTAATATCCGGATGGAACAGTCTTCTGTAGAAGTCGGAAATCTACAAATTCCTCCTGAAACAGTTTTAAAGCTGTTAAGGGATTCCGTCGATTTACCTCCTTGGATGATTGTGAAGCCACAGGATGAAGAGGTCCTACTGCAGCTAACGAGTATTCCTGTTGCCTCTGGTGTCAACGTCCGAGCAAA
The DNA here is from genome assembly GCF_056620325.1 of Psychrobacillus sp. Z3-81. Taxonomy (NCBI): domain Bacteria; kingdom Bacillati; phylum Bacillota; class Bacilli; order Caryophanales; family Bacillaceae; genus Psychrobacillus; species Psychrobacillus sp. Z3-81. The sequence goes on from NZ_JBWQPU010000002.1 coordinate 90,729, forward strand.
AGAGTTGGATTTAAAGGTAGATAAGATTATCCTAGAAATAGTCGTACCTACAAAATAAGGGGGGATCTACCATGGAATTAGCTACGTTTGCTGGCGGCTGCTTTTGGTGTATGGTAAAGCCATTTGATACCTACGACGGCATTGAGAAAGTGGTATCAGGCTATACAGGTGGACATGTAGAGAATCCGACGTATGAACAAGTTTGTTCAGAAACAACCGGCCATTATGAGGCTGTTCAAATCACTTATGACCCAGCCGTCTTCTCCTATGATCGTTTATTAGAAATCTTTTGGTTGAACATTGACCCTACTGATGAAGAAGGGCAATTTTTTGATAAAGGGTCTTCCTATCAAACAGCCATCTTCTATCATTCTGATGAACAAAGGGAAAAGGCGGAGGCATCTAAGAATGCGTTAGAGGAATCTGGCAAATTTAACAGGAAGATAGCGACGAAGATTTTACCAGCTTCTACTTTCTATGAAGCAGAGGAATACCATCAGGATTACTATAAGAAAAATCCGATGCACTATAATCGTTATTTCGAAGGCTCAGGAAGAAAAGCTTTCGTGGAAGCGAGTAGGAGGTATCATAATGAAGGATAAGCTAACAGAAATGCAGTATTACGTGACACAGCAAAATGGTACGGAGCCACCTTACCAAAACGAGTATGATCAGCATTTTGAAGAAGGAATCTACGTGGATATCGTCTCTGGCAAACCACTTTTCCATTCGAAGGATAAGTATGATGCAGGCTGTGGCTGGCCAAGCTTCACAAGACCAATCGAAGCGCAGGAAGTAACAGAACACTTTGATGACTCCCACGGGATGAGACGAGTAGAGGTTAGAAGTAGAACGGCTAATTCTCACCTTGGACATGTGTTCCCAGATGGACCAAAAGAGGAGACAGGCTTACGCTACTGCATTAACTCTGCGGCAATGCGTTTTATTCCAAAGGATAAGCTTGAAGAAGAAGGCTACGGCGAATATTTAAAGCTATTTTAAATAAACTACCTCGAGAGTCTAGGCTCTCGAGGTGTTTTCTTTGTACTGTGTAGCCGAGCGAATTACTCACTAAAGGAAATAGGAAGTGTAGAGACGTGTTAACCGGTCGAGGATGCTATCAAACGAGTTTGGGGGCATCAATCAGTAAATGTGTTTTACCATGCGATAAAAGAAGGCTATCGAGCGGTGGGAGGCAAGGGCTTGAGATATCGATCGAAACCAGCAGTCTATCGAGCGATAAGAGTTAGCTATCGAGCGGAAAATGGACCCTATCGCGCGGAACTAGAGCGGTATCGAGCGGTGGGAGGCAAGGGCTTGGGCTATCAATCGAAACCAAGGGTCTATCGAGCGATAAGAGTTAGCTATCGAGCGGAAAATGGATTCTATCTCTCGAAATTGACGAGGTATCCCTCGAAACTGAGGAGGGGCATAGTCTACTGCTCGAATCCACGGACCTTTTGCGCTGAACGAAGTATCTACTGCTCGGAAATAGGTTGTTAATGCTCGAAACAAGGTATTTATCGCTCGGAACCGACGTCCTGTCCTTTACCCAAAGGCTCTTATCGCCACAACACGCAAGCGATAAAAAAACGATGAGCACCTTAGCGAGCTCATCGTTTCTCTTATAGTTTAAATTCATTTACCACTTTTCTTAGTTCATCTGCTTGATGGGAAAGCTCTACGGCGGATGCGTTGATTTCTTCCATTGCGGCAGAGCCTTCTTGGGCAGCGGCTGCGGAAGTTTCGGTGTTTGCAGCAGTGTTTTCTGCGATTTGTGTTACTTCGATGAATGATGCCGCAACCTCTTGGCTGAAGTTAAGCGTTTGTTCAATTTGACTTACCATTTTTTCAATAATGGTGATAGTCTCTTCTGTCTGCTTCATGATTTGTTCTAGGGAGCTGGTTGTTTCATTGGCAACCTCGACTCCTTTGATAACACTTTCAACACCTTCGTGATTTTGTTTCACGATAGAAACTACTTCATGCTGGATGGAAGTGACGATATTGGTTACTTCTTTTGCCGCATTCTGAGATTGCTCGGCAAGCTTTCGTACTTCATCTGCCACCACAGCAAATCCTTTCCCATGCTCACCCGCTCTTGCTGCTTCGATTGCGGCATTAAGAGCAAGTAGGTTTGTTTGTTCTGCGATTGAAGTAATCGTCTTAATGATAGAAGTGATTTCATAAGATTTCGTTCCTAAGCTCTCCACAGTTTGAGAGGTAGTAGCCATCGTTTCTTCAATATTAAGCATTACTTTAGAAGAAAGCTGAACGGATTCTACTCCTTTTTTTGCAGCTAAGGACATATGATCGGTTGCTTTCTTTACCGTTTGTGCATCCTCGTTTAAATATCTTGTTGCTTCCTCTAAGGAATTCATTTTATTAATTGCTACTGTCATGCTTTCCATTGTTTGCTCGCTACCGGATGCAATCTCACTTGTTGAGTCCGCGATCGATTGAATGGTGATGGCAGTATCATCCGAAGAGGCCATTAGCTGTTGACCGCTTGCGGATACATTTTCAGTCAAGAGGCTAACTCTTTTCACTAAGCTTGCGATGGATCCAATTAAAACATTTGTATTGGTAGCAATCTCAGCGAATTCGTCCTTAGAACGTACTTTTACTCTTCTAGTTAGATCTCCACCAGCCTGTGCAATTTCCAGTATAGACTGGTTAATAGACTGGGTACTTTTGCCGATAGAATTGAATAAAAATATTCCGAAAATTAAGGTTAGAACCACCGCGATAGCAGTTAGTGAGATAAAAAGAATCAATGCGTTTTGATTATCATTTTCCATTTGTATTATTTTAGCTGCATTCTGCTTTTGAAGAAATTCGTTCATGGATCCAATCTGGACATCCATTTTACTCATTTCAGCCTTTCCACCGCCTGCATTTACTAGCTTTTGGGCAGCCTCGAAGCTGACAGTGTCTCTTTGGTTTATAACACGATCCGAATACGCCAGATATGCCTCTAGATGCTCGCTAATTGAAGTTATTTTCTTAAACTCCTCTGGGCGATTTTTATAGGTATTCTGGAGATTTTTTAATTGCGTAATAGCAGAGTCTTTATAATTCCGATAACTTGTCTTATAATTTGATTTACCTGTTATGATATAACTCTGCTCAGCGTTGGAAAGTTGGGCTAAAGTAGTAGCTATTTCATTTACCATCAGCTGTTCCGTAATTCCTACATTTATGTATTCTTCTAGTTCATTTTGAAATTGATGCATTTTCGATGATGTTAAAAAAAGCATAGCTACTAATATAAGTATTAACATGGAAAAAGCAACTATAACTCTTCCTCGAATAGAATGCAGGAGAGTTGTTTTCTTGAAAGATTTTTCTTTCCTTTTCTGTTTTTTAGGTGACGTGTTTGTTTCTACGCCTTGCCTATGTACTTTTTTATTTGACTCTTGTCTGTTTTTTCTCTTAAATAACAAAAAGAACAATCCTTTCGTGTAGTATTTTCTTAATATTTAAAGTTTACTTGTTTTGGAATAATTTATCTACTAAATTTTCAATTTATAGGAGTCTTTATGACTAAAGGAGGGGAAAAAATGGTTCAATCCTTTTATTTATTTGCGTTAAAATTTAGAGGGGGACAAAAGGAGGATAGCAAATCAATTTTTGCAGAGGCGATGTTTATGACGCACGATTTTCCAAAAACGGAAACTTCTTTCGTGGAGATTTCTAAATATATAGAAGAATTAGCACATCCAGATATGCCGGCAACTGTATTTGACGACATTTGGAGGCTCTATGAAGAACATATCCAATAACCACTTCTGAATTGCATTTACAGATAAAAACGGTTATTATTAACACGACAACTTTAGAAAAGAGGTTAAATGTAATGAGTATTCACATTAACGCAAAAAAAGGCGATATTGCCGATACTATTCTACTTCCTGGAGACCCACTAAGAGCAAAATATATTGCAGAAACTTTCTTAGAGGATGTAACTCAGTATAATGAAGTTCGAAACATGTTTGGATATACTGGTACATATAAAGGAAAGAGAATATCTGTTCAAGGAACAGGAATGGGAGTACCCTCTATTTCTATTTATGTGACAGAGCTTATGAATGAATATGATGTTCAAAAGCTAATCCGTGTTGGAACTTGTGGTGCTATTCAAAAAGACGTAAAGGTAAGAGATGTAATCCTTGCGCAAAGTGCTTCCTCGGATTCTACCTTAAACAAAGTATTATTAGATGACCTAAGCTTCGCACCAACTGCAGATTTTGACTTGCTTTATAAAGCATACAATGCAGGGAAGGAAGCTGGCTTAAATCTGAAGGTGGGTAATATTTTCACTGCGGATTTATTCTATAACGAAAATGCTCAGAACGAAAAGCTTGCAAGCTATGGCGTGCTAGCAGTGGAAATGGAATCTGCAGCTTTATACACTTTAGCAGCTAAATATGGTCGTCAAGCATTATCCGTTCTAACTGTTAGTGACCATATTATTACTGGAGAAGCTACTAGTGCTGAAGAAAGACAAACTACCTTCAATGACATGATTGTGGTTGCACTTGAAGCTGCAATCCAAGAATAATTTTCATGGAGGGCAATAAAAATAGACTGTCATCTACTGACGGTCTATTTTTAAAAGAAGCTTTAATTGAAAAGGGTGAAAGTTTTGGAAGAAGAAAAACAACAAAGCGAAGAGCTAGCATCTACAAATAGACCTGCTTCTAGACAGATTAAAATGAAGCCATTTGTATTTCTGCTAATGATTTTTGCCCTTATAGTGGTAACTGCTGGAGTAACGATGATCGCACTTACCTGGGGAGATGAAAAGGTTGTAGAAGTAGTTCCTCAATCTACTAATGAAAGAGAAGAGTTTGCGAAACTATATTTAGCTTATGACAAACTACAAAATGAATACTATGAAGAGATAGATGCTGAATCAGTAGTAAATGGAGCAATCAATGGAATGATTGATGCTTTGGGTGATCCTTACTCCGATTATATGAATCAAGAAGAGGCTTCTTCATTTAATGATAGTATATCCTCCAGCTTTCAAGGTATTGGAGCAGAGATACAAGAACTTGACGGCGTCATAACAGTTGTATCTCCTATTAAAAATTCACCAGCAGAAAAAGCTGGCATTTTACCGAATGATAGAATCCTAGCCGTAGACGGTAAGGATATCCAAGGCTACAGTGCTTCGGAAGCGGTACTTTTAATAAGAGGTCCAAAGGGAACAGAAGTAACCTTAACTGTAAAACGTGGAGATAATTCTTCGATGGAGATAACAATCGTGCGTGATGATATACCGATTGAGACAGTCTATGCAGAAATGTTAGATAACGGTATTGCGCATATTATCATTTCAAGCTTTTCTACGAATACCTATGAGGAACTATTAGAGGCGATTGATGAAATGGAAGGCCAAGGGATGAAGGGTCTGGTATTGGATGTAAGACAAAATCCAGGCGGACTTCTTGGTAGCGCAATAGATATATCAACCCTGTTCTTGGAGGAAGGGAAAACAATCCTACAAATCGAAGAAAAGGGTATTACCGATAAAACCAATGCTTCTGGTGGAAAACAAGTAGACGTTCCGATGGCTGTTGTGATTGACGAGGGTAGCGCATCTGCCTCTGAAATTCTTGCGGGAGCACTTAGTGAATCTGCGAACATACCATTAGTTGGAGTAAACAGTTTTGGTAAAGGCACTGTTCAGCAAGTGAATGATTTACCGGACGGTTCTAACCTCAAATTGACAACTGCGAAATGGTTAACGCCAAATGGCAATTGGATTCATGAGAAGGGAATTTCCCCAGACTTTAAAGTAGAATATCCATCTTATGCAATGTTATCTCCTCTTGATCCATCCTATGTGCTTCGATTAAATACTGACTCGGAAGCAGTTTCGGCAGCGAAAGAAATGCTTCAAGCAGTGGGATACGAAGTAGGAGAGATTAACACTGTATTTGATCAAGAAATGCAAGATGCTGTAAAGAAATTCCAAGCGGATAATGAATTAGAAGTTACCGGTGAGCTTACTGGCGATTCTACTAATTTGTTAATGAACTTGCTTCGTGAGAAAATCATGAACGATGATCCTCAGTTAGAGAAGGCAGTAGAAGTTGTAAACGATTTATTGACGAAATAATCAATAGAGGATAGAGCTATGGTCTGTCTTAGACCCTGATAATATAGTAAAAAGGGGTGTCCAATAAGTAGAATACTTATGGGCGCCCCTTCTTTATGTAGTATAGCTCTTTGTATCGGTCGAAAAGGACCCGTCTTTAAATAACTTTTCAGACGGGTCATTTTCTAGTACTTAATTCGTGTTAAGTGAAACTGGATATAAGAAAGGATAAGTGTAAACGAATGATTGATGTATATCTGTTAAGTGGATTTTTAGGGAGTGGGAAAACCTCTCTACTTTCTACGTTAATTGAACAGCTTAAAAAGAAGGGACTAAAGCCAGCAGTCATCATGAACGAGCTTGGGAAACTTGCATTTGATAGTAGGGCAGTGGAGGAGGATATCCCTCTAAGGGAGATGCTTGAAGGCTGTATATGCTGCACAGGCTCTGAAAAAATGGAGGCTCAGCTACAGACATTACTGGCCGGTGAACAATTTGATGTTTTATTAATCGAGACAACAGGAGCTGCCCATCCTGTAGAAGCAATGGATGCCGTGTTATCACCTCTTTTTGCTAAAGAGTTCCACATGAAAGGAATTATTACCGTTGCGGATTGTAAAAGGTGGTTAGAAAAGGATAAGATGACACCACAAACAAGAGTGCTATTCCTTGAGCAAATACGGCATGCACATTTACTAATTGCTAATAAAATCGATCTCTTATCTGAATCAGAAGCAGCAGTTGTGACGATGCAGCTACAATCATTAAATCCACATGCACCTATCATTCAAACAACAAACAGTAGAGTTCCCCTTTCAGTGGTAGAAAAGATGGAGGCTACTTTTCAAGCAGGAGAGATTCAACAATCTGCTATTGGAAAACAACTCACCTTATCTTCTAGGGTCCATACATTTGAACAGCCGGTTGATCAAATGGAATTCGAGAAATGGGTGAAGGACCTGCCTGATTCTATTTATCGAATAAAGGGGTATGTGCCAATTAAAGGACATAAAAACCCGTTTCTATTCCAATATGCATATGGGATGGTTCAGTGGTTACCTGAATATATAAAAATGGAGCCACAGATTGTCATTATCGGTGATGCTGTGAATGAAATTGAGGTAATGGGATGAGCGATGTGATATCTAGCCTCCAGTTACTCTATAAGGATAGAAAATCTCTCCAGACTATCGAAAGTGAGGAACAGGTCCGTCAAATACTAAAAGCAGAGCTGCTAGATGAGTATACGCACCCAAGGGCGAGATTATCTTTAGAAAAGAAATATACGCTAATAAAATCGAAGGTAGTTAACAGTAAGCTTCTACCGAAGGCGCAGGAAGAGCTTCTTTCTGTTCTACAAGAAGAGTATGAAAAAATGAAATGAGCGAAAAAAATAGGCAATTCTTATATGCATATTAAAAGTCAAACAACACCATTAATAAGACTGGAGAGGATTCGAGCAATTTCGGTTCCCCTACCAGTCTTTATTTAAAGTTTTATAATACGTCCAGAAAAAACGATTGTATTAGAAGCAATAAGTAGAGGTGTATCAATGTAAGAATCAATAAATACTATTCCTACATTAACTTAGAACCTTTATTTATAAAGTGGTTTTTTTCATTTCTGTATTTCCTTGATCGATTTATACCTATCTTTTTGCAATAAGATTAAGCGAGTGCCAAGTGTGATAGCTCCTAATGTCAGTCCGACAATCAATCCGACCCAATAACCGAAGGGACCAAGAGAGGAATAGATTCCTAGTATATATCCCGTTGGAAGGCCAATTATCCAGTAAGAAATAATTGCCATGACAAACGTAATATTAACATCTTTATAACCTCTAAGCGCTCCCTGTACAGGTGCCTGAATTGCATCAGAAAGCTGGAATAACGCAGCAAAATAAAAGAATTGAATCGTCCAAGACACTACTTGTGCGTTGTCAGTATATAGCGATGCAATGGGCTCTCGAAACACAATGAGAATGGATGCTGATAGAAAGCTAAAGGCAACAGCAGCTCCCACGCTTAACCAACTATATGCTTTTGCCTCTCGATAGTTATTTGCACCAATCTCACGACCCACTAGAATCGTTGCCCCCATAGCAATGCTTAATGGAATCATATATAGCAAGGAAGTAAAGTTCATAGCAATTTGATGTGCAGAAATAACTACTGTAGAATATACACTCATCAGTAAGGTTACCGCAGAAAAGATAGTGGTCTCTGCAAATAACGACAAGCCAATTGGGATACCAATTTTCGTTAGACTCTTCCATTTTTCCAGGGAAGGCTTTGGCCAGCTTTTAAATAAATCAATCTTTCGAAACTCTTTCACCTTTAGAAATATCACAATGGTAAAAAACAAAACGAACCAATAGGTTAAAGCCGATGCTAATCCAGCACCCATTCCTCCCAATGCAGGGAAACCAAGCTTACCAAAAATAAAAATATAATTTAAGAAAATATTAATAGGTACAGATAATAAGGTGATAAACATGGAAACTCTCGTCTTAGCATGTGCATCTATGACGGCACGAAGGACACTGTATAAAAATAAAGGAACAAGACCGATTGTCATCATATATAAATAATTCTTTGCTACGGAGCGTACACTAACTTCAAGAGGCATCTTTACTAGTAAAAAATCCACTAAAGAGATTATCCCTACAAATACGACAAAAGCTAGTAAAAAGGCTATATAAAATCCTTGCTGTATATACGCTCTTACATCTTGCTCCTTTTTCGCGCCGATTAATTGTGCTACAATTGGCGTTAGACCAAGTAGAATACCGGTTAATCCTGTATAAACTGGTACCCAGATAGAGGAACCGATAGAAACACCGGCTAGATGATCAATATGGTATTTACTAGTCATTAAAATATCAAAAAAGGTCATTAAATAAAGCGCTACCTGGGTAACTAAAATCGGAAAGACGATTTTAGTCATATAAATGGCTTTTGTTCGAAGTGTTTTCTTTTCTCGCATTTCGCATACATCCTTTAAGCTATAAAAGTTAGGAGATTCTTGAATGAATAACAATACAATTGTATTAACTGGTGGAGGTACAGCAGGGCATGTATCCCTGAATGAGGCCATCATCCCAGAATTAATTGCAAAGGGATATGAAGTCCATTATATAGGTTCACCTGATGGCATTGAAAAAACCATTATACAAAACAGCTTTCCAACTATCCCATATTATTCTATCTCAAATGGGAAGCTAAGAAGATACTTTTCTTTGAAAAATATATCGGATCCCTTCAAGGTTTTAAAAGGAACCCTCCAGTCTTTAAGAATACTTAGAAAAGTAAAGCCTTCTTTAGTATTCTCTAAGGGTGGGTTTGTTTCTGTACCTGTCGTGATGGCGGCAAGACTAGCTAATATTCCAGTTGTCATCCACGAATCAGATATTACACCTGGATTAGCAAATAAAATCGCAGGCACCTTTGCGGAGCATATTTTTACAGTTTTCGAGGAGACCCTTAAATATCTTCCAAAAGAAAAGTCTACTTCTATTGGTGCTATTCTTAGACCAGATCTTTTTCAAGGAGACGAGAAGATTGGATTAGAGCTAACAGGGTTTAGCCCATTAAAGGAAACGATAATTGTCATGGGAGGAAGTCAGGGCTCCAAAATACTCAATGATGCCATAAAAGAAAATATTGCAGAGCTTACCAAGAGGTATCAAATCATTCATTTATGTGGTAAAGGAAATAATGATAAATCATTGGAAGGTACGCCTAACTATATTGCCTTTGAGTATGTGACGAAGGAGCTGCCTCATTTATTAAAGATATCGAAGTATGTAATTAGCCGGGCAGGCTCAAATTCCATTTTTGAATTTTTAGAGTTGAAAAAACCTATGCTTCTCATTCCGCTTTCTAAACATGCAAGCCGGGGAGATCAAGTGCTTAACGCACTTTACTTTAGTAAGAAAGGTTATGCTATTGTTTTAGAAGAGGAAAATCTCACGCCTAAATCTTTTGTTGAATCCTTATATAGACTGATTGATGAGAAGGAAACAATTATTGACGCTCAATTTACTGCATCTCCCTCTAAAACCCCAGAACAGTTTACAGACCTTTTATTAACATATAAAAATTAGATGTATTGAAACGGTACCAATGCAATTGTCGTATTATAGAAGTGGCAGGGACCAAACCATTCCTTTCTTGATGATTTGGACTGTTAGTTCGTAAAAGCGTCGGCGATTCCTGCGGTAGAAAAAGACAGGTGAGACATAGCAACAGCACGCGTAAGCGTTCGGCTATGTCTCATTTTTATGGATGGAAAACTAAGGATGTCACGTCGTGTGACAACGTTCTCCTCACCAACATCCTGTTGGCCTGCGGAAAGCATCTGACGTAGTGAAGAACGTAAGTTTCAAAAATTAAGAAAGCACTTATGATTCTTATCAAGATTAAGAATCATAAGTGCTATTTTTGTCCCTACCATTTTTTTATTCAATTAGTAAATCCTATAATAGTTTCTGTAGCAGTAAACACTCCTAAATTGCTTGCTCTTCTTCTACATCGCTCTGTAGCAAAGTTAAATAGAATAGATCCTTTGGTATATAGTAGAGGTCAAAAGCCTCTTGGTTTTTATTGATTGCTTCATAGATAAGGGGATGTGAATCATTTGCTTTCAGTGCATATCTTAATTTTTCAGTAGCCTTAATGCTCTTTATATTATTTTTTTTAATGCGTAAATAAACAGTATGAATATTACACTCGAAGAAAAGCTCTTCTAAGAATTGTTCTTTTGCTTTTTTATTATAGCCAAGTCCTTGGAAAGGTGTGCCTATCCATGTACCCATAAAACCAGCTCCATCTTGAATATCAAAAAGGTTAATGGTACCAATCGGCTGACCGAAATCACTGATAATTGTTCGGGAAATCACTAGTCCAGCTTGCTCATCTTCGATTATTTGCTTTGTTTGGAACCAATATTCATCTGCAGAATATGCCTTTTGCCGAACAAAAGAAAGAATAGTCGGGTCGGCCATTAGCTCATATAATGCAGTACATTCATGTAAATCTCTTTTTTTCAACACAAAAAAACGCCTCCATCTAGCACCTATACGAAAGTAGACTTTCATATGGTTCCCCTGAAATTTTTCACTAAGAATCGCATAAAAAATTTCGGGGTAGGAATCGAACCTACTAGAACCAGTTAAGACTGGTGGCGCACCATTTGCCTTCCCACGACAAGGTTCCCCTTGTCTTATAAAATTATTTGCATAAAATAATATACTTTGTTTTTATCAATTTGAAAAGTAAAAAATACTATAATTCTTCCTGTTTTGAATTAATATACTTGTATGTTTCACAAATTATTCATATGATGAAAAAAAGGCTAAGCCACAAGCTTTTTATTGCTATTTCTAGGATTATATCTAACCCTTTTAAAAAATACAATCTTTTTTCAAGTAATCTATAAAAGAAACTCTTTTCGGAGTTTTAACAGATATTTGTATCTAAGAAGCAAGATTGCCACATTGCTGGATGAAAGAGCTTGTTACAGGAAAAACTAATGAAACAAAGTCTACATAATAATTATTAGTTTCATTCATCACCAGATGAATTTGATTTGTAAAAGGAAGTGTCCAAGTGAAACGTCATATTTTAGTCATTGAGGACGAAGTGAATATTGCAAAATTTATTGAGCTAGAGCTTAAACATGAGGGATTTGATGTAACGGTTACCCACGATGGGAGAACCGGGGCTGGACTAGCCCTTTCTAGTGAGTTTGATTTATTACTGGTAGACGTCATGCTTCCCCACTTAAATGGGATGGAAATATGCAGGAGGGTAAGGAATCAAAAGAACACGCCAATTATCCTTATAACCGCAAGAGATGCCATTATCGATCGAGTATCTGGCTTAGAGGCTGGTGCAGATGATTATATTGTAAAGCCGTTTGCTATTGAAGAACTACTAGCAAGAATACGTGCAGTATTAAGGAGGGTAGATACCTTTGACAAGGGAGAGGTTCTAGAAATTAAAGGACTTCAAGTGGATAAGGATGCCTACCGAGTAAGCTATCAGAACAAAGATATCGAGCTGACAAAAACAGAGTTCGATTTATTGGTGTTATTCATGTCTAATATTAATAGAGTGTTAACCAGAGACTTAATTCTTGAGAATGTTTGGGGATATGAAACAGAGGTTGAAACAAATGTGGTGGACGTTTACATAAGACACTTGCGGAAGAAGCTACCTCTGGAAGTTGCGGTGCTCATTGAAACGGTTAGGGGTGTAGGATACGTGATGCGCAAATGAAAAAATGGACCATCCAAAAGAAGTGGACTGTTTCCTCAGCGATTTCTATCTTTCTCAGCTTTTTAGTAATGTGCATTATCTTATATTTTTCCTTACAAGCCTGGCTGTTAAATGCCGAAAGGAACACAGCACAGAACACACTAAATGAGGTAGTGATGTTTCTTGAATCCCGAGGACCCATCATCTCTCTTCAAGATATTCAGGGTAACAAAACGCTTCTAAATCAGTTATTAAACCAGGAACAATCTGTCCGGATTTTAAATTCGGATGGAATTGAGATTTTAAGAATCAATGATGCAAGTCCTTTTGCAAGCTTTCAAAAGTCGGAGGAGTTTGCGCGAGGGAATATTAACGGACAAGCATTTTATACGAAGACATCACCAATTGATTTTGGTTTGTTTACTGGCTATGTGGAAATTTCCCACAGCTTGGAGGATTTTGAGGAATTAATGGACTATATGCTCATTTCTATGACTGTTTTCGCATTAGTAGCCTTATTCGTCTCTGCATTCATTGGTTATTCCCTCTCAAGCTTTTTATTGAAGCCTTTACAGGATTTACGAGATGAAATGGTAGAGGCTAAAAAGCACAAATTTCTAAAGAGAGTCCATTTTGATGATGTTCCTTCTGATGAGATAGGTGAAATCCTTATCCTTTATAAGGAACTGATGGAACAAGTGTCAGAGACCATCACGAGACAGGATGAATTTATTCATAATGTCTCTCATGAGCTAAGAACCCCTATTCAAGTTGTAGAAGGACATCTGGCTTTATTAAACAGATGGGGAAAAAGTGATCCGGCAGTACTGGATGAATCACTGGATATCTCATTAGAAGAAGTGAAAAGAATGAAAACTCTCATAGAAGAGATGTTAAAGCTAGCTAAGAATGAACAAACTGATTACACGGTCCAAACCTCGGTAAAGGAAGTGGTGGATGAGCTGATCAAGCTCTATAAAACACTAGCACCAAATACTACTATAAGCTATAAAGAAGATACGGCCGTGGTTGTTGCAGTGCCCAAGACAGTTTTACTCCAAATTGTTAGTAATCTTATCGATAATAGTATCAAATATAATGATAAAGAACCGTTAATTAGTATAAAAGCCCGAAACTTGCCAGGAGAGGCGTGTATTTCCATAGCCGATAACGGGATAGGAATTCCTGAGCATCTATTAGACAAAATCTTTGATCGATTTTTTACCGTGGAAGAAGCAAGGACAAAAGCAAAAGGTGGTTCTGGATTGGGCCTTAGCATCGTCCAACGACTTGTGCATGCATATAAAGGAAATATATGTGTAAGCAGCTCCGAAAATGGGACAAAATTTGCCATTAAATTCCCGAATTTAACAATTGAATAAACATTCATAAAAATTGATTATAAAAATTATAAAAAGTGTTAGTAAATTTGTGAAAAAGCATTGTAATTTTCTCCGAGAGTAGTAAGATGGAAGTGGAAAAATCTTATCGGCGTGCTATCTTTCGGACATCAAGAAAGAATGGTAAACTATAAGTGTGAATTATTTATCAATTTATTCGTAATCTTTCCATTATGCAATTTTTGTTTTATTTATCATTAAATGCCAGTGGGCATAAAATGTTGGAGGTATTTCTAAAATGTCGAACAAGCAATCACCTTGGTCCTCCTTTTCAGGACCAAACCTTGGCTATGTCATGGAGCAATACGAACTATTTCTCCAAACTCCAGATGAGGTCGACTCTGAGTTAGCTAGTTTATTTAGCCAATACGGAGCGCCAACTGTAGAAGGTGTAGCAGCATCAGATTCAGTAAGTTCGCTGCCAGTAGTTGAAACGAATAAATTTGAGAAGGTTGTCCGTGCGATTCAGCTTGCAGATGCTATTCGTGCGTATGGCCATTTAACTGCAGATATTTATCCGTTAAATAACGGACCAAAAGATGACGCTAGAATTAACCCAAAAACCTATAGCTTAACGGAGGAAGACCTTCGAGAAGTGCCGGTTGCATTTCTATTAACGAATCCTCCTTCTGGCGTTACAAATGGTTTAGAAGCAATTGAGCATTTAAAAGCAGCTTATACAAATAAAATCGCTTTTGAATTTTCCCATCTTGTTAGCACCGAGGAAAGAAATTGGCTTCAAAGTCAGATTGAAGGAGGGCAAGTAGTAGATAGCCTTTCAAAAGATCAGAAAATGACTTTATTGGAGCGTCTTACACACGTTGAAGGTTTTGAAAAATTTATTCACCGTACATTTGTTGGAGCTAAACGCTTCTCTGTTGAAGGTTTAGATACGCTAGTAGTATTAATAGATGAGTTAGTACGTCAAGCAGATAAATCTAATACAAAACAATTAAACATTGGTATGGCACACAGAGGACGTTTGAACGTCTTAACACATGTGTTAAATAAGCCATATGAAATGATGTTTGCAGAATTTGCACATGTACAATCTGATTCCTTCTTGCCTAAGGATGGTTCTTTAGAAACTTCTGAGGGTTGGTATGGTGACGTGAAATACCATAAAGGTGGATCCTATCATAGTAAATCTGGCTTAACTATTAAGCTTGCTTATAACCCATCTCATTTAGAGGTAATTAGTCCAGTTGTAACTGGTCAAATAAGAGCGGCACAAGAGAAAACGGATGCACCAGGCTATCCTGTGCAAGACAAAAATGCTGCATTTGCCGTCCTAGTTCATGGAGATGCTGCATTCCCAGGACAAGGTATTGTTACGGAGGTACTGAACTATAGTCGAGTACGTGGTTTCCAAACGGGCGGTTCTATCCACATTATTGCGAATAATATGATTGGTTTTACAACGGAGCATTACGATTCACGTTCAACCTTCTATTCTTCTGATCCAGCTAAGGGCTTTGAGGTTCCAGTATTCCATGTGAATGCAGATGATCCAGAGGCTGTTCTTGGAGTAGCGAAGCTCGCATATGGATATCGTAAGCAATTCGGAAAAGATGTTGTCATTGATCTATTAGGATATCGCCGCTATGGTCATAACGAAATGGATGAGCCAATGGTGACAAACCCGAAAATGTATCAGCTAGTGCATAAGCATCCTACTGTTCGTAAGTTGTACGGAGAAAAACTGGCAAATGAAAATATTCTTCCAGCCGAGGAAGTTCAAAAGCTCGACCAAGCTGTGTTTAGTAAAATGCAAGCTGCGTATGATCGTGTGAAGGAATTACCTCAAACAACTGCTCATGACATCGTGATTCCAGAAGTAGTTCTTCAAGGTATGCCAGAGACAGAAACAGGGGTAGCGAAAGAAAGACTTGAAAAAATCAATGAAGAGCTATTGACTTGGCCTTCTGAGTTTACTCCGTTTAAAAAGCTAGAGAAGATTCTGAAACGTCGAGAGGAACCGTTTAAAGGAAAAGGGAAAATTGATTGGGGACATGCGGAAACATTAGCTTTCGCAACCATAATCCAAGACGGTCAATCTGTTCGTTTAACTGGTCAAGATGCTCAACGTGGTACATTCTCACATAGACATCTTGTGTTGCACGATGAAAAGACTGGGGAGCAATTAATCCCGATACACATCATTTCCGATTCCAAAGCATCCTTTGCTGTATACAATAGCCCATTAACAGAAACAGCTGTTCTTGGTTATGAATTTGGATATAACTTAGAAGATAGCAATACATTAGCTATCTGGGAAGCACAATACGGTGATTTTGCAAACATGGCACAGGTTATGTTTGATAATTTCATCAGCTCAGCTCGTGCAAAATGGGGTCTAAAATCTGGCTTAGTAATGTTATTACCGCATGCTTCAGAAGGGCAAGGGGCAGAGCATACAAGTGCAAGATTAGAGCGTTATCTACAGCTAGCGGCTGAGAATAACTGGACAGTAGCAAACTTATCAAGTGCAGCTAACTATTTCCATATCCTTAGAAGACAAGCTAAAATGTTAAATGATGAAGCAATTCGACCACTAATCATTGTTTCACCTAAGTCACTACTACGCCACCCATTAGTTGGTGCTGAAGTTGGCGAACTAGCACAAGGTAAGTTTGAAACAATATTAGAACAACCAGGCTTAGGCCAAGAGGTTGAAAAGGTCGAGAAAATTGTATTTGCGAGTGGTAAGCTTGCAATCGATTTAGCTGATAAAGTGAAGGACGGAGCAGGCTTCGAGTTCATGCATATTGTCCGCATTGAACAGCTGTATCCTTTCCCAACAGAAAAAATCCAAGCAATTATTGAGCGTTATCCAAACGTGAAGCAGCTTGTATGGGCACAAGAAGAGCCACAAAACCAAGGGTCTTGGAATTTTGCTCTTCCATATCTGTTAGAGCTAGCAAAAGACAAAGACATTGCCTACGTGGGACGTGTAGCTCGTTCAAGTACTGCTGAAGGCGATGGAGATACGTTCAAAGTTGAACAAACTAGAATTATTGAAGAAGCTTTAAAGAGCTTGTAAGAAAGCATTAGAGGAGGAAATTAAAGTGGCAGAAATTATTGTTCCGGAATTAGCAGAGTCAATTACAGAGGGTACGATTGCTCAGTGGTTAAAACAACCAGGAGATACAGTTGAAAAAGGTGAGTTTATCGTTGAATTAGAGACAGACAAAGTAAACGTTGAGGTTATCTCTGAAGAGGCTGGTGTAGTAAGTGAGCTATTAGCTGCTGAAGGCGATACAGTTCAGGTTGGTCAAGTGATCGCTATCGTTGGAGCTGGCTCAGGTGCTCCTGCTAAAACAGAAGCGAAAGAAGAAGTGAAAGAGGAAGCGAAAGCTCCTGAAGCACCGAAAGCTTCTCAAGCACCAATTGCACAAGCATCTACAACAACTGAACAAGATCGTACTATTGCTAGCCCTGCTGCACGTAAGCTTGCGCGTGAAAAAGGCATCAATTTAAGTGATATCTCTCCAGTAGATCCAATGGGTCGCGTAAGAGTACAAGACGTTGCTGCACACAATAATGCGCCAGCAGCACCAAAAGCAGCTCCTGCACCAGCAGCTGCTACAAAAGAAGATGATGGCCGTACAACTCGTGAGAAAATGTCTCGTCGTCGTCAAACAATTGCTTCTCGTTTACTTGAAGTAAAACAAAATACTGCAATGCTAACTACATTCAATGAGATTGATATGACAAATGTTATGGCATTACGTGCTCGTAAAAAAGATAAATTCTTCGAAGAAAATGATGTTCGCCTAGGTTTCATGTCATTCTTCACAAAAGCAGTTGTTGCTGCACTGAAAAAATATCCATATGTAAACTCTCAAATTGACGGAGATTACATCGTGAAAAACAACTTCTATGATATCGGTATCGCGGTATCTACAGAAGGTGGATTGGTAGTGCCAATCGTACGTGATGCAGATCGTAAAAACTTTGCAGAAATCGAAGGAGATATCGCTGCTTTAGCGAAAAAAGCTCGTGACAACAAGCTTGCTCTATCTGATATGCAAGGTGGATCATTCACTATCACAAACGGTGGAGTATTCGGTTCTCTAATGTCTACACCAATTCTAAATGGTACTCAAGTAGGTATCCTTGGAATGCACACAATTCAAAAGCGTCCAATCGCTGTTGGAAATGAAATCGAAATCCGACCAATGATGTACATTGCATTATCATATGACCACCGTGTAATTGACGGAAAAGATTCTGTTGGATTCTTAAAGACTGTAAAAGAGCTTCTAGAAAACCCAGAAGATTTAATGTTAAACTCTTAATCTATCCATCTATTTGGCAGGTATACTTAGGTATACCTGCTTTTTTGGTGTAAAGCGCATGCAATGTGACGTCGTACATTGAAAAAACAGCTTGTAAATCGTATACTAGTGATAAAAGGGAGTGCTACTATGATACATACAGATTGGATAAACAGACCAACTATGAAAAAGGTTACTTGTGTACATACTAATGCAGAGAAATTCTTAGTAAGTAATGTACTAACGGTTGGAAAATCTTATGAAGTAAAAAATGAAACAGAAGAATTTTTATTTGTAATCGATAACACTGGAAAAATCGGTGGCTATTACAAAGAATATTTCCAAGAAAACTGATGATTTCATCAGTTTTTTTTCATAAAAAATGGTTTAGGAGGATATACATTGAGTCTTATATTAACAGAAAAGCAAAAGCGTAATAGCCGAAGTCATAATGATGCGGATCAAGAGCTCATTGGGTCAGGTGGCTATACATCACCTGTTAAGCATTTATTCGAAGATGTCTTAACCGCTGTAACTCTTAAGCATCCCGTGCTCTTAAAAGGGCCGACTGGTGCTGGGAAAACAAAGCTTGCCGAGACGGTTTCGGCATTTTTCAATCAACCAATTCAGAGCATCAATTGCTCGGTAGACTTAGATGCAGAGGCTTTACTAGGATTTAAGACAATCATCGTGAAAGATGGCGTCAATTTAATCGACTTCGTTGATGGACCAGTTATTGAGGCAATGAAAAAAGGACATATACTCTATATTGATGAGATAAATATGGCCAAGTCCGAAACACTTCCCATCCTTCACAGTGTGTTGGATTATCGAAGAATGCTGACAAACCCTTTTACCGGAGAGGTTATTAAGGCTCATCCTGACTTTTCTGTCATCGCAGCAATCAATGAAGGATACATCGGTACAACACCAATGAATGAAGCACTTAAAAACCGTTTTGTCTCCTTTTCTATTCCCTATTTAACAGGCGAACTACTACAAAATCATTTTAATAATCTCTATCCCGATGCAGAACCAAAGCTTCGTGAGTTATTCTTTCACTTAGCGGAGGATCTAATGGATCAAGTGAAACAAGGACTTCTTTCCGAGGAAGCAGCTTCGATTAGAAGTCTCCAATATGCTATTGAGCTTTCCCGTTATATCGAGCCTCTTCGCGCTATTCGCTATGCTATTGCAGAAAAGCTGGAGGATGAGCAGGAAAAAAATTTAGTGATGGAATTAGCATCTACTTGGATAAAGTGAGGGAACTAAATGTCCTCTATTGACCGTTTTATTCAATTTAATAATGAAACTATTGACGCGAGACAGCTCCTTCATTATGAAAACCTTGCAAAAGCACTAACCAAAAACTTAAATATCTCCATTAGTGAACGGAAGCTTATTGAATTTCAGCCATCTACTCAAACGATTTCTATCAGTGTCTTTTGGAGGCATAGAGAGCAGGAAACAATTGAAGCGGGGAGGCTTTCGGATCTTTACTTGATGACGGAAGGGTTTTGGAAGCATTTTCATCTAAAAGATTGGGCGGACTATCTCCAAGACAGAGAGGTAGCACTACCAAAGCTGATGGAACAGATGATTTTTTGTTTAGAAGAATTTCGTCTCCAGGAGCTGATCAAACGTAGAAGGGTAGGTACTGCAAAGTATTTTCAGGTTAGAAATGAAACATACCTGTCGTTTCATAAGCAGCAGCTGAAAATAAACAGCCAAAAAGGTTTCTTAGCAGAGGCGTATATAAGCTATTTATACATTGCTTTATATGAAGGTACTCTAAGGGCAAGTGGACCAGAGATATTTGAAATGACAGATACTGTTATTCATCGAGCTTATGATATCAGGTCTACACAAGACGCTATTGACCTAGCTTATCAAATGATTGCACGCTTGCAGGGAATCAAACAGGATTTATTGCTACCTTACTATGCCATTATTTCATCTGAATTTATTCAAACGACCGATTTTACTTACCACAAAGGTGTGAAAGAAAGTTCTCCTGGATCAGAAGAAAAGAAGGAAACGATTGAAGAGATTTTTCGGACGTGGCACAGAGAATCAAAAGAGGAGAATGGAGTCCATCTACGTTATGAGCTAGAGCATGGGAACAGCGGCAAAACATTTGGGAACCCTGACGCAGAAGAAGGTAGGGAGGACCAAGAAATAACAGAAGTAGGACAAGGGAAATCAGCCGGACAGAAAGAGTATAAAAAAAATGCAGATGCCTCTGAGCGGAAAAATGAAAAGAAAACAAAGAAGGCAGCTAAGGAATTCGGATCCGAGCATTCGAAAGTAGTATATAAAGAGGAAAGAATTTCAATTGCCCCTAGCAAGAGAAACATGGAACTGTTACAAGTGTATCGTACAGAGCAAGCTCCCTATGTCAAAGCATTCGTAACAGAAATTAGGAAGCGGATGGAGCAGAAGAAGATAGATAGGAGAGATAACCTTTCGAAAGGCAGGCTATCTTCAAAGCTGACAAGGCTTTGGACAGAAGAGAGACCAAAGCCGTTCTTTAAAAAGGATGCTCCAAGCGTGAAACTTGATGCCGTGTTTGGATTATTGGTAGATGGGTCTGCGTCCATGAGTGATAAGATGGAGGAAACGAAAAAAGCAGTACTCTTATTTCATGATGTTTTAGGGCAGTTAAACATTTCCCATGAGATTGTCCTACATTACGAGGACGCCTTCGAAGCCTCTGAAGAAGTACAACCAAATATGTTTGAGTGGATCCATAAATTAGAAGATGGCCAAAAGGATAATGGCCTGGCGATTATGTCCATGGAGGCCCATGAGGACAACAGAGATGGCTTTGCCATTCGTTGGATAGGCAATAGACTAGCTTCTAGAAAAGAAAAGCATAAGTTTTTACTTGTATTTTCAGATGGTGAGCCATCTGCCTTCGGTTATGCTCAAAACGGCATAATGGATACTGCTGAAGCAGTGCTGGAGCAAGAAAAACGAAATATATCTGTTTTACATCTATTCTTAAATGATCGAGAGGCATCCGAAGAGCAGCTAGCCTTATTTCAATTAATGTTTGGTAAAAAGACAGCAACTGCATCGTCGTTATCTAAATTCTCGGAAGAGACCCTTCGTATCATTAAAAAAATGCTCCACTATGTGGTGAAAAGTCAGACATAATATAAGACAGTAGGATAAAACTAGCCGTCAAGATACATGCAAAGAAGCTGGGACAAAACAATCTTAACGCACTTATGATTTTAATTTTAATAAAATCGTAAGTGCCTTCTTGCTTTTAAAATGCTTGGTTCTCCCCGGGCTTTAGGCTTCCGAATCAGTGCGAGTAGAGTTGTAATTATTCATTAACATGTATAGAAATGCCCATCTTGAGCAAAAATGTACATCATGTTGCGGACATTTATAGCTATCCAGCGATTCTCCGGTTCTATCGTGCGATTCCAGACTCCTATCGTGTGGAAATGACTTTCTATCGTGCGATTCCAGACCCTTATCGTGCGGAGATGACTTTCTATCGCGCGATAACGCATACTATTGTGTGATTCTGTGGGAGGAAGGAAAGCAACAATAAATTATAAATACTTATTATGTAAAAGGTGGTACTACAGTAAAAAGGTACACTTGTATATAATTAGTATTAAGGGGGAGGGCAGATGGATGGTTGTAACAAAGCAAGATCTTATAAAAGCTTTGCCGTATTTATTATCAAAGCTAGCAGGGGCTGGGTTTTTATTATTTATGATTTTTATTTACGGAGTGCTTTTACTAGGATTAGATATGTATGAAATTGTTGCAGATATTTCTAAATTTTTTATTTGGGCTATCGCTTTAAGTTTTTTCACTATTTTTATTGACTTATTCATAAATAAATTAGCAATTAAAAGTAAAACCCTAAAAATTCTACTATATATAATCGTTGGATTTGTATTTTTTGTTCCCATACTAATCTATATAATTTTTATATGGTTAGCTATTTGGGGATCTGTTATGTCATTGATTATTTACCTTGGTTCTTCCATTTCCCTTCGTTCTAAACGATTTAGATACATCTTTTCTTTTATAATTCCTATCTTTCTTTTAGTCTTGATTAATATTAACTTTACAGAGAAAAAAGGTTGGGAGGAAGTGAGAAGCTCTACTTCCTTTGAAGCCACTTTTGACTACTTCAACGGACACCACGAAATCCCTATTTACCTAGAGGTAGGAGAAACATTGGTATATAGAATGGATTATGATAATCGTAATGGCGGTGGTATAGGTTTCCATATGACGGATGAAAATAATAGGAGAATTGGTTGGATAGGAATAAATACAAATGAAAATCAATATGTTGCCAGTAAACCTGGCGTCTATAAAATTATTCTTACGGGTGATGATGTGAGGGGTTATTTTAACGTCAAGTGGAAAATAGAATAAAGCTATATATAGGGAACATTCATGATGCAATTGTTCATCCATCAAAAAAGAACCCAATTCCGTGAGGAAATGGGTTCTTTTTTATGTGTCTCGCCCTTTTATCCTTGTAAGGGGAGGGGAGTCTAGCTGTTTAGTTTATCTATTCTTTGATTGCTCCGCAATCATTAATAATCGCTGTTTTAGTTCTTCTTCCATACGGGCAATTTCTTGTTCGGCTGCTTTTCGTTTTACACGACCATCCGCTTGTATACGCATTGTTTCCTCGATTGTTTGTAAAAGGTTTTCTTGTGTCTTTTTCAATGTATCGATTTCCACGATGCCTTTTTCGTTTTCTTTTGCTGTTTCGATACTATTTACCTTCAGCATTTCTGAATTTTTTAATAGCAAGTCATTCGTTGTTTTGGTAACTTGCTTTTGTGCTTCGACAGCTTTCTGTTGACGGTTGAGCGTTAATGCAATTGCTATTTGGTTTTTCCAAAGCGGAATGGATGTCATGATAGATGACTGGATTTTCTCCGCAAGTGTTTGGTTTGTTTGTTGAATCATACGAATCTGAGGTGCACTTTGAATCGTAATTTGTCTAGAAAGCTGTAAGTCGTACATTCTCTTTTCTAAACGATCGACAAACTGGGCCATATCGTTTACTTCCTGATAAGCCATTTGATCGTTGGACTGTTCTGCTTTTCTTTTAAGCTCAGGTATCGTAACGTTCAGAATTTCATCTCTTTTTAATTCTGCGGCAGCAATATACACGTTCAGTGCTTGAAAATACGTTTTGTTTTGTTCATATAACTTATCAAGCATTTGAACGTCTTCCACAAGCCCTCTCTTAGAATGCTCTAATTGAATACCAATTCGGTCTATCTGAGTGCTGAGCTTTTGGTATTTAGTCATCAGCTCTTGGACAGAGCGGCTCACTCGCTTAAATAATTTTTTTATCCCTGATTTTTTTTCTTGGGAAAGCTCCTCTGGGTTAATTTCAGAAAGCTTGTTCATAAGCTCTCCTAGTATGTCTCCTACAGGACCAATATCCTTTTTCTGAACATGGTCAAGCATTTGGTGAGAGAAGCGGGTAAGCTCTGTTTGTGCATTTGCTCCATAGGTAAGAATCGCTTCATAATTTCCAGCAGGTATTTGTGCGGCCAATTGTTTAGCTTTTTCTTTTTCAGCATCTGATAGACGATCAATAAGCATAACAGGTGTAGACTGTGCAGGCTTTTGTTCCATTTGAGGAGCTGCTTCCATCTGAAAAGGGTTGGAGAGCAGTTCATTCATTAATAAATCATCACTTGTATTCTTTTCGTTCATGGTCTGTATCTCCTTTTAAGTATAGAGGTTCTTTTTTAGAAACAGAAAGCTTGGCGAAATCTAGCTCCATCTTCAAATTTTCGATATCAGAAGCTAAGACCTGCTTTAAATCATCCTCTAATACAGTATTTAAAGATTCCAGTGTTTCTCTGGTATCTTGTAGGGCGATTTTCATATTTTTATCCTTCGTAGGCTGACTAACTAAAAATGTGTATTTCGTTGTCAGCTCTACGGCAGAATCTAAATGAGCATAGAAGAAATTCTCCGCTTGATAGAACTTTTTAGGATTCGCCTTCACCAGTGCAATTATTCGCTTTGCAAGCCTGCTGAGATCGAATAATTGTTTAAAAGCACTGATAGAACGGACCTTTAAATACTGACTATTAAGGGAACGAACCTTCTCGTTTGCTTCCTTAATTTGCGCTTGAATATGATAATACTCAGAGGGACTAAGCTGATGTTTTCTCCTAATCGAAGTATGTTGTATTTTTTTTATTGTAAAATTAGATAAAGGATAGACAGCAATCGATAACAGAGAGCTTATCCCAAATCCTAAATCTAGAGGGAAGAAAAATAGGAACCACGATGTAATCATGATTGGAAAATTGATCATATGACGTACAATAGTAAGTAAAATTTGTGTCATATTCGGTAACCTCCTTAAATATACATTACATTATACGAATCACTGGTTAGAAGGTTTCAGTTGTTTGGTGTAAATAACTCGGAAATTCGAGTAGCGACTTGTTACTATTATAACTTAACGTATCCTGACATGTTTTTCAATTTAAATTGTCTCGACGAGTCATTAAAGTAGACAATCTTTGAGAAATGGGTAAAATATGTATTAATAAAAATGTTTAGAGGCGATATAATGTACGAAATTATTTATATGAAAGCGGATTATGAGCCTTGGTGGCAATTTGAAGGCTGGGAAGAGCATATTATTGAGCGCACGGCATTCGAGGACGAAGCGGAGGCGGAAGATTATTTATGTACTCTTTTAAAAAAATTACGTAGCAAATTTCCCTTCGAAAAAGAGAAACAGAAGGAACAAAGATATTGGGCTTTCTGGAATATCAAAGAACAGTGCTATTGTAAAGACTGCGAAGATGATTTACAAATTTACCATGGAGTTATTTGGAAGAATTCCTAATAAACGATTTAGAATTATATAAATATTTATTGACTATTTCTATCCAAATGCTATAATTTAAATAACGTTTTATAGTGAAAAGAACCGCATTTGCTATTCACATATCCCATGTAGTGATCGATGATGTGATGTCGGTACTTCATGGAATATGTGAATTTTTCATTTTCACATATTGATTAATTTTATTTTTGGAGGTAATTGTATGAAACAAGGTACAGTAAAATGGTTCAACGCTGAAAAAGGATTTGGATTCATCGAAGTAGAAGGTGAAAACGACGTATTCGTACACTTCTCTGCAATTCAAGGTGAAGGCTTCAAATCATTAGAAGAAGGACAAAGCGTAGAGTTTGAAGTGGTTGAAGGTAACCGCGGACCTCAAGCTGCAAATGTAGTAAAACTATAAAAATACTTAGAAGCTCATCAAAGAGATGAGCTTCTTTTTTCTAAATGGTAGGAAATAAAAGAGTAGATATCCTGAAATCTTTTATTATTTTAATATATTTGCTAGAAATTCGTGAAATTATTCATGTTTTTATGTTTATTTGTCGATAACTGGGGTATATAGTTAAAAGGATTATATGACTAGGGGGAACTGTCAATGATTGACAAAGTAATTGATTCAAAAGTGAAGGATTATTTTATTTACTCTAAACAGGATTTTGAGAATGCCTTGCTTGATCAAGCTGTCAATGTTCGTGATAAAATTAATGATATATTAAGAGTGGGTGATATAGATTTAATTAACAACGCCCATAGATTGGTAGGTTATATCTTAGATGGTAATAAAGAGGATGAATTGAAAGCTTTTGCTAAACAAGAGGGAATTGCCTGGGCAACATATTCCTTAACCTTATCATTTAAGTTAGAATGGGTTCAGGCTATTAGACGAACCTTATGGAATCTCCTTCAAAGGTATCAAAAAAATAGCCATGATTTAACGATTGAGCAGCTATTCGATATTGAAAAACAGCTTAATAACAACATAGATTATTTCTTAAATGAATTTTTTATCAATTATTCTACATATAAAGATGCACTTATTATGTCCCAGCGGGAAGTAGTAGAAAACTTGTCAGTACCAATTATTCCAATTACTCAATCTATCTGTATCCTGCCGTTAATCGGAACAGTAGATACTTTTAGAACCACCATTATTGAAGAAAAAGTGTTAATAGAAATTGGTAGACTTCATATTCAAACATTAATCATTGATTTGTCTGGTATCGCAGAAATGGAGCCTGAAGTGATCGAGCATCTAATGAAAACTATTTATGGTACTTCCATGATGGGCTGCAATACAGTCATCACTGGCCTACGTCCAGAGGTAGTCCGAAATATGATTCGCTTGGGAGTAAAGTTCAATGAAGAGACGAAAACATATGGAACACTTCAGCATGCTCTGAGAGATTATCTCACCCTAAATAAAATTGAAAAATAAGGAATTCCCCCGTAATAGCGCATTCGGATGTAAATCTGGTATAGTGAAAGAAAAGAGAGGGGGAGTTACGTTGGAATTAAAGAAAGAGTTACCTTCCTATAAGGAGCAACAGGATTTTTATACAAAACTTCGCGCAAGAATTACAAATTACGTTGAATCTAAATCAACGAAGGCAGGAAAGTTTACACCCTATCTATTATTCGCACCAGACTTTTTTCACTTATTGATTAAGTCAATGCTGGATGATCGAATTGATAGTAAGAGTAAGACGTTAATCGGAAGTGCTATTTTATATTTTATTACTCCGATTGATGTGTTACCAGAAGGGTTGGTTGGACCTGGTGGGTTTATTGATGATTTGATAGTAGCTTCTTTTGTTATTAATATGCTGCTCAATAAATTTACTCCCGAAGTAATCGAAGAGCATTGGGCAGGAGAGGACAAGCTCCTCAATACATTGAAAAAAGTATCGGAGACCGGGGATACCCTGCTTGGAAAACTGCCAGCTCGTTCACTGCTAGGGAGATTTATTAAAAAAACAAAAAAATAATGGCAACCCAAAGACCTGAGGAATACTTAGGTCTTTTTATTATGGATATTGCATGAAAAGACAGTACAGTTAGTCTAGCTATAAGCTAAATAGGTGTATGCAACTTTATTGCTGTTGACAAACGCAAGTAAACTTAGCAATAACGCAAGTATGAAGGTGGCTACCGCAAGTAAAATATGAGAAAGTGCAAGTAATTAGAAGGTGACTGCAAGTAAACCTAGTAGAATTGCAAGTATCTCCATTTTGTTGGAAAAATCATCGCTTTTTTTACTTGCTCCAATATATATAACAGCGCAGAAGCTAGATGTCAGCCATATAAAAAAGCTATCAAGACAAGGTCTTGATAGCTTTATATGTTTTACGCTAAGTTTTGTTGCTCTTTCCACTCTAGGAATTCATCGTATGTTAACTGTTTGTCTAGAATAGAACCATCTTCTTTAATTTCAATCACACGGTTTGCGATTGTTTGGATGAACTGATGGTCATGAGATGTGAAGACCATAGCGCCTTTGAATGCGATTAAGCCGTTGTTAAGTGCTTGAATAGATTCAAGGTCTAAGTGGTTCGTAGGATCATCTAGCAATAATACATTCGATTCAGAAAGCATCATTTTAGATAGCATACAACGAACTTTTTCTCCTCCAGATAAAACAGAAGGCTTTTTCTTCACTTCTTCACCAGAGAATAGCATACGACCAAGGAATCCGCGTAAGAAAGTTTCACTTTCATCGTCAGGTGAGTATTGGCGTAACCAGTCTACTAGTGAATTCTCTGTACCAGAGAAATACTTCGCATTATCTAATGGGAAGTATGCTCTTGAAGTTGTCACACCCCAACGGATTGATCCTTCTTGTGGCTCTTCCTCTTCTGCAAGAATACGTAAAAGAGCTGATTTTGCTAGCTCATCGCCTAAAAGAATGATTTTATCGTCTTTATTCATCGTAAAGTTCATACCAGAGAATAATTTTTTATCTTCTATTGAATAACCTAAATCTTGTACTTGAAGCACATCGTTACCGATTTCCCGCTTCATTGAAAAATTTACGTAAGGGTACTTACGAGAAGAAGGACGGATATCATCTAATTGAATCTTGTCGAGCATTTTTTTACGAGAAGTAGCCTGCTTGGACTTCGATGCGTTTGCACTGAATCGAGCAATAAAGGCCTGTAGCTCTTTAATTTTCTCTTCTTTTTTACTGTTTTGGTCTTGAGTCAATTTCAATGCAAGTTGGCTAGACTCATACCAGAAATCATAGTTCCCAACATAGACTTGAATTTTACCGAAATCTAAATCCGCAATATGCGTACATACTTTGTTTAAGAAGTGACGGTCATGGGATACGACAATAACAGTATTTTCAAAGTTAATAAGGAAATCCTCTAACCATTGAATTGCTTTGATATCTAGATGGTTGGTAGGTTCATCCAGTAGTAATACATCTGGTTTACCGAATAACGCTTGAGCTAGAAGGACCTTTACTTTTTCAGAACCTGTAAGCTCAGACATTTTCATTTGATGCATGCTATCCGGAATTCCAAGTCCTTGTAACAGAATAGCAGCCTCAGATTCTGCTTCCCATCCGTTTAAGTCAGCGAATTCACCTTCAAGCTCGGCTGCACGCATACCATCCTCATCAGAGAAATCCTCTTTCATATAGATGGCATTTTTCTCGTTCATCACTTCATATAAGCGCTTATGTCCCATGATGACAGTTTCTAAAACTGGATATTCTTCGTATTCAAAATGGTTCTGTTTCAAAATAGCAAGACGCTCATTCGGATTCATAATAACGTTTCCTTCTTGAGGCTCAAGCTCTCCTGATAAAATCTTGATAAATGTTGACTTACCAGCACCATTTGCACCGATCAATCCATAACAGTTACCAGGGGTAAATTTTATATTTACATCTTCGAAAAGTTTGCGATCTCCAAAACGAAGACTTACGTTACTTACAGCTATCATGGGTTTACCTCCTAAAATTCACAATGATATTATTATACCATGTAGACAACATAAAAGCTATCAATCGTTGTTACAGAAGGGTTTAAGAAAACTCTGAACTCTAAAGGGACAGAGCATATTCGGAAAAAGCAGGGGTAATAAGTTGCCTATTATCCTGTCGTATGAAACTTTCAGGGTTATGGAACGTACATAGATTTTATCATCGTTAAATGGTGGAAAGGGATTTTATCATGCATACATACACGTACCAGCTACCTGCTGTAAAAGGAAGCAAGGAACATATTCATATATTTAATGACGAAAACCAAGTGGCTTATACAACGTATCGAAAGTATCAATCTATATTTCAAGAATTCATAGATGCTTGGATTGGTGAGTTTCGCTTGTTTTGCGAGTTTGAGGGTATAGACTCGTCAGGGAATGTAGTAGCGACCTCTCATAAGAAGCATTATTTTTCTAAGCGCTCTAAGTCCATTCTAACAATAAATAAAGAAACATTTTATGCTGAAACGGAAGGAATAGATGCTATTACTCCTACTTATAAAATAGAAGGGGTTAATCTTCAAATGAAAGCGACAATTAATGAGAATCGGCTGGTTCATTTTTATGAGAATGGAGAAGCGGTAGCAAAAATCCAACTTTCATTTTCAAATAGACGAAGATGTACATTAGAGATAGAGGAAGTGGCTACTATTCAACATCCATTATTTTATGTCATTTCAGCGCAGATGTTTTATTTTATAGGTGAATAGTTTAATCCATCTACATAAAATGTAAATGTTATAAATTTATTGAATATTCGAATCTGTTTGATGGTATAATTTACCTGTTCATATTTGCAATGGGGGGATTAAATGGCTACAAAAACAGAAATATTTCAGGATATTGTAAAAGTGCTAGCAAACGATTATGCGGGATATGAGGAAAAGAAAGCGATCAACTGCCCTAACAATTATCTTATTACAGATGAAATGGACGAAACAGCATTTGTTCAAACGATACAAAGCTATTTACTAGATTTTAAGGATGGCCATCTTTCTTTTAAAACGAAGAATGGTACAACACCATTTAAAGGGTTTAAAGTACGTCGTTACAAGAATGCACTGTATGTGACAGAGGTCCATGGCGAACAGCGTATGGAAATTGGGGATGAAATTGTTAAGTTAGATGGATTTTTAATTGAGGAATTTGAGAAACAACATTTCAAGATTTTAGAAGACACGATTCATGAAAGACAATATTGGAATGCAGCTTTAACTTTGGTGAATTCGATTACTTTTAAGAGGAATCAGCAAATCTATACAATCGATTTAAAGAATTACCCAAGACCCAAAAAAGTGCCAGAGTATTCATTTACACAATTGAACCCAGAAACCACTTACATCAAATTGACTGATTTTGAACAGAGCGAGCCTATTCAAAGGATAGTCACAGAAAACCAACATGCTTTAAACGAAGCGCAAAACTTAATAATTGATGTCCGAGTGAACGGAGGGGGCAATGACTTATTTTATTTCCCACTGTTAGATTTTATTTTTAACAAAAGAGTCAATATCAAAGATTTCATAGAACAAGATGATATGATGTATACAAACTATACGAAGAATAATTGTGATCTTTGGATTACGGCCTTAAGTGAATATTTAGAGCAACCCCTGGACCAAGAAACAAGAACATGGATAGTAAATGAAATAAAGAAATTTCAATCATACAGAGGACAAGGGCTTTTACCTGTACGTGAGGAAATGGATTATATCATAAACGGAAGAGAGCGTCCTGCGAATGTGTATATCCTATCAGATGTAACCTGCGGTAGCTCCGGTGATACCTTTGTCAAAAATGCAAAACTCTCACCTAAAGTAACGGTAGTCGGGAGAGCCACAATGGGCATTATAGATTACGCGAATGTTGTAACAAAAGATTATGGAAATTACGAGTTAATTTATAGTATTTCCAAAATGAATGATAAATATCATTGCAACGAAACCGGAGTTTTACCGGATATACACATACCATGGACTCCAAAACATTTAAAACAAGATGTCGATCTAGAGTACGTATTAAGCTTATGTGGGACTGTGTATTTAAATAATTAAACCTGAACATCAACTTTAGTAATGGTAAAGGGCATCCACTTGGATGTCTTTTTTAGTTTTAGAAGATCATGAACTTTTAAGAAACAGAATCGTACTAATAAGAATAGTGAAAATCTTTTGACTCAAGGGGGGATGTTTTTGAAAACATTCATAAAGGTTTTATTTGCATTACTAGTTGTAGGTTCCTTAGCATTTATTCCGCCATATCTGTTACAAACTAATCCAGAAGATTTTAGAGAGGAGGATCAACAGTTAGTGTTAGATGCATTGTCCAGTACAGATTTAATTTTAGAAAACGCTCTGGAGAGGTTAATTATTATCTCATACGGTGTTTCATTGCAAGGTGATTCTCAAGAGACTGCTGAAGTTGTTGCTTACACAGTTTTTGGAATTCCTTATGCAGTTGTAGAGACTAATGAAAAAGGGGCGTTTGTAAAAACGAGGTTTGGATTTATACAGTAGTTCTCCACTAAAAACTTCAAAAAGCCGGTAGCTTGTATATATATTAGCAATACCTTGTTGGGAATTACTTGCCCGGCTTTTTATGACTCAAGTCAGCATTGGCTTACCATTTCTGTAGGTTGAATAAAAAAAGACAAGCCAATAGCCCGTCTTTTCTTCGAATATTAGCCCCAATGCTTTTCAATAAATTCATCGCGGCCCGACTTTTTACGGTCTTCCTTATAGTGTGCTTCTTCTTTTTTATAGTAATCCTGATGGTAATCCTCCGCTACATAAAACGTTTCAGCATCACGGATAACTGTCACGATAGGCTTTGAAAATTTGCCACTTGCTGCAAGATCGGCCTTAGACTTTTCAGCTATTTGACGCTGCTCCTCCGAATGGACGAATATCGCGGTCGTATAGCTTTCTCCTCTATCATGAAACTGCCCGTATGCATCGGTAGGATCAATCTGCTGCCAATAAACCTCTAGCAATTGTTCATATGGAAACACAGCAGGGTCAAATTGAATCTCCACCACCTCTAAATGTCCAGATGTTCCTTTTTTTACATCCTCATACGTTGGATTTTCTATATGTCCACCCATATATCCCGATGTCACTTTATGTATCCCATCCCAAGAATCGAATGGTTTTACCATGCACCAAAAACAGCCACCAGCAAATGTTGCTTTTTCAAACATTTTCATTCCCCCTAATATAGTAAAATGATTTTACCACTAGTTAAATAGATTTTGAAACAAATTTGGCTTAAATGCGTTATTATATAATTAAAGGAGAGTTGAGAAGCAATGGAAGAAGAACAACTAAGACAAAAAAGACATAAGCCGAAAAAAAAGCTTAGAGTCGGCAGAGTTATCACAACAATTATTCTCCTATCACTCGTCCTTGGTGGCGTGTATTCCTTCATTCAATATTCCAGTGGGTATAAGCTTGCGAGCGATCAAGAAAAAGAGGTCGCTAGCTTTAACGGGGATGTATGGGAGAAGGGAGAAAGAGAGAATATCCTCGTACTGGGAGTTGATTCCAGAGGGGAAGAAAAGTCCCGAACGGATACAATGATGTTAGTTTCGTGGGATAAACAAGAAAACGATATAAAAATGGTGTCTTTTATGCGTGATATATATGCAGAGATTCCAGGCTACCAATCATATAAGCTAAATACCGCATATTATCTTGATGGAGCAGATTTACTTGCAGACACCTTAAGAGGTATGTTTGATATAGAAATTCATCACTATGCCTTAATCGATTTCCAAAATTTTGAGTCGATGGTAGACATCCTTGCACCCAATGGAGTAGAAATAGAAGTTGAACAGGATATGTCAGAGCATATTGGAGTGACCTTAACAAAAGGGACACATCATTTATCTGGGAAGGAATTATTAGGATATGCTCGATTTAGAGCTGACCAGCAAGGTGACTTTGGTCGTGTTGGGAGACAACAAATCGTATTAGAGGCTCTAAAAGACGAGTTGCTTTCCGTGAAGAATTTAAAGAACGTTCCAAAATTCGTAGGAGCTACCGAGGGATTTATTGAAACAGATATGACAAGAACTGATAAAATAAAGAGAGTGCTAGACATTGCGGTTAGTGGTAAGGTCGAGATGGATAAACTGACCTTACCAATAGAAGGCAGTTACAGCTTCAAAAACTATAGTCATGCTGGTTCTGTTATGGTAATCGATAAAGAAAAAAACAGTGCTGCTTTACATGATTTTTTAGATAAATAGGCTATTTTCTAAGGAGG
This sequence comes from Psychrobacillus sp. Z3-81, assembly GCF_056620325.1. Taxonomy (NCBI): domain Bacteria; kingdom Bacillati; phylum Bacillota; class Bacilli; order Caryophanales; family Bacillaceae; genus Psychrobacillus; species Psychrobacillus sp. Z3-81. The sequence continues at coordinate 123,914 of NZ_JBWQPU010000002.1, forward strand.
AAGGAAGTTATCTTTCTTCTTCCTAGTTTAAAATAGAAAAGTAAAAGGAAAGGAAGTAAGAGAACTTGGAACCAGAGAAATCGTCTTTTTTTTCAACTAGATACATAAAATTTCTAGGCGGTAAGAATACTGTATTTACATTGTTTCTTTTATTACTAATAGGGCTAGTTATATGGGTATATGATGAAATATCTTTTATTTTCGTTCCGCTAACCGTCTTCCTAGGGAATGTTATTTTGCCTGGTATATTGGCGGTCATTCTTTATTATTTGCTCAGACCTTTACTCAAACTGCTGGAGAAAATAAAGATTCGCAGAGTATGGGGTATTCTCATTATTTTCATCGCTCTAGCAGGCTTAATCACTCTATTAGTTTTCCTTGTTTTCCCATTTCTGAAGAGTCAGTTCTTTAAGCTGACAGAAGAGCTTCCGAACTATTTTGTTCAGCTTATCAATTTATTAGATAGTTTTTTAAGAACCTCTTTCATTAGTGAGTATTATTTACAAGTTGAAAGTGACGTTACAACTATATTGAATGATCTCCCAAGAGAGCTGGGAGGATTTTTCCAAGATACATTCACTGGTATCGCATCAGGTATTTCCTCGTTAGTTGGGTTCTTGGCAAGCTTTGTTCTGGCGATTGTAACAGTTCCGTTTATCGTCTTTTATTTGTTAAAGGACGGAGAAAAGCTACCAGCTTACGTAATTAAGCTTTTCCCTCCTAGAATGAGAAATGACTTATCCGAGGTTTTTGGAAGTATCGATCGTCAAATCAGTTCCTATATTCAAGGACAGATTCTTGTTTCCATGTGTATTGGATTGATGATTTACATCGGATTCACGATTATTGGAATGGATTATGCTTTACTGTTAGGGGTTATTGCGATGGTGACAAGTGTGGTTCCTTATTTGGGACCTGTTATTGCCATAACGCCTGCTGCAATCATTGCACTTGTTTCCTCGCCTCTAATGCTTGTAAGCTTGGCGATTGTCTGGACCATTGTGCAATTAATCGAAGGGAAGTTTATCTCCCCACAAATTATGGGGAAATCCCTACATATACATCCTATTACCATCATTTTTGTCCTCATTACCTCGGGTGCATTGTTCGGAGTACCTGGTGTAATTTTAGGGATTCCAGGATACGCCATATTAAAGGTAATTGTTACACATTTGTATATGTTATTTAAAAGACGTTATAACAAATTTGAGCCTGTTATAGAAAATCATTATGAGTATACAAATCACAAGGTGGATTGAGAAGCATGGCCAATAAATTTAAATCACGTATCGAAGTAGGGGAAATGAGGATAGAAACCACGGTGGACCATCCGTTCATCGAGCATGGAATTAATCTCTCTGGAACCATTTATATTGAAGGAGCCCATGACTCGGATAGTATCGATACGATTAAGCTGGAAGTTTTTAAAATGACAGAAGGAGAGCAAAAGGTTGTTTCCAAGCATTCCATCGAGCTTGTAGGCGGCGTAGCATCTAAGGACACACAAATGATGCCGTTTGAAATAATGCCAGATGAGCGCTGGCTTCCTGAGGGTGAGGATGAGTTCGTGAAGCTTATACTTCGTACTACCGTTTATTTTGAAAACGGGGAAGAGCTACAGGCCGAGGGTGAAATTTATTTTGATATCGAGGAGTAAACCAGCAGCTTTTTGCTGGTTTTTTTTATGGATAAATATCCTTATCCTTCGCAACCTAACACAAGAGGTGATTAAAATGAAGCAACTGCTAATGCTTTTGATGACCGTTTGTTTGTTCATCACCGGCTGTGGAGTAGATAGAAACTCCAACCAGCCACCAAACGAGGAAATACAGCTGAATGGGAAGGATGCTGACAATGTGGGGGGCAACGAAGAAGTAAATAGGGAAAATGATATAGGTAATCGTGAAAAGCATACAAACGATCCGACCTTTGACGGTTATCAATAAAATCAGAATTGCCATACAAAAAGAAATATGATATGATATGAATACTATTTAGAATCGGAGGTGTAGAAGGATGAAGAAAGCTGTTAAATCGCACAGTTTCATATTGGAATTTATTTCTATTAATTGTGCGATTATGCATGATTTTGCTGCCAACGGGACCAGTCTGCCCTTTTTTAAGCAAATAAATCATCATAAATAACAGCTGATAAGCCATCTTTTCTACACGTATGAAGACTGCTTGCTTACCAGGCAGTCTTTTTGTATGCAGAAAAATGCTTCCAGCTTGGAAAAGGAAGCGATAATCATGATATGTACAATAAATAATATAAGTAAAATGCTAGGTGGAAACACCATCTTTGAAAAACTGTCTCTTGCAACAAAGATTGGGGATAGAATTGGATTAGTCGGAAGAAATGGAACAGGCAAAAGTACTCTATTTAAATTAATTGCCGGTATGGAAAATGTGGATAGTGGGAGTATTCATTTTAAAAAGGGTACGAAAATTGGATATGTAGCTCAAATTCCTAATTACGGTCCAGATATAACAGGCCTAGACATTTTGAAGGGTGCTTTCGAAGAAATTCAAATGATTGAATTTCAGATGAAGCAGCTTGAACAAAAGATGGCGATGGCTAATCCAGCAGAGCTTGAAAAACTCCTAAACAAATATGGAAACCTTCAGGAGCAATTTGCAAATGAAGGTGGATATATAATCGAAAGCGAAATTGAGAAAATAATAAATGGGCTAGAGCTATCGGATTTTGTTGGGCAAGAATTCGTCCAACTCAGCGGTGGTGAGCAAACTAAAATTATGCTAGGGAAGATGCTACTTACCAAACCAGACCTTTTGTTGCTTGATGAGCCAACGAACCATCTAGATGTTCTGGCAGTGGAGTGGCTAGAGAAATATTTACGTGACTATGACGGAACGATCCTCCTAGTATCACATGACCGATATTTCTTGGATGAAGTTGTGACGAAGATTGCTGATTTAGAGGACGGAGAGATTACCGTCTATCATGGTAATTATTCTGCCTTTGTAAAAGAAAAAGAAGAAAAGCTATTAAGGGAGTTTCAGGAATACGAAGAGCAACAGAAAAAAATCAAAAAAATGCAGGAAGCAATTAAACGACTTAGACAATGGGCAAATGAAGCGGTTCCTCCTAACGAAGGACTTCATCGACAAGCCAGAAATATGGAAAGGGCGTTAGAGCGAATGGTTAAGGTTCGGAAGCCTTTGATTGATCCGAAAAAAATGGCCTTAACCTTCGAAGCGGCCCCGCGGAGTGGTAAGGAAGTCGTGAAAATGATAGATGCTAGCTTTTCCTATGGAGACCAGCCAATATTAAATTCCGCTTCCCTCCATGTCTTTTGGAAGGACAGATTGGCCATCGTGGGAAGAAACGGAACCGGTAAATCTACTATCCTGCACATTCTTCAAGGACAACTGCCTATTACAGAGGGAACCGCTATGCTAGGAAGTAATGTAAGAGTGGGTTATCTTTCACAGCACGTAGCGATTCAAGACCCAAAGAAGCGAGTGCTAGATGTTTTTCGTGACGAGGTAGAGGTCACAGAGGCTGATGCAAGGCATATACTGGCCAATTTTATGTTCTATGGACCAGATGTATTTAAAAGGTTCCAGGATTTAAGTGGGGGAGAAAGGATGCGTCTTCGTTTAGCGCAGCTGATGCACCAGGACATCAACCTATTGATACTGGATGAGCCAACGAACCATTTGGATATTGAATCTAGAGAGGTACTAGAAGAGGCATTGGACGACTTCCAAGGTACCATACTCGCCGTCTCGCATGATCGGTATTTCTTAAATAAGCTGTTTCCTAGAACCGCATGGCTTCAAGACGGAAAGCTGAATACTTTTGAAGGTCCATATGACTGGGCAAAGGAAAAAATGCAACAGACGGTATAAGGGATACAGATACAAAAACGCCTTGCAAAAAGTAATTGCAAGGCGTTTTATAACAGAGAGACCAGAAGAGGACAGTCCTCTACCAAGGAGCTTTTAACTGTTATTTGATAAAGTAATTTAAAATAATAATATTATGTAAACTAATATCTTGCAGGTATGAAAAGTTGATTACTCTACCTAAGACTTCCTGTGTTTAATTTAGAACAAACTTAGAGAAACTACGGAAAAAGCTTTTAATAAATTACATCTTCACACTTAAATTGAATGCATAAAATAAAGATTAAAACCGAGGTAAGAAAGAATGAATATTTTTTTGCCATATGAAGAAGACATTGAAAAGTCCGTGCAAAGTCTCGATGATCGTAGACTTGTAAAGCAAGTAATGGAATGTAAAATACTACTTGATATTGCATTAGGAAAGAAATCCGGCTATGCAAATCATCCAGTTTCGAAGCATTATAAGGATTTTCCAGCATTTTTAATACAATATGGATTAGCCTCCTGTAAGGAATACGAGCACCGTTACAATAAAACACATCAATATTGGCCTTACTTCCAAGAAATGAAGGAAGCGGACACTTCTCCTGATTATATACCTTATTATGCTGCAGGCAGTAAAAAAAGCCCCGATTGCATTCGTACAACTGACAATGTAAGTACGTTGTTTCAGCAAAAGCTTATTCAGAAGTGGGAAGACGACACTGGAAAGGGTAGAGCTCCAAAATGGACGAATAGGGGAAAGGCGGAATTTTACGTAGATTCAGTAGAATAGATAATATGGAAAATGGTTTGGATTCCTCCAAACCATTTTTTGAATATTTCCACGAAATGTTTTAAAGACCAACAATTTCTGTAGGAACTATGGTAAAATGCATAAAATCATCATTTCTTAAGAAGGAGAAATAAATTGCCTGATTCTATCAAAAACCAGTGGCGAGTAACCAAATATAATCCAGCATATAGAGATAATTATGGTCATTACACTTTAATAGAGGAGTGGACTTGTCCTTCCGAAATTGGTAAAACGTTCAATGGAAAAGAATTTACATTAAGTGAATACCTTCAAGTGGAAGAAGCCTATATCCATACTGCCCTAAAATTCTTAGAGGAAAGTGGTTTAGCCACATTGAGGATTTTGCAGCTCTCTACTACATGGTTGGATAAGGAATCTAGTTTATATGAGTCTTCATTCGACCAATTAGATTTAAAAGAGGATATGCTTGTTACTCTAGAGGAAATCCCGTTGATATGTAAGATGGTGTTAAGAAGGCTATTGGATTGCCAGTTGTACAACAAAGATATGTTTTTTATCCATTTTGGTTGGGATTACTATATGTATATTGGATCTTCAATTCATTGCTCGTCAGCAGTTGCATTCGGTCTCCATAATAGACTGTTTCCTGAACCAATGAACTCACCTTATTATATCGATGAAGAACAGATAATTAGATTTATGCAATGGAGCCTACTCAATGACAAATTTATAGTGGGAGAAGAGGAGCTAGTAGATATCCCTCTGGATAAATTTCAAAAAGTGTTTCATTTATCCAGTGAGCATCCCGTTATTGGAACATTTCCTATTACAGAGGAGTATAGAGAGTTCTTCCAAGAACATCTATCGCATAAAATGGACTTCACTAAGTACAAGTATAGTTTTTGGGGAGGGCGTTAAACTTCTAAAGCAGGTTTTGCTTGTGCTTTGGTCGTTAGAGTTCATCATTAGGGGGGATTACTTTGCCTATCAATATACCAAGAGGTTTGCCGGCTATACACACGTTAAGGGGAGAAAATATTTTTGTGATGGAGAATGAAAGGTCTCTCGCTCAGGATATTCGGCCACTTTCTATTCTTATTTTGAACCTGATGCCTGAAAAGGAAAAGACAGAGCTCCAGCTGCTTAGATTGCTAGGGAACACCCCTTTGCAAGTCGATATCACCTTTTTAAGGACCGCCACCCATGATTCAAAAAATGTAAGTAAATCTCATTTAAATAGCTTTTACCATACGTTTTCTGAAATAAAACACAAAAAATTTGATGGGATGATTATTACTGGAGCACCGGTCGAGCAGCTTGCCTTTGAGGAAGTGGATTATTGGCAGGAGATGCAAGAGATACTGGATTGGACCACGAAGAATGTGACATCTACCTTACATATTTGCTGGGGGGCGCAGGCAGCTCTTTATCACCATTTTGGTATCAATAAACAATCATTGATTGCAAAATGCTCCGGAGTCTTTACGCACCAGCTACTAATGGGGACGGATGAACTGGTAAGAGGATTTAATGATTGCTTTCATGCACCAGTCTCCCGCTATACTACCATAGAGCTGGAGAGCATTCAAAAGGAGAAAAGGTTAAAGGTAATTTCATCTTCCGAGGAAGCGGGAGTATTCTTGATAGTTTCTGATGATAAAAAACAAGTTTTCGTGACTGGCCACTTAGAATATGATGCAAACACTTTAGCCGATGAGTATAACCGAGATCTTGCCAAGGGACTAGCGATTGATATGCCAAAATACTATTTTCCTAACAATAACCCTCACAATAAACCAATGAACACTTGGAGGGCACATACCCATCTTTTATTTTCGAACTGGCTCAATTACTATGTCTATCAGGAAACTCCCTATATATGGAAATAAAAAGGACTCCTTCTCACAACGAGAGGGAGCCTTTTCTACTTTAGAAACTAATCTTCCTGTAAGCTATCTATCAGCTCTTTTGCCAGTTTTGCTTTAACCATATCCTCCATTGGTGGATTGTATAGACCTGCTCGGACATTTAAATAGTAGCGATGCATAGGATGGGAGGCAGAAAGTCCTCGAGAGCCGACTATCTTCATAGCTAAATCAACCACTCGAATAGCGGCATTAGTAACAGCAATCTTCGTAATATCTAGTGCTTCTCCCATTTTCCTTTTATCTGCCGCTTGCTCATAGCGTTCAACTGTGCCATATAGCAGGTGGCGTGCAGTTTGTAGTTCTAGCTCCATTTCTCCGATTATTCCTTGGATATTAGGAGTTACTATGATTGGCTTCCCTAAAGAGGAAGGCACATAGGAAGCGGCAAACTTCACAGCACAATTACTAGCAGCTGTTGCGATCCCTAAATAACATGCTGGTATATGCAGCATCCAGCCTTTCGATATTGCTTCGTTTCCTGTTAACTTTTTTAAGGTATAAGTAGAAGGAACGGTTACGTCCTCTAAAAGTAAGGTATGGCTAGCAGTTCCTCTCATCGCAAGCATATCCCAGGTTTCGATAATGGTGACACCCTTTTCGTCCTTAGGCACAATCACGATGACAACCTCATCATCTTCATTTGTGGCAGTGACCAATATGTAATCTAACACAGGAGCAGCCGAGGTGTAGGTCTTTTCTCCATTAATAACAAGTTTATCTCCATTTTTTTTTACTGTTGTTCTAGGTAGGGCACCTCTTGTCGGACTGCCTGCATTTTCTTCCGTCGCAGCGCTGTTTATAATTGCTCCATTTTTTATTTCTTGTAGAAGCCAGGAAGCGATTTGTGGGTTCCAATGCTTATTCTCGGCATACTCCAGAATGATTCCATTATGCCATCCGATTGATAAACCAGTGGAGCCACTACCAGTTGATATTGCCTCTTGCGCTAAGATGTATTCGTATAAGCCTAGCCCTTGACCACCGTGTTCTTTTGGTAAGGTCAGCGTATGGTATTGGATATTTCGCAGATCCTCCAAATCTGCAAAAGGGAAGGAGCCGAGTTTATCCAGGTGAGGCTCTCTATGCTGAAAGAGGGGGATTAATGGAGACAAAAGCTCCATTAATTCCTCTTGTTCTTTGGTTTTTACAAACATATTCATACATGCACCGTCCTTGCTTATTGAAAAATTTCATCGATGAAAGCTACTTCAGAATCAGTTAATGTTACCTGTAAGGCTTTTAAATTATCGAGTACTTGTTGTGGCTTCTTCGCTCCAGGAATAACCGCATCAATCGTATCACGTGTTAAATACCAGGCCAGTACTACATTCGCAATACTAACTGATTTTTCAGCAGCTAATTCCTTTAATTGATCAACCTTTTGGAGATTTTGTATGAAATTTTCTCCTTGGAATAGCGGGTTTTTTGCCCGACCATCAGTAAACGTGCTATCCTTTGTAAATTTTCCGGTTAGCAGACCTGAAGCTAAAGGAAAGTAGGGAATAAAGGATATTTGGTGCTCTTTTACGTAGGGAAGTAAATCAGCCTCGGCTTCACGTTTAAATAAGTTGTAGCCTGATTGAAGCACATCGATATAGCCATCCTTGTTTCCTTCCTTCAGCTGGTCTAAAGAGAAGTTAGAAACACCTATCGCACGAATTTTTCCTTCTTCTTTTAATCGTTGCAGAGCCCCTACAGCTTCATCTTTTGGAGTGGCTTCATCTGGAAAATGAATATAAAACAAATCTATATAGTCCGTTTGGAGCCTTCTAAGACTATCCTCCACTGTTTTCCTTAAGAAAGCAGGAGAATTATCAACCTCCATTTTGCCGTCTACTAGCTTATGGGCACCTTTTGTTGCTAAAATAATGTCCCCACGATTACCTGATTCCTTTAAAACCTCACCTATTAACTGTTCCGATGTTTCGGGTCCATAGATGTACGCAGTATCTAAAAAGTTTATACCATGTTCAATAGCTGTTCGAACGATATTCTTCCCATTTTCGTTATCGAGATTTGGAAAAAGGTTGTGTCCACCAACTGCATTTGTACCAAGACCTATCGGATTGACATACAAACCGCTTTTACCTAGTTCTACCTGTTTAGACATAGATATAAACAACTCCTTTTAGATTTATATAAACATCTTACCAATATTTCTATAAAGCTACTAATAATGTGATGTGATTGGTTGGAAGAAAGCTTGGTAATCGTGACTTATGGTGTATTGGGGAAGGGGGATAGGAGAAGTAGACAGTGGGGGACAAAGTGAGTAGTTTATTTTTTCCATGAAAATGGTAATACTTGCGGTTCTTAGCTATTTACTTGCGAATTGGGAGAGCATAGTTGCGCAGAGGTTTGATTTAGTTGCGTTTGTCAATGATTTAGTTGTCCATATCGTTAGATCGTATTCATAGCTAAAAGCTGTGACGAAGTTCAGTTAGGCCGCCACAGCTTTTATGGATTATGAATCAATAATGGTATGATTGCCTATCCTATCCTTTCATATCAAAGAATCCAGGTACATCTTTTGTAAATTTCTTTTTAATAATATGAATGATTCGTGCCTTTAGCTCCTGCTCTAAATCCTCTCTATGCTCGTAACTCGTTTGAAGCAGTACGCTTTTTAGCTTTGGTTCCAGCTGACTGATCACTTTTAGGATATCCTTGTCATCCATTCGCTTTTCCTCCTTTCTTCTTAGGCGTCGCTTGGCTGATGGATTCGGATAAATCATGGACAGAGCTTCGGAGCGATTCTAATTTGTTTTCAAAGCGATGTAACAGGTAAATCGTAATCACAATAGGAAAACCAAAATTACCGATTAGCTGGACAATATTGCTAGCATCAATCATATAAAAGCTCCTTTCGAATGATTTCTAGAATTTTCTTCCGCGACTTAGAGACGGCCTGTTGAGAAATCTGAAGCTCTGTTGCAATTTCTTTATCAGTTAACTGTTTTATATAAACAAGGGATAATATATCTTTCTGTCTCTGGGAGAGATTTTGAATGCAGAGGAACAATTTTTCAGAGGTTATTACTTCACTTATATCGTCGGTCTCATTGATTAAATCGGCATAGGGTATTTGAAAGTTTTCAGAATATAGGTCAAAGGTCAAGTCATTTTTTCTTCTGTAATCTCGTTCTTTTTTATCTAGCCTCTTGCTTTCGTAATGAAGCATCTTTATTACGTAAGAAAGGATGCGGATATTTTGATAGAACTTTTTAAACTCTTTGTCCAATTTCTCTTTTAAGTCGTCAGATTGGCTATCCAAATAATCATCATAGAGCTTTTGATTATCTGGATAACTTAAAAATTCATCAATTATTCTTTGCTTATCACTACTCATTTTGATCACTCCTTTCACCATATGCTGTCAATAAATTGTGTCCGGTGAACATGCTATGTGATAGCTTGAATAAAAGTAGGTTTATTATATAAAGGACAAAAAGTTATTAAATTTACAACTTACCCAGAAATTTCAAATAAAAGTAAAATACCAAGAGTTATTAACCAAATATTACTAAATATAAACATAAAAAGAAAACACATTAAGTTGTGAAATTGAATGTCGAATTTGAAGATATCAGTAGGTTTTGAGGAAAACTTTCCTGCATGCAGTGAACTAATTTTACAAATGGTCGATAAAACCGTGTTTTCGTTCTATTTCATAATTCTTTTGATTCAGAAGGGAGAATTAAAATTGAAGGAAATATGTTATATTCATAGAAGATTCTATAAATAAATATTACTTTCATAGGAGGCGGCTTTCATGAGTAGCATAGGACTTATCATCAGGCAGGAGCGGATTAACCAAAATATAAAACAAACAACATTAGCTGAAGGAATATGCTCAACGTCTTATTTAAGTAAAATTGAAAATAATTTTACAGTTCCAAGTGAGGAAGTAGTCAAGCCATTGCTAAAAAAACTACAAATCAAGCTTGAAACCATCTCTGCAGAGGATGAGTATAAGTTAATTGAAAGCCTATATAGTCATTACAGGGATGCCATCATTAAACGCGACCGCTCGAACATTAAAGAAACGCTCGAACAATATTCTATTAGAAAAATAAACTTTTCCAATCTAAAAAACTTTTACAGCTATAATTTATACATGTTTCGGTTAATTCTAATTTTGGATGAAGAGGTCGTCACCTTACAGCCCTATTATAAGGTGCTCGTAAAGATGGAAGAGGAATTCGATGATAAACAAAAATTTATCATGTATTTGAACCTTGGGATTTATCATCATATTAACGGTGAATACGAGCAATCCCTTCAAAAGCTAGAAAAGGCTTTGAGTATCATGAACCATTCTTATTATGAGGAATGGGAGCTTGCAGACTTTTACAATGTATTAAGTCTTGCCTATTTTAAACAGCAGGAATATTTTAACGCCATACATTATGCGACGAAATCTCAGAATTTTTATAAAGATCACTTATTGTTTGAGCGGGCAATCGACAGCTATATTGTGATGGGTGTCTCCTATAAGAATATGAAAAATTACAGAGAATCGGAAAAATATTATAACCTTGCTAAAAAATTGGCTGCTGACTATAAGCTTCCCCAATATAATGGGATGATTTATCAAAATTTAGGAGCTCTATATTCCATTCAACGTGATCCGATAAAGGCCATAGAATTTTTTAAAGAAAGCCTTGAATACAAGGAAAACAATCCTAACTCAATTGGCTATCTCATAACCATTTTTTCCATTATCAAAGAATACTCCAAACAAGGGAATTCAGAAATGGTCCTTCATTGGTGTGAGACAGGCTTAGAAAGTATTCGTAGTATACATAATGATGGGCCACATGAAACCATGAAATACACCTATCATTTTCATATATATAAGGAATTGCATCTTCAGTCTGAGCAACTAGAACAATGGTTAAAAAAAGGTATTTCTTATTTTGAATCTGTCCACGACGATAGGCATATACAAAAATACTCCATTCTCTTGGCAAATTTTTATTTTAATAAAAATAAGTTCAAGGCTGCAAACTTGTGTTATCAAAAAGCAAATGAGATTTTATTTAAACAAAAATCAATTATGAAATGGGAGGATTTATAAATGAAAAAAACATTCTTTCTGACAACTTCGGCTGTTTTTTTAACATTTAGCTTTGGCTCTTCCTCTATGCTATCTTTTGAAGATGAGGTTCCAAGACCAACCTCTCTTGATTTAGTGGGCTTTGAAGACGAGGTACCGAGACCGACTTCTTTTGATCTAATAAGCTTTGAGGATGAGGTTCCAAGACCAACAGCTTACGATCTAGTAGGCTTTGAGGACGAAGTGCCAAGACCGACTTCTTTTGATTTAGTAGTCTTTGAGGACGAGGTACCAAGACCAACTTCTTTTGATTTAGTAGTCTTTGAGGACGAGGTACCAAGACCGACCGCTTACGATTTAGTAGTCTTTGAAGACGAGGTACCAAGACCAACCTTTTTTGATAAGGTAGCCTTTGAAGATGAGGTGCCAAGACCAACCTCTATTGAAAAACCTTTCGCTTAAGTAATGTTCGTCGTGGATCATTCAAAATAATATTATACAACCCCGTCCAGAAATGGATGGGATTTCTTATTTTATAGAGCTTATTCCATTAGTTATATATAAATGACAATTTTTAAAGTATTTTGACATCGTTTGATTTATACTAGAAGTAATTGTTTTGTAGCAAGGGGGACATGGGATGATAGAGAAATATAATGCAGAGGAGTTATCTAGGTTTATTGCCAAGATGAATAGTTCTTCCACCTCTCACATTGGCTTTTGTGGAGAGAATGAGGAGGAGATTCTTTCTAGTTTACAAGAGGATTTTTCCGGTAACAGTATAGCTGTCAGAAAGAAGAGCGACCGAATTATTGGCTTTCTTGGATTCGATGAATACGATGGAATAGCCGAAGTATGGGGACCTTTTGTAGATGAAGCATACATCTATCAAGAGATTGCGAGAGACATGTGGGAGGAGCTAAGAAAACCGGAAATCCATACATACCAACTTTTCATTAATATAGAGAACCGTGCTGCCATTGAATTTGCTCAAAAGATTGGTGCTTCTTGGAAAGGAGACAGCCTCATATTAGAGACAAAGATACATACTTTTCTACAATCGTATTCAAATGGCATCGAGGAGTATCAAGAACAAGTAAAGCAAGCTTTTGTTGATCTCCACGATACCGAATTCCCAAGGACTTACTATTCTGCAAAGATGATTCTGGAAAGACTAGATGACCCGCAACATAAGTTATTTATATTAACCGATGGGCAAAAGCTGATGGGTTATGTTTATGTCGAGTCGGATTCGTTACATGGAGAAGGACACGTCGAGTATATAGCGGTTCATCCGGATTACCGAAAAAAGGGGATTGGTAGACAGCTTCTCGAGCATGCACTCTATTTTCTTTATCAATCGGGCCAGCATACTGTGAGGTTATCTGTCGGTGCGGAGGAATCTGCTGCTATTCATTTGTATAAATCGGTTGGATTGCAAGTGGTTCATCAAGTTTCCGCTTTCATCCGAAAGGAAGATCTTGAGCTTAATAAGGCACTCTCTTTACGAGCAGAAGGAGATTTAGCAGGCTCGAACAAGCTGCTTGTACAATTGGCTGCTAAGGAGCCTACCAATGCCTCTATACATTATCAATGTGCCTGGAGCTTTGACGTGCTTGGGGAAGAGGCAAGCGCTGTCCCTTATTATGAACGGGCAATAGAGCTTGGATTACCGAGGAATGAGCTAGAGGGGGCACTGGTTGGCCTTGGAAGCACTTATCGAACTTTAGGTAGATACGAGGAATCACAGCAGGTGCTTCAACGAGGCATTCATGAGTTTCCAAACAATAAAGTCATCCCTATCTTTTTGGCGATGACCTACTATAATTTAGAAAAAGCAGACATGGCGATGGAAATTCTATTAAAGACGATAGCCACAACCTCTAACGACGAGGAAATACATAAGTATCACAAAGCCATCCATTTTTATGCCGATAAGCTTGATAATGTTTGGGATTAGTAGAGCTTGATTTAGAAGAGGAGAAGAACATGATTGAATTACGGAAAATAACAGGGGATAACATAGACGAAGTAATAGCACTTGAAGTGGATGAAAACCAGGAAGACTTTATAACAACGACTAATCTCAAAAGCTTTGCAGATGCTCATATGTTAAACGGAGACAATATACCAGCGACTACTTATGGGGTTTATGCTAATGAAGTGGTGATTGGTTTTTTGATGTATATCTATGACTCTCTGGATCATGAATCATTTGAAAACGAAGCTTTTTATGGAAAGAAGAGCTATTTTATTTGGCATATGATGATAGATAAGCATTACCAGGGGAAAGGATACGGGAAACTTGCTTTTGAAAAAATGTTGATAGAAATGGAAGCTAAGCCAAATGGAGAAGCGGACTATGTCACCCTCTTTTATCACACAAGTAATGTCATAGCTAAAGCATTATACGAGTCATTTGGTTTTGTAGATACTGGTATCATACAAGATCATTCGATGTTGGCTATTAAGTATTTAGAGGGGAAAAGAACTTAGTAATTCCCATTTTGACAAACAAGCTTTATCACAGGCAAGCAACTCATATTAACCCGGTCTAACGAATAGGATAGATGGGATTCAGAGGAAGCTGTTATCTTTACAGCTATTAAAGTCATTGTTTTCAGCGTTATTATGTTTACCCTAAATGTCTGAAAGTACATTCGTTCGATTTAATAAGTAATACCTAACGACAAGGCAGTAGATTTCTTTAGAGAATTTTACTGCCGTTTTCTGTGGCAAAAAAGCAAGCAAAATATAGCTGAGGGGGTAACGAGTTTGAAGTTACAAATACCGATGTTTGAAGAGAAAAGTACCTACAAAAAAATTGAGCTGGGCTATTCTAATGATGAAAAATGGATAGTGGATGATACCTATTTAGTTCGCCTAACGCCTAACAGCCTGGAAATGATTAAACAACAGGCTTTGCTCATTAACGAAGTACATAAACTAGACTGTCGTATACCCTTCGTCTATGAGGTAGGAACACTCGAAGAGAAACATTATATGGTTCTAGATTACCTATCTGGTGAAAACGCGGAAGTGGCTTTACCCAAATTGGCGGCTGCAGATCAATATCGAATTGGTGGCCAGGTCGGTGAGACATTAAAAAATATGCATAGTATAGCTGCTCCTTCCGATTATCCTGCTTGGGATAAAAGATGGACAGAAAGATACCATAGACTCAAACTCAGCTTTGAATCCATAGTAAGCGATAACCCTAGCTATCAAAGCGTCCTGCCTTTTATTGATGAAAATATTTCGTTACTCGCCAATCGTCCAAGTGCTATACAGCATTATGATTTTCATCCAGGTAATGTGCTGATTAATGGTATGGAATTTTCCGGATTAATCGATCTTCAAAAAATAACCTATGGGGATCCGATCAACGAATTTTATAAGCTAGAATATTTTACGGTACAGCAAAGTCGAGATTTCGCTTGCGGAATAGTAGACGGCTATCATCATTATCAGCCTATCCCAATAGAATTTTGGGAACTACACCGACTATATGCAGCCATCCATATCGTTTCTGCTGAAGTTTGAGGTCATATTGGAGCATTGGAGCAGAAGGACAAGTTCCAACAGTATACCAAATTTACATTGGAGCAGTTTGAGCATTTCCAACGGCTCATTCCTAAATGGTATACAAAAACCAGATGAATTGGACCTAGTATTTCCCAAAATATCTGTTTACAATTAGCACTAGATACTAAATTGAGAATCATAGGGGAATAAAACATGTATACATTCACAAAAAATTTAGCAAAGCTTATTATTCGTTCGATTGGAAACGTAGAAGTAAAGAATGAGCATCTCTTACCGAAGGAGCAAGGATATTTGGTCACCTGCCCACATACTGGATGGCTAGAGATTGTCATATTGGGGATTGTGCTACCACGACCGGTACACTTCATGGCAAAGAAGGAGCTTTTTAAAAACAAGCTCATCGGCTATTTCTTACACAAAATTAATGCCTTCCCTGTAGATCGGTCAAATCCTTCTCCAAGCAGTATTAAGATACCAGTAAAGCTTTTAAAGAATGGAGAGGTAGTTGGAATATTTCCAAATGGCACTAGGGCTTCAGAGGGTACACCGTTGAAAAGAGGTGCAGTGACTATTGCGAATCTTGCAAGGCAGCCGATCGTTCCTGCCTATTACGAGGGACCAAAAACATTAAAAGAATTTTGGAAAGTAAAGAAAGCAACCATCATTTTTGGTGAGCCAATGTACATAAAGGTAGAAAAGAAGGAGCAGCTGACAGAATATACAGAGAGGTTAAACGAGATAACAAGTAGCCTAGGCAGAAGTCTTGTGAAAAACTAGGTCTAGAGACGTAGTGTAAATCACGCTAGCGGTCGATTTAATTATTCCTTTATTTACATATAATGGACTTAAGAATAGAAAGGGGAGGATGAGGATGAATATGAGAAAGGTCATCATCCTGGCAGTAGGAATTTTGGTACTTGGCGCAGGGCTAAATATATTTTTTAGCATAAGAGATAGTGTGGTGGATGCTGAAGATGAAATAACCCTAACGGACAATTTTGAGAATATCGAAATATTGGTGGAGAATGCATCGGTCAATATATACCCAACCTCAGATTCTACTACAACTGTAAAATTTGAAGGGAAAATGAGGAGTAAATCAAGGTATAAGTTCACCGCTGATGTTCGGAAAGATACACTTCAAGTGGAGCTGACGGATAGAAAATGGTTCAATATCGGAATTAATTTTACTCCTTTTAGCAATAAGCTAGATGTATATGTACCTGAGAAGACTTATAAAAAAATACTGGCGGAAAGTGAAAATGGAGCATTGAGTGTAGAAGACATAGAGGCGGAGGAAATTCATTTTCAAACAAACAATGGGCGGATTTATTTCAAAGAAGTAGAAAGTAAAGTTTATGCAAATACACATAATGGCCGTATTCATTTGGAACATGTTGATGGAGACATTGAGGCTATGACGAATAATGGTCGTATCGAGCTCCATACAAAAATCCTCAATCATGATATCAATCTAAAAACCGATAATGGAAGAATATTGATTGAAACCGAAGAAGAGCCTACAAACGCAACAATTGAAGCAGATACGGACAATGGAAAAATAAGAGTGTATGGACATTCCAATAAGCACACTGTTTTTGGAAAAGGGAAGAGTAAGGTAACAATCGAAACCGATAATGGAAGTATTACGGTTAAATAATGAAGAGACAGAGAGAAAGCGAATGAAAAGCACATATGATTCTATCTGATGATTAGAATCATATGTGCTTTATCTTGGGTTTAAAATATAATAAGAAGCCCTTGCAACTGCTTTCTTTATGAAGTATCAAATTGATAGTCGAAATTACGAGGCATTTCAGAAGCTATTCTATGATGGTACAGAGGATACAATTTCAAAAGATGAGTTTGATCAATTCAAAGAAATCTCGACAGCTGGAGCAAATTTTAAAGACTTCGAACTAATCACCATGGACAACGGAGAAATGTTGCTGGTTGAATTTGCACCTCTTCTAGAAGATCAATCAGAAGACAAAATCGTAAACGTTAAACTTGTCCCGGAAGAAATGAGAGCTTTGTTTTCTAACTGAATCTTCCGTTAGAAAACGTGATGAATAACTTTATTTAGCTTTAAAATCGGTGTCCAGTAAATCACACTTATAAGCGATGAGGTATTGTTATGAAAGTGAGATTGTTTTTACTATTTATTGTCGTATTATTTACTGCCGCTTGTAGTCAAGAAGCTCATAATGAACAGCACGAAGTATATTTATCAAACAAAGAATGGAATATTAAAGAGTCAACCGAAGTTGAAACTTATATATTAGATATGCCTGATGAAGTGCTTAGTAATTATGAAGCGAGTGGGATAACATTTTTGAGCGAGTATTTAGGTGAGGAAGTTACAGAGTATTCATACGAGTTAAAAGAAAAGGATATCGAAGGAAAACATTTGAAAGCATTCATATTAGAATTAGAAGGTAAAATTATTGGAAGTTATGGAGTTCTTCCAAGCTGGGACCCAGGTCTTTTTAATTTGGATGATAAAGAACGTCTTATCAATGAACAAATAATTAAGCAATAAGAACCTACACTGGTTAGAATAAAGATCATCTTCAACTAATATAGGCTTTAGTTGAAGATGAGAAGAATAGCAAATTAAACAGAAAACGCTCAATTTAAACTATTGAGCGTTTTTGCTTACCGTGTACATTGTTACCCTAAGCTTTCGAATAACTTGTATTCCTTATCGCTAAGGTTATAGCGATTGACAAAAAAACTATACCAGCCCCATAGCCGACAACAGTAGAAATCGAAAACACATTTTGGAGGGACATTCCTCCCATGATTGATGCAACAAATAAGAACAGAAACAAAATCACAAAATTCTTCTTCATCACTACTCACCCCTTTTGTTATTATTATACTATTAAGAATACTTTAAGCAAATCGAAGGGGGGGAGGTTTGTTGGGAACGAAAAAGGACTTTGAGGAGAAAATCATAGGTGCATTTGGGGACGAAGGTGCCAAATGGTTAGAAGGACTAAATGAGACGGTGAACTACTATATACATAAATGGAAGCTGGTATCCGAAGGGCCGGTAGAAAACCTCTCCTATAATTATGTATTACGTGTTAGGGACCAGGGAAACAGGCCACTCATTCTGAAGCTTGGGGTGCCTAACTTTGATTTTGCGAATGAATGCAGGACGTTACAATTTTATGATGGGACCAGCTGTGTCCAGGTAATAAAGGAAGATGCATTGAATGGTGCGTTTCTACTGGAGAGGATAGAACCAGGGAACATGCTTCTCGATTTAGAGGAGGAGGTGGCTGTAAAAGAGTTTGCAAAGGTATGGAAAAAAATAAGAAGGCCAATGCAATCCAATCAGGATTTTCCGCTTATCCAGGATTGGTTTCATGCATTAGACCGTTACTTACTAACATATCCTGAGAATAACGGACCGCTTCCAAATGAGCAGGTAGAGCAGGCAAAAATGCTAGCTCATGACATCCTTTATCACACAGGTGATTTACACCTTCTGCACGGAGACCTACATCACCAAAACATCCTTTATTCTGATAAGTATGGTTGGACAGTCATTGATCCAAAGGGCGTTATCGGTGACAGCTATTTTGATTTGATATCCTTTCTGGTTAATGAGCTGCAACATCAGACCTCTCCTAGAGAAGTGCTGCAGACAAGGATAGATATCCTAGTAGAAGAGCTGAACCTTGATAGAGAAAGACTGCTACTTACCGGCTTTGTAATGAGTACCCTGTATGCTTGCTGGGGGTTAGATGATAAATCCGATTGGCATCAAGCTAATCAATGTACGAAATGGTTTCAACAATTTCTTCATGATAATGAGTAAATTCCTCTAGGACGAATTCTGTTTGAAGAAGCATATTATGGGGAACAGTTATGTACATTGTACTAAGGGGTGATAGTTTGAGTGTACAGCTGCAATACAACGGTTATGTTTTACTTTATAGCTACTTACAAAGATTATATGTAAGCGAAAAAGTTAACACCATGCTTGGGAACGGAGAAATAAAGGATGAAAAACTGGAATCCTTAAAGCTTCTGCTAAAGGAGCTAGGAGAGATAGGTACTTATTTTCAAGTAAATAAATCGTTGTCCGAGGAATATAAAGATTACCTTATCGGATTAACGGACAAAATACGTGGTTTAACAGATGATTATAAAAAACAAATTACTGACGCTAAGACAACTAGGGACTATATCCCTTTGGTCGCCTCTACTTTATATGCAGAGGATCATGTGAACAATGGAATTGTCAATATGGGAAGGCTCTTTAACCCTGAGATAGCAGATCGATATATGCAAAAGATACCGTACTTTAGGCAACGGATAGGCTGGATTAATTCTATTGTATATAAGGTAGGGGAAGGGAAGTCTTTAACGGACGAAGAAACGGATCAACTAAAGAATGTTTTTTCTACCGTTTATCAGGTAAGGGATGGAATCGATAAAGATTTTGCTACTATCAAAGCATATATGTCCACTTAATTATCCTCTTAATCAGGGGATTTTTTTTATACAAATAAAAAACGTTCCCAAATACATATTTGGGAACTATAATAGATAGTATGAAAATTACCTCATAGGAGGGTGAAAATGACATCTAAGACACCGCGGATTTTAAAGGATTTCTTGATCTATTTAACGACGATTAAAGGGAAATCCATGCGTACACGTAAAGAATATGAATACGATTTGCTTTTATTTTTCCGTTTTCTAAAGGGAATAGAAGATGATATAGAATTTTCTAATCAGATGGATATAAGTGAGATAGATATTGAATGGATAAGAAAGGTATCACTAGAGGATATTTATCTGTTTTTAGAGTTCTGTGAGGTACAAAGGAAAAATAGCGCGGCATCCAGAGCAAGAAAAGCAGCGACATTAAAGTCTTTCTTTAAATATTTAAAAGGAAAGAGAAGGCTACTGGATTACAATCCTGCAGAAGAGTTAGAGTCACCAAAAATCGGAAAGAGAAAGCCTGTCTATATGGACTTGAAGGAAGCAGAAGTTTTCCTCACGGGAATAAAGAAAAACTGTCATTATTATCGTAATTATTGCATGGTCATGCTGTTTCTAAATCTTGGATTACGAGTAACCGAACTATGTAGCCTAAACATGGATTCAATTCAAGAAAACGTTCTCCATGTCACAGGTAAAGGAGACAAGGATCGTACCGTATTCCTGAACCAAGCATGTAAGGAAGCCCTACAGGCGTACATAGAGAAGGAAAGAAAACCTGGTAAGGGAGAGCAGAAAGCACTCTTCTTATCACAAAAGGGAACAAGGCTAACCCGACAAGCTGTGGCAAGAATTATTAAGAAAATAAATGAAGAATCTGGTTTAGGGAAGCAGAAAATTACTCCCCATAAGCTAAGACACACTAGCGCAACGCTTATGTACCGTAGTGGAGCGGATATCCGTAGTCTTCAGCATATCCTTGGCCATACAAGTGTATCTACCACCCAGATTTACACCCATGTAGAGAATAAAGAGATCCAACAAGTCATTGATAATAATCCATTCAATAAATTGATTACACATAATAATATTATGTAAACTTAAATTGTGCTTGTTTTCTGACGAATGCCCCGATACACTATTCAAAAGGGGGAAATAGTATGTTTACATATCCATTAGATGACAAGACCTATTTAAAGCTGTTAGATCCGAGAGATGCCGAAGAACTTTATCAGCTAACGATTAATTCGAAGGAAACTCTTCGTGAATGGCTACCGTTTATAGACTATACAAAGACGGTTGAGGACACAGAAAACTTTATTAAATCAACCATGCAGCAGTTTGCCAATAACAATGGCATTCAGTGTGCGATTTGGTATGATGGGAAAATTGCCGGAGTAATCGGCTTCCATGCAATCAACTGGAGCAACAAATCCACTAGTATTGGCTACTGGCTAGGAAATGACTTTGTAGGGTTAGGTCTAATGACAAAGGCAGTAAAAGCGTTCGTGGATTACGCCTTAAAAGAGCTTAAACTAAACAGGGTCGAAATTAGAGCGGCTGTAGAGAATAAGAAAAGTCGTGCCATCCCTGAAAGACTAGGCTTCACAGAGGAAGGCCGTATCAGACAATCCGAATGGCTATATGATCACTACGTGGATCATGTCGTATATGGCATGCTGGCTGACGAATGGATGAAATAGTTTAAGAAAGTACTATAGTTATGTTCTGTTACTGAAAGTAAGTATGGGTGACTTGTCTTTAAAAGGATTAGTCACCTTTTATATAGAAGAAAGACAATCAGTTTGGGGAAGAGAACACGGAAACCTATATATTAGAGGCTTTTTAGGAGGCATTCTCGTTGCGACATATACTTTTTGTTTTCTTATCACTTAGTACAATTGTAGCTTTTTATTTGCTGTTAGATGTCTTTACTAAAACGGCCATTATTCATTTATTTATGTTCATTTTAATTGGCGTATTGGGTTTTCTAATTCAAAAAAAATTATATAATTTCTTTGTTCTAGAATTTATATTTATATACAAAGGAAAAGAAATTCAATTACCAAAAGCGTTAAAAGTGGTACGAGATACAGGTATGGAACTAGCTTTTATCTTAATTTTAGCTGCGTTTGGGATTAATCCAATTCTGGATATTATTGAAGCGAATAAGCCGTCATTTTCCATCAATTTCTTTTATATTGAACTAGCAATGACTTCTGTTAGTATTGCACTCTTGCCGACGATACTTTATTGTTATTATTACTTTTGGAGGCATCTATATGATAGTAAAAAAGGGGAGCTAAAATAATAGCTACTCTTTGTATGCTTAGAAATATGCTTTTTGGAACGCTTAAAAGATTAAATAAACATTAAAGGTGAATAAACAAATGACACTTGCTGAAGCAAAGGAAATAATTAAGAACGAGATGCTAACACGTTTCAATTGGTTTGATGAACATCCATTAAGAGAAAATGAAGTAGGAATCAAAGCTGATGGTAATGAATGGATTGTTTATGTAACTGATGAAAGAGCTAGTGTGGTTTCTGGTTCTATTAAGAAATTTAATAATGAAAGTGAAGCTTTAGACAAATTTATAAAAAGATTAAGAACAGAAAAAATATTATTTTAGTTTTTATAGCAACTACCTATGATACATATCTATCAGAATAGGAAAGGAGACATAATTTGCATGAGCTTTATTGTCTCCTCGTTTGTTTTTATTCAGATCAAGTTATAACAATTAGTTGTGGATACTTTCATACTTTAACCATTCATCAATCTCAGCTTTTAAAAAGAGTGTTTGATTATCTAGTCTGATGTAGGGGATAAATCGATACGTATCATAAGAGCTCATGCTTGCTTTCGTTAATGAATCCTCATTTATAATATTCTGTATTGATTTTTCGCTTATCTGTAGATATTCGGACAGTTGAGCTAGGGTCATAACATCAGATATTGTATGAGAGGTTGGTTGCGAGTGAATTTCTTCGCTTCCTTTATGTGAAAAAGTATCACGAATAATAAAACTAGAGACAATGATGGATACTCCCAGAATCAAAGCAACAAAGATATTAGTGAATTGTTTCATTTTTATCACCTCATGTATATTAAAAGATTTCTTCTTTCCTAACTTTGTATATTTTACAATTTGTCTGTTTCTCAAAATATAAGAAAAGGGTGTGTCTCCAGTAGCTGGAAGGAAGGAAGAAAATAAACCAAGCCTTGTAAAATCGGCACGAGCACAATCGAAATGGATTAAAAGTAAACTAAAAAAATCGAGAGGGATATGAAGTTGGAACGCAAGGGACACCAAAATTGAATGGATGGGCATACAAGTAATCAAACGAATCATTCTTCAAGGTCGCTGTACAATATGTCCAAAAATGAGCGGGGAACTGTTCCTAGCTCATTTTTTATATCTTTTCTCTCCAATAAACGCTAATCCAAAAACTTTAATTTAATGACATCCTGCTTTTCATTGAATGTTATCGTGATTGTATATGTATCCTCTTTATAAGTTTCCAAATTAGCAGTACCGATTAAAAAGGAAAGGACATTATCGTCGAGTTTGGTAATCATATCAGCTGCATTACCAAGGAGGACTCCATCTCTACCTTGAAATTCAATGTCTATATTACTTAGATCTTTGGGCGATAATTGGACATCTTTAGATTCCATTTCAACCCAATTAACTTTTTTCTCCTCATACAATTCAGGATCGTAAATATAACTTACATTCCAAAATTCTCCTTCACCATAAAAGATAGCCTCGTCTTCCAAAACAGTTTGTTCGTTAGATGAACAGGCTGTTAGACTTATTAAAAGAACAATTCCTAACAACAATAGATTTCGCTTCATATTTAAATCACCCTTCAAAATAATAAATGGTACAAAAAACTATTCACGCAGCCATTCATACTCCAGGTCGGTTAAGTTCTCTTCATTTGCATATCCCTTACCAACCACAGTAAATCCATTCTTCTCATAAAATCGTTGAGCGTTCGTATTAATCTCAAATGTACGTAGTGTCAGCCTACCACTTGATCGTTCCTTTGCTTTCTGAAGCAAGGCACGACCAATGCCATAACCCTGATATTCCACGTGGATGTATAGCTGGTTTATTTCTTTCGAATTAAAAGCAATCATTCCAACTACTTTATCCTCTATGAACGCAAGGTAGATCTCAAATTGTTTTGGTAATATATGATCTAAAAAATAGATATGGCTATCCAAGCTATGCTTTTCTTTTTGACCAATCGCCTTTTCCTTGCTGTCTCTCCACATGGACACTGTTTGCTCCGCATATTGCGGCTCATAAGAAGTGATAACAAATGCTTGTTTACTCAATGAAAAGCCTCCTTAAGGATTATTCAATGTATATGGGAGGGGGAGGTCATCCTACCTTATAGCTATAATAATCCTGTGCGTGGACAACATAGAATCCAGTAGACTCATAGAGCTTTAATGCATGCTCATTTTTCGTTTCTACCTCTAGATGAACAGAGTATCCTTTCTCTGCATTTTCTTTTACAACGTGTCGTAAAACGCTTCCGCCAATTCCTTTTCCTCGGTGCTCCGGCAGGATAGAAAAACCTGAGATCCAAGCCTCTTGGTTTTCTCGCTTTACACGTAAATAGCCTATGGGACCATCTTCCGTTACAATCATGAACTGATCAACGTTTTCTATATTTTTCACATCTTTTTTTAGCTCCCTGACATCCTCTTCAGGTAACCCAAAGCCTTCTACAAATAAGCGAACCCGGATTTCATAGTCATCATTAGTGGTCGGTCTCAGCTGAAAATTACTATCAACGGAAAGCTCCTTAGGCTGCCATTTCATCTGAGATTCAGAAAAGGCATAAACTGCTCCTATGTTGGAGAGAAAACCTTTGCCCGCTATGGAGCCGGCTGGGGTATTTAAAAGTATCTTTTCATAGTTTTTTTCTTTGATTAGCTCCATTGCCTCCTCAAACAAACGAGAGAACACTTTCTTTCTCCGATGGGTAGGACTCACCATCCCACATACCTCTACAGTTGATGCGTATGGATATAGACCTAGGAACCCCACAAGAACGTCATCTTCATAATGAAAAAAATCTAACTTTTCCTCTCTGTTTCGTAAAGAATCCCAATTTAACTTCAATTGGATTGCATCTGTTTCTTCGCAAAGCAATTGTAGTGTATGTATTGCTTCTAATTCCGCATTATTTAGCATGTTATCTCTTCCTTTTTTGAGTATATGTTCCTTTTTATTGTACTGATTTATGTGCTTGGAAGATATAGATTTTTCTCAAAAGTCACACAGAAAAGAGGAGGGAAGTATCTGATAACGAAGATATAGCCATACAAAAAAGCAAAGCCGATTTACGACTTTGCCTTGTTCTTATTCTGGCCATTTTTCTATAAACTTCAAGGCCCCGGATGGACATGTTTTCACTACTCGTTTGTTGTCCTCTCGTCGTGATCCGTTTGGTAGAATCCATGGCTTTCTGTTCACGTTAAATGTGGAGGGTAAATATTTGATACAATTAGCAGCATGGGTACATTTGGTAGGATGGAAATAAATATCTACTTCGTCTCCAACGTATTTTTTAAAGCCTGCTTTCACTAATTCTTCTTCATAATTACCTTCCATTTTGACTCATCCCTTTACTATATCTCAATGATAATTGGCAATATCATTGGTTTTCGTTTGGTTCTTGAGTATAACAGCTTTTCTACAGATTTTTTCACATTTTGTTTGAGCACTCGCTGATTGAGATTATTTTGACTCGCTTTATTCACAGCGCCAGTAACTTCTTTATTTACCGCTTGTATCAATTCCTCCGAGTCTGCGCCATATGTCAGCCCCCGGGAAATGGTGTCTGGAGAATTCACAAGCTGGCCATTTGCTTTGCTGATGGTCATAATAATGACAATCATCCCGTCTGAAGCGAGCTGCTTACGGTCTCGTAAGATGATTTCACCAACATCCCCAATACCAAGCCCATCCACATACACATCTCCGGCATCGACAGAACGAGTCTGCAATACTTCATTTTCACCCAGGATATCTACTGCGTCTCCATTTTTCAGGAGAAAGATGTTTTGCTTCTTTACACCAAGCGCCTGTGCCATCTCTCTATGAATGTGGAGCATACGGTATTCTCCATGGATTGGAATAAAATACTTGGGCTTCATAAGTGCAAGCATCAGCTTTAAATCCTCTTGATAACCATGTCCGGATACATGCATACCCGTAATACTACCGGAACCGTAGATCACATTCGCACCTAGTTTAAACAGATTGTCTACGATACGTGAGATGCTTTTTTCGTTTCCTGGAATAGGACCGGCTGCAAAAATAACGGTATCACCCTGGTGGACCTCTATATCACGGAAGCTGGAGGTCGCCAGTCTTGATAATGCTGCCATTGGCTCTCCTTGTCCACCCGTACATAAAATAGTGACCTCCTCAGGAGGAAGGTTTTGCACTTCATGCCTCTCGATAAGCATACCCTCTGGCATTTTTAGATAGCCTCTATCTGTAGCGACGGTTACCACATTCACCATACTACGACCTAGTAAAGCAACCTTTCTATTTGTTTTAATAGAAGCGTTTATAACCTGTTGTACCCTGTCCACGTTTGAGGCAAACGTTGTGACAAATATCTTGCCAGTGGCTTTTCGGAATGCCTCTTCCAGATGGTCTGTAATTTTCGCTTCTGAAGGGGTAGACCCAGGTCGCTCAGCATTGGTACTCTCAGAAAGTAAAAGTAGTACGCCGCTGTCTCCTAATTGAGCCATTTTATGAATGTTTGGATATTCCATATCAACTGGTGTCCAATCGAATTTAAAATCTCCCGTATGGACAATTGTTCCATGCACCGTGTGGAATGCAACACCTAAGCAATCGGGTATACTATGGTTCACCTTAAAGAAAGTAGTTCGGATAGTTCCTAAGCGCAATACAGAGTCCTCATCGATCATTAAAAGCTTGGTGTCCCGTAATAAGCCGTGCTCCTTAAGCTTAATTTCTATCAAGCCTAGGGTAAGGTTTGTAGCATAGACAGGAACATTTAACTGTCTTAGAAAATAAGGAATCGCACCAATATGGTCCTCATGCCCATGGGTGATAATCATGGCACGAATCTTATCTTTATTTTCCTTCAAAAAAGTGATATCTGGGATAATTAAATCGATTCCCGGTAGTGACTCATCTGGAAACATGGCACCGCAATCGACAATGACGATATCATCATCCGATTGAATGACATACATATTTTTACCTATTTCGTTGACCCCACCTAGTGGGATAACGGAAACAGTAGATTTACTAAGACTCATCTTGATTTTCCTCCTTCGAATTCCTATTTTCAGTATGACCTAGCAGATATTTTTTATAAGGGTAACATAGAAGAATACTTAGATAAAATTTGAACAGATGGTAACGGAAGATAAAGGCCTATCATAGTCTAGGATGGTAAGAAAAGAGGAATTGGAGGGTATACATGTTTTATCACGTAAAGGAACTGCAATATCATGCAAAGCCAGAACGGCCAGATCCATTTTTTGCGAACAAGCTACAGGAGGTACTTGGCGGACAGTTCGGAGAAATTTCAGTGGCCTTACAATATTTGTTTCAAGGTTGGAATGTAAGAGGAGACGGGAAATATAAGGACTTGCTAATGGACACAGGTACTGAAGAGCTGGCGCATATTGAGATGTTGTGTACGATGATTGCAAGACTGCTTGATGGGGCTCCAGTGGAAGCTGTTGAAAAGGCTGCAAAGGATCCTGTAATGGCAGCAATATTAGGAGGGATGAACCCACAGCACGCGATTGTGTCTGGACTTGGTGCCATGCCTGCAGATAGTGTAGGGAATAGATGGAATGCAGGCTATATCGTGGCAAGTGGGAACCTTCTAGCTGATTTCCGTGCAAACTTAAACGCTGAATCACAAGGGAGATTACAGGTTTGCCGCTTATATGAAATGACAGATGACCGTGGCGTAAAAGATATGCTGTCCTGGCTGATTGCACGAGATACGATGCACCAGAACCAATGGATTGCAGCCATCAAAGAGCTAGAGGCTAAGGAGAATGTTGTCGTACCAAGTACTTTCCCGAAAAGCTTGGAAAAGAGAGAGGTTGCCTATACACTGTTCAACTATTCTCAAGGGAATGAAAGCGCAGAGGGAAGATGGGCATCCGGACCAAGCATGGACGGTGAGGGAGTTTTCAATTATGTTGAATATCCACTACCTTTTGCTGGTAAACCAAAGCTAAAGCCAGCTCCCCCTGAAATTTTTAACACTCCTCCAAGTGTGTTGAAGGACGACGGTGGTATGTTACCTCCAAGCTATATGTAAAGACCAAGTTTTCTTGGTCTTTTTCTGCTTTTATTTACCTAGTGGAACCTGAGAATTCGCTTTGTCTTTTCTCTAGCTGCTGTATCCACTCACCATTATTCCAAATGTCAGGATTGTTAACAGTTATATTTTCTCCGCGGACTAGGAAGTCATAGCTGTCCTTTCCGCCAGTATACCAATCCGCAATGACTAGTTTCCCGTTTACGTTGCGAACAAGAAATTCAGTTGCTTCGCCTCTACTGCCGAGCTGTTTTTTTACTTCCACAGGCAGATGTAAATAGAGGAAGCCACCATCTGCATCTTCGATAAATTCCACTTCCCATTTCACTTCCCGATTTTCGACAACGCTTTCCACTGGATCATCTGTAGAATCTTGAAACAGTTCCATTTGATACTGAATCTTCTTCTCCGTATACCTTTTAAGATTTTCGTTTTGAATGTAAGACGATAAATCGCTCTCTATGCCATTCCAGATAGCTTTGTAATAGTCAGTCAGTGCAGCCATACATAATGCATATGCCGTATCGGCATCCTCAAGCGATAAACTCTCTATGTTTTTAGCGAGGTATTCAGGGGAATCTTGTACCAATGTCTTCTCGTTAGAGCTCTTTATTTCGGCAACTGCTTTACTTTCTTTATTCTCCACCCAAACCTCTGACGTACTGGCTTCCTCTTTGTGTGTAGACTCCTCACATGCCACAAGAAGAAATAAGAACGGTAATAACAGATAAGATTGCTTCATGGTTTCTCCTCCAATTCACTAGTTTGTCTGGAAAAATTACTCTCGGTATAGAACTAGACGAATAAAGTCCTTTTTCCGTTACGATATTTTTGTATAATAAAGAAATAAATTAAAAATATTCCGAAGATATATAGGGGACTGGTAGAATGATTATTCGTCAAATGGAGGAGAAAGATTTACAAAGCGTCTTACGAATATATAAGGAAGGCCTTCAGACCGGGGTAGCTACTTTTGAAACAGAAGTACCATCCATCGAAGTCTGGGATAATGGGCACCATCCTACATTGCGTTTTGTGGCGGAGGAGCAGGAGATGGTTATCGGTTGGGTTACGATCTCTCCAGTGTCTAGTAGGCAGGTTTATAAAGGAGTAGGAGAGGTAAGCGTTTATGTGAGTGGGGAAGCTAAGGGTAAAGGTGTTGCTACAATTCTCATGAAAAATTTAATCATGGAAAGTGAGAAAGCGGGGTATTGGACATTACAATCCTCTATCTCCACCCAAAATGAGGCAAGTATTTCTTTACATAAGAAAGTTGGTTTCCGTGTTGTAGGAGTAAGAGAGAAAATTGGAAAGCGAGACGGAAAGTGGCAGGATACTGTACTAATGGAAAGAAGGAGCAAGACGATTTACTAGTTTGAAGGAGGTTATACAATGACATTCATCCCTTTCGGTCTACAAAAGGTACCGGCTATCGGAATGGGAACCTGGCATATGGGAGATAACAGCAGTAAGAGAGCAGAAGAAATAAAAGCTCTTCGCTCTGGCATCGAGCATGGGTTAACACTTATTGATACAGCTGAGATGTATGGCGAGGGGCTTGCGGAGCTTCTTGTAGGAGAAGCGATAAAATCTTATACACGAGAGGAGTTGGCAATTGTCACCAAGGTGTATCCGTGGAATGCAGGGCGTCAAAATGTTCGCACTAGTCTAGAAAACAGTCTGAAGAGACTTCAAACCGATTATGTCGATATGTACCTACTCCACTGGCGAGGAGAGATACCGCTTAAGGAGACGGTAGATGCCTTCGAGCAGCTAAAGGAGGAAGGGAAGATCAAAGCATGGGGTGTTTCGAATTTTGATGTTTCTGATATGGAAGAATTGACGGCTTTTACAGACAACTGTGCTACGAACCAGGTGCTTTATAATTTGGGCAGCCGTGGAACGGAATATGACCTTCAGCCATGGATGAACGAGAAGCAAATGCCGATGATGGCATACACACCACTAGGACAGGGAGATACACTTCATGCAGGCTTCCGACATAATAAAGTCTTACAGGACATAGCGAATCATCACCAATGCAGGATCTTTCAGCTATTGCTTGCATGGACGATACGTAGTGGAAAAGTAATTGCAATCCCTCAATCCAGTAATGCAGAGCATGTAGTGGCCAATGCTGAGGCTCTAAGGATCTCACTTTCCCAAGAAGACATAGAGAGGATGGATCAAGCATATCCATCTCCGAGTCATAAGGTGCCTCTTGAAGAGCTATAAATAATAAAAGAGAGTTCGAAAGAGTTGATGAAAAATAAATTCCTACCCACGGTGCGATACTCCAATAAATCCTAACGGAGAGTGAATATGATTACTAAAAAGCATCTACAAGGAGCATCTATCTTAGCGTTTATCTTGTTAACCTTTACACCCTTTTTATACGTTCAAGAAAAGAAGCAGAAGTGTTTAGAGAAGGTATGGACTCGTCTGGAAGAAAAGGGCTACCGGGAATCTGATATTAGCTTGATTGAAAGTAAGTATCACTTAGCAGGACTTCCGAATTATTGGGAATCAGTTATTTTTAAAAATGAACCTAATATTAAATATGTTTATTACTGTCATCAAGAGGGGCAGATGGAATATCATTCATTAGATGGAAAGGAAGTTCCCATCGACCAATTAAAGAATTATGATGTTATTCCTTTATCTGAGCGATACAAATAAACGAGGATTGCTTAGATGGAGAGAAATTTTCGTAATTCTGAAACATAGAGTACAACCAAATCGTATATGTTAGTAAGGAAGGGGTGTTTAAAATGAATAGATATTCGGTATCTGAATTTTTACGTAAGACGGAGCAAGTAGACAAAGGACAAGGCTTTTTTGAGCTGGAGACAGACCGTATGCTAGAAGTAAACCTAGAAGGACAGGTTTGGGCAAAAGCTGGTTCGATGGTGGCTTATCAGGGTGGAATCAAGTTTGTGAGAGAAGGTATCTTAGAACAAGGTGTAGGCGCTATGTTTAAAAAGGCTTTAACTGGAGAAGGCGCTTCCCTCATGAAAGCCACTGGCAACGGCAAGCTATACCTTGCAGATAGTGGAAAGAAAATAATCATTCTTCATTTACAAGATGAAGCTATTTTTGTAAATGGTAACGACCTGTTGGCATTCGAGCCTTCTATAAACCATAACATCAAGCTGATGAGAAGGGTAGCAGGCATGATGGCTGGGGGATTGTTTAATGTGAGATGTGAGGGAACGGGCTTGATAGCAATCACCTCGCACTATGAGCCGCTTACTTTACGTGTGACACCTGGCAAGCCGGTAATCACCGATCCAAACGCAACGATTGCATGGTCAGGAAGCCTACAGCCGGATTTCCAAACGGATGTCAGCTTCAAAACCTTTGTGGGTAGAGGAAGTGGGGAGTCTATTCAAATGCGTTTTGAAGGGGAAGGCTTTGTCATTGTGCAGCCTTATGAGGAGGTTTATTTTCAGCGACAAGTGTAATAGCTTGGAGGAGGAACTAGGATAACAAGCAATGCGAAAATTGGGAGCCTTCTGTTTCTCACCTTATTCTGTTTGTATATGTATGGGAAAGCTCCCCAGATGGATTTGGAAAATACACCGGTAGTTTCGAAAGAAGCAGAGGCTATCTCTCTTTTAAAGGAAGAGCTGCACAATATTTATATTGGAATCGATGTGAAAGTAACCACTAACAAGGAATTGGTCATACAATTTGTAGGCGACGAAGAGTATTTTTATTCAGTAAAAAAGGATTTAGAGGAAATAACGGATAAGGTAATGAAAACCTCTGCTATAGGAGACTATCCAATTATTTTCCAAAGGTTCGATTTTGTTGATAAGGAATGAAACTTAAGTCTCCTCCTTGTTGAAAGTAAATGCTTTAAAAAGGGAAGTGGAAGAAGAGTTGAAAATAAATAGGAATCTTTTAGTGGATTTTCTGCTTATCGCTACCTTTATCATCTCTGGCTTATCTTTAATTGTTGTCTACTCAAAGAGCTACATAGCAGAGGCACATATATCACATGCCCTACCGTTATCATTGGTTATTGGCTTTACGGCCATTTCACTTGCTATAAACAATAAGAAAAGGCCCTCTAATTAGTGGGGTTCTGTGGAAGAGTACAAACAAGAAAATAGCAGCATACATGGAAATCCAATTCACAACCGAATTGGATTTCTTTCATTTATTGATAACTAAGTATTTTTAACCCTTTGGTAGATGTATTAATGTTGTTAATCATATCTTAATGAACAGAAGGCTGCTGTTCAGCAGACATACTTCGAAATAGGTGCTAAAATAGTAAAAATAGGGTGACAAACATACACTCTCCATTGAGTACGAGGTTACAAGACTGTGAAGAAATTCTTTTAACCTCTATAACTATTACTTTTGAAAAAACAATACATAACCTTAATTTTACAACGTCAAGGAGAGAAAAAGTATGTCTTGGTATATAGATAATGTTTACGACTTAAATAAAGAATCGCCATATACGTTTTATGTTCCCAGTTCAGAAGCGTTGAATCAATTAAAAGTTGGCGATTTGGTAAAGTTAATCTTCGTAACTGAAGATACAGAAGATGATGGATTTAGAGGAGAAAGAATGTGGGTTAAAATCACATACATAAAAGGAAAGAGCTATATAGGGAAACTGGACAATGAACCTTATCGTTTGCCGTTAAAGGTAGGGGATGAGATTACATTCGGTTTGGAAAACATTTGTGATACAGAATATCACGACCCGAATTCAGCTGAATGGGATTTTTATTTTAATACCTTAGTTACAGTTAGCCAAGATGTACTTGAAAAGAGAGAATTCAACTTTATGCTAAGGGATTATCCACAGGGCGAAGGCGATTCAGGATGGTCTATATTGAGTGGGTATGAAGATGATGATTTTCTCAGTGAATCTGAAAACTTTCAAGTTGTATCTGTTGGAGTAATATTAAACATGGACGATTCCGTTTTGGAATTTATCCAAGAACAGCCATTATGTGCATATGAGAGAGATGATGAAGGTGACTTCTATAAGATTGAGAATTACAATTGGGACGATTATGTAAACGGTTAATTGACTCTTAAAAACGAAATGCTATTGGGTTTGTGGACCAAATTGCTATGTTGGCTATTTGCCTCTTTTATTTTTAGAGCATTTGTTGCTTTGAAGGATTTACAACCCTTTTTGTTGAAGTAATTGGCAAGAACATTGTGACGAGTTACATAATGTAATTGTTTTTACGTAAAGAGTAGATAAAACTGGGGGCAAAGATATGTCGACTTTTTCAGTAAGTGTCATTCAATTAAGGGATCACTCTTTTGATATTGGGTTAAAGATGGGAAACTATATTAAAAATAAACCTATTGTAAAAACCTTAGAGTTGATAACAAAATCAGAAATTGACTATAAAAATATGAAAGCCATTTTTTCTTCCTTTGCACCTCATCTACTTGAAGAGCTTGATGGTTTATCTCAAGGATTGGAAATTCCACTTAGCAGAGCAGCTTCTTTATTTAGTGGCTATGATGTGCCAAAGACGGAGGCTATGGGCTGCTCGGCATTAATCACGAAAGATTATTACGTTAGAAATTACGATTTCTCACCTGCTTTATATGATGGTGTTTTTAGTCTAGTTCAATCTGAAACAGCTTTTGCCTCAGCAGGATATAATCTTCAAATCTTAGGAAGGCACGATGGTGTTAATCAAGAAGGGTTAGTGGTAGGACTCCACTTTGTAAGTAATGATGGGTATACAAAAGGGATTTCTCCATGGACAGCTATAAGAATGGTTCTGGATAAGTGTTCTTCCATTGATGATGCAATTTATATGCTGAAAGAAATACCTCATTCCGCTTGTTATAATATCTCTCTCGGAGATAAACACGGGAATATTGCTGAGGTTCAAGCTACTCCAGAAAAGGTTATGGTTAGAAACGGTCAATCATTTATGGCTTGTGTTAATCATTTTCAAGATGATTTGCTTAAACATAAGAATAGAATATCAATTGAAGGTTCAATCCAACGGAATCATTACCTACTGGGTCTTAAGGATAAAAATTATACACATCGACAAATGTTCGAGGAGTTTAGAAGTATAAATTCTCCTTTATTTTTTACAGACTATAGAAATATGTTTGGAACTCTTCATACATTTTCTTACACACATAAGGATTCAAGAATTCTTACTACTATTGCTAAAAGTAATCAAGTCTTAGATATTAACTTTCAAGATTGGGTAGCTGGGGGAGAAATAAGTGATCAAGTTTTGCAAGGTGTTATAGAAGTATGATAAAGAATGAGTTCTTTGGATAACTAAGTAGAAAACAAATACTGTAAGTACGTAAATTGCCATACATTTTATAGTAAAATTAAAGTTCATATATCAATAAAAAAGACCAACAAATTAGCATACAATTTGCTGGTCTATTTGCGTATATTCTATTTTTAAGCTTATTCGCCTACCAAACCATCATTGTCTCGGTCATCCATATACGGGTATAACCAGTGGTCTCTCGTTATCGGCATACTATATCCTGCTGCTTTTGCTTCTTTTATTGTCACCTGGCCATTACCATTTGTATCTACACTAGAAATATCACCTGTCTTGTTGGAGCTAGGCGTAGTGGTAGTGGAAGGGGAAGGCTTACTACCTGTTAAACCAAGGTCAGCGTTCACTTTATCCGGGTTTACATTGTTAAATTTATCAACGACTTTGTTACCTCTGATGGTATAGGTATACTGATAACTGGAAGGAATCTGCGTTTTCGTATTAGGATAAGTGATGATTGCCTCAAAATTTGTGGCACCACCAGCTTTTCGAATCGCATCCTCCATATAAGCTTGATCACCATGTCGGTTAAGCGTACTTTCCTGTGGGGTAATGTTATAAGCATTCGAAACCCCTCCAAGAGAATCCGCAATGATATGTCCTTCATCTAAATCTGCTCTTTCCACACCAGGTACTTTTGCTTCATCACTATAGTATCTGCCAGAAGATGTTACAGGTTCGTTATCGTCATTTTGTAGAATGATTTCCTCTGCAACCACACGCACGAGCTGTCCATATTCATTTGTAAAAGCCCAATATTCTCGGTCTCCAAAACCAATATCTACTACGACGTTCGCTTGACGATATCCAGATTTATCGCCACCATCCACTTCAATAAGTTTGTATCCTGAGAACAATGAGTCAGTTGCTTCAGGTTTTGCTTCTTCTACTACTAGTTCTTCCCCAACGATCGTGCTAGTCTCTACCTTTTCATTGGGTTGATTTGTTTCTTCTGTTGTTTCTTCTTGTGTTTGTGTTTCCGTTGTTACTTCTTGTGTTTCATTTTCTGTTTCTACATCTATATGGGATGTTTCCTCCGAGTCGGTACAACCACCCAAAAGAAGAACGGATAGTAAAGAGATGATCAAATAGTTCCAAATCTTATTCACTTTCTTGCACTCCTAATAATAGTTTTCCGAATATTGATTAATTCGGCAATGGTAATCCATAGTTTATAGTACAACCCATTTAGACATTTTATTAATATTTTATTAATTTAAAATAAAGGAAAAATAGTTCTTTCAGATGATTTTCAACTAATACAAGTTACTCTACACGTAAAAAAGACCCTACAATGAGGGTCTTTTCCGTGTTAAAACGGTGTACCACCGTTAATATGCAGCACCTGTCCTGTGACAAAAGAGGACTCATCAGATGCAAGGTATACGTATCCAGGAGCAAGGTCACTCGGCTGACCTGGTCTACCCAGTGGCGTTGCAAATTCGCCTTCCTTCCCAAAACCTTCTACTTCTTCAGCGGTAAAGGAAGCAGGAATAAGCGGAGTCCAGATTGGTCCTGGCGCCACTGCATTCACTCGAATTTTCTGCTCTGCAAGTGAGCCTGCTAGAGATCGAGTAAAGGTAAGAATCGCACCTTTTGTGGATGAGTAGTCAATTAATGACGGTGCACCTTGGAAAGCTGTAATGGAGGTAGTGTTAATAATCGCACTACCAGGCTTTAAGTGGTCGAGCGCAGCCTTGGTTAGATGGAACATACTGAAAAAGTTCGTTTTGAACGTTCTCTCCAGCTGCTCCGTTGTAATATCCTTAATAGAATCCTGTGTATGCTGCTCGCCAGCATTATTGACCAATATATCAAGCTTGCCAAATTCAGCAATTACTTTCTCAATTATTTCCTTACAGAAAGACTCTTCTCCAATATCTCCTGGAATCAATAAACAGCGTTTGCCTTCGTTTTCCACAAGCTTCTTCGTTTCCTCCGCATCCTCATGCTCATCTAAGTAAGAAATAGCCACATCGGCACCTTCTTTGGCATATGCAAGAGCTACTGCTCGTCCGATTCCACTATCACCACCAGTGATTAGAGCTACCTTATTAGGTAAACGAAGCTTTCCTGCAAAGTTTTGAGCAAAGTCTGGTCTAGGCTCCATCTCCGTTTCAAATCCTGGTTGTCTCTCCTGCATTTGAGCAGGAATGTTTTCAGGCTTTTTATCCATGTAGATCATTCCTTTCACTGATATGTGGTTACAAGAAACTAATACCCATGTGTGAATGGACAAAACATTTAAACAAGTAGAATGAAAGCGGAAATGCCTTAGTGAATGTATTCCTACTATAAGCTTCTCTGAATAAGAAAAGGGTAAAAATTATCCGCCCAGTCATAGATGCGAACCAACAAAAGATAGTAACTGTCATAATTTTTATTCGAGCAAGCTCTTCTAGGAGATAATGTTGTAAAAATAGCGGGTAATGTTGTAAAAAATTCACTTAATGTTGTAAAAATGAAGGCTTATGTTGTAATTTTCCTTCGAGCAAGCTCTTCCAGAAGATAATGTTGTAAAAATAGCAGGTAATGTTGTAAAAAGGCCCTACAATGTTGTGAAAATGAAGGCTTATGTTGTAATTTTCCTTCGAGCAAGCTCTTCCAGAAGATAATGTTGTAAAAATAGCCTGTAATGTTGTAAAAAAATTCATTAATGTTGTAAAAATGAAAGCTAATGTTGTAATTTTCATTGAAAAAAATTATTCCATTCGTAATATAGCACCTTTTCCTTGCTCAATCGTCTTTTAGATAAGGGGGTGCAGGATGGACGACGCTTCAAAGCTTGATATTACAGAAATTTATCGACTGCATTCAGATCATGTATTCAGATATATATTTTATATGGTCCACAATGTACATACAGCCGAAGACTTAACACAGGAAACCTTTATTAAGGTGCATAGAAACTTAGACACTTTTCAATTTCAATCAAGTATTCAAACATGGGTTTACAAAATAGCTAGAAACACGACATTGGATTACTTGAAGCGAAAGAAACTGGTAAGCTTCTTTGATCCAAGTAGACTGCTCCAGCTAATAAAAGGATCAGAGCAATCAGTAATAGACGTAGTGACACATACCGAGGAAAGGGAGCAGTTGTATATGTATCTGCTTTCCCTCAAGAAAGAATATCGCGAAGTACTTATCTTACGGAAAATTAATGAGCTCTCTGTAAAAGAAACAGCTCAAATTCTAAGTTGGTCAGAGGATAAAGTGAAGTCGATGACAGCTAGAGGGTTAAAAAAACTAAAGGATGCGTTAGAGAGAAAGGAGGAGAGCTGGAATGAGTCGTTTTGATGAGCTTGATTCCTATTTTGATACACTTAAACAAGTACAACGTCCAGTGGAGCAGAAACAAAAAACACTAGTAAACGTCCTACAGGCAAAGAAAAATACCCAAAAGATACATCGTCCTTTAGCTGGAGGCATCGCTATATTAAGCGCTATCATTGCTACCTTCTTACTAATTACTACTGGAAATGACCAGAAGGACCTAACATCTACAAGCATAGAAGTTGAAGTAAGTGAAGTCTGGGTAGCAAATTCCGTTTCATCCACTTCATTCAAAGCGTATTCTACTTCTACTTTAACAGCAGCTCAAATTAAGGATGAATTATTCTATCAGGAATTAAAGTCATTTCTAAGCCAGTTAACTCCTTTAGAAGCAATCCCTACTTACCAGGAACCTTCTTTTGATATGACAATCAAAGCTATGGATGGAGATCA
Organism: Psychrobacillus sp. Z3-81; assembly: GCF_056620325.1. Lineage (NCBI taxonomy): Bacteria > Bacillati > Bacillota > Bacilli > Caryophanales > Bacillaceae > Psychrobacillus > Psychrobacillus sp. Z3-81. Next base: position 161,933 of record NZ_JBWQPU010000002.1, read on the forward strand.
ACTATATGTAAAGCTATGGGAAAATGAAGGGGAAATCATCTTCTATAGTTTAAACGAGGAAAAATATTATGCTAGCACCAATCAAAGCGCTATGAATGTCTATCGTATATTAAGCAATATTCCATTTGCTAAATAACAATATAAAAGTTTTTCTGATATCCAAACCAAGGAGGATTAATGCTCTATAGATAGAGGTGGTACCATCTGTGGAGACAATTACTGTACTTTATCCAGGGGATATTGAGTAACTTCTGTTCTCCACAGCGGGCTAATAAGTTAATTAAAGTGAGCATTATATCCAAATTGTTAGTTTAATTGCCACTCTCTACGTCTTTTTGAGTATCGTTTATAAGCTCATTTACGAGTTTCTCAGCTGTCTCATAGTCTTTTACCTTAAGAGCCTCTTTTACATCTTTTAAATCTCTTAATAGCAGCCTAGAATAGCTTTTAAAAATCAGTTTATCTTCCACATTGCATCAGCTCCTAAATTAATATCATAAGGTGTTAATTATATCTTATTTTTTCATTTTTGTCTGAAAAATAAAAAGGCGGTCAGTTAATAAAATATTGAACTTCTTATAATAGTAACGGAACAGTTTAGTTAAACAAGGAAATTCGAAGAGGGTTGGAGAAATTAACTATTAAATAGAGGAGGTAGGATAGTGAAAAGTCTATTTTATTTTATATTCATTTCTTTGATGGTCTGGCTTATATGGGGGGGTTTTACGAATGATTATTCCCCAAATGGATATAGTTTGTTTTTATCAGGTCTTATTTCAGGTTTTTTAATAGGCAGACGTAATCCAAAAGAAGAAACTGAATAAATAATGAACAATCAGGTGCTTTAGTAAAAATCTAAGCTATAAGACTGATTAGCAACTAGTCGTGATATTATGATTATTAAAATTGACGGTTATTATCATCAAGTTCTACTTACAGGTAAAAAATGTTCCGAACAACAGCTAAAGCAAAAATATTTACAAGCAAAGAAATTAACCTATGATATAAAAGACCTTCCTAATGTATTTTGTAGATTACATAATTTTGAACAATTACCTTTTGACAGTGATATTGAGGTTGAATTTCTAATGGATACTGATATAGACAGAATTTATTCACCTTCTTATTTAACCAACGGGTGCTTTGATCCAAGAAATGATTAACGACCTTTTTATTGAATTCCGTGTTGTAGAAATGAGTCGGTTTGTTTATTGAGAAACGAAAAAAGTTTTGTTAAATGAGGGGGAGAGATTATGACATTAGATGGGTCTATAGCAATAGTCACCGGTGTGAGCCATCATCAAGGAATTGGAGCAGCTATTTGTCGTAAGCTAGCAAAAGAAGGTGCAGATATATTTTTTACACATTGGGGTTCAAATGATGATTGGGCATTAAACTTCCAAGATGAGATAATAAGAGAAAATAGAGTTAGATGTGGCAACATAGAAATAGACTTGTCCGAACCAAACTCCCCATTTAAACTACTTGATATGGTTACTCACCAATTGGGCATACCTACAATATTAGTTAATAATGCGGCACATTCCACAAGAGATGGTTATATGAAATTAGATGCAAAAACACTGGATGATCATTATGCAGTAAATATGAGAGCAACTTTTTTGCTGAGTGTTGAATTTGCTCGTCGCTTAAAGCTACAAAATAAATCGATGGGAAGAATCATCAATATGACATCAGGACAAGCACTCGGACCGATGACTGGAGAATTAGCCTATGTTGCAACAAAGGGAGCTATATCAGCTTTCACACTTTCTTTATCGGCGGAATTGGCACCATTAGGCATTACTGTAAACGCAATAAATCCAGGTCCTACGGATACAGGCTGGATGACAGATGAAATAAAAACTCATTTAACAAGTAAGTTCTTGTCAGGGAGAATTGGATTACCTGAAGATGCAGCCAGGTTAGTATCATTCCTTGCCAGTGAAGAGGCACAATGGATTACAGGACAAATAATAAACTCAGAAGGAGGTTTTTTAAGAGCTTAGGTTTTTAATCTAATGGATGTTTTCGTTTTAACTGCTTTATCAAAAAGCCTTGAAAATAACAAAGGCAAACATAAACAAATTGGCTTGGCGTGTTAGAAAAGAATAAAATGCGATTGCGTTTTATAGGAGGCTGGGGTTTGTTGCAGAAGGGTCTCATTTCTTGGGTGACGTAGAGCAAACAGATATAATCATGAAGAAATCGCTCATAGAGGAGGAGTAATATGTACATACCAAAATACTTTAAGGTGTCAGATGTGGAGGAAATTCGTTCATTCATCCAGCAACATTCATTTGGCACGTTAGTTACGACAAGAAAAGGAAAGCCGATTGCGACTCATCTTCCGTTTCAGCTAGTTCAAGAAGGTGCAGATACCTTTTTGACTGGACATGTGGCTTATGGGAATCCTCAGTGGAGGACGCTAGAAAATAATGAAGAGGTACTGGTGATGTTTCAGGGACCACATGCTTATATTTCTTCAGCGTGGTATGGCCATGAAAACGTACCAACTTGGAACTATCAAGCAGTACATATATATGGCTCTGCCGACCTTTTAACTGAGGAGGAGCTGGAGCAGGATCTGATTAAGTTGCTACAAAAATACGAAAAACACCGTGCCCATCCTATTCTTTGGGAGACTCTTTCTCCTGATTTGCTGGAAAAAGAGCTTAAGGGAATTGTCGGATTCAAAATAAAGATCAAAGAAATCCAGGCCGCCAACAAGCTAAGTCAAAACCGCAATGAAAGTGACTACCAATCTATTATTCAACATTTATATAATGAAGAAAACGTGCAATCGAAGGAAATGGCTGAGTTGATGGAGAAACGTGCTAGCAAGAAACCGCAGTAACACCATGATTAAATTTTTTCTTCCATATATTTTTATATTCTATCCTATGACTATAGGAAGGGAGAAAATATGAAGAGTAGTTTATAGGGCTAATTATCGTTTTAGTTTTAATCTCCTAAGTTGTTTATGTTTATCATTTGGTATCAATTAAACAGTGAATTATCAATGATTAATAGTAAAGGGACATTAATAGAATTTGAACAAAAAAATAAATATTAATTCTGAAGGAAATCTTAATAAGGCACTAACCAAAAGCACTAGTAGGTAATTTAAGAGGTAGTTTGATAGTTAATAAAAAAGCCTTAATCTAAAATAACGGATAAAGGCTTTTCATTTTCAAAGTGGCTTTTGGTTATATTTTCTCAATAGTTGATGTTTTTTCTTTTTAGATGCCAAGTTTTTAATTTTTCAACATCCGATATCCAACACCTATATGTGTCTGGATATATTTTTGATTGCGATTCACCTCAATTTTTTTACGAAGTGTTGCCATAAATACTCTTAGTGATGCTACATTGTTCTCCCATCCACTTCCCCAAATTTCTTTTGTAATGTAATTATGAGTTAAGACTTTCCCTATATTTTTGGAAAGAAGGACAAGTAATTTATACTCAATTGGTGTTAAATGCAGCTCTTTGGCGTCTAAATAAGCACAGCCAGCTGCATAGTCAATTGTAAGCTCACCATTTGTAAATTTAGCATTTTGTTGTGCGTTTTCTGTGTTGCTAAAGTGAATTCGACGAATGGCCACACGTAATCGAGCAAGTAGCTCCTCTACAGAAAAAGGTTTCGTTAAATAATCATCAGCTCCTGCGTCTAGCGCATCGATTTTGTCCTGATCTGTACTTCTTGCACTGACAACAATAATAGGCATCAAGGACCAAGAACGTATTTTCTTTATAATTTCTATACCGTCTATATCGGGTAAGCCTAAATCTAGAATGACAATATCCGGATTATGTGAAATAGCCTCTAAAATCGCTTGTCTCCCATTTGCAGCTGTATGAAATCGGTAATGTTGTGTTTCTAATGTTGTGGTGATTAAATTTCTGATAGCTTCCTCATCTTCTACAATTAAAATGAATGGTTTTATCATAAGTTCACCTCCTGTGATTGTAGAGTGAATTGGAATATGGCACCAGTTGGAAAATTGTCATGGACTGTTAATGTGCCGCCATGTGCTAGGATAATGGACTTACATAAAGCTAGGCCAATACCCATCCCTCTCCGACTATCCGATATACTTTGCGATGCTGAATAAAACATGTCAAAGAGATGCTCTTTTGCTCCGTCGTCAATGCCGTGTCCATTATCTGCAACCTCTACTACAATCCAATCATCCTGCTTTTTAGTTGAAATAACAATTTCTGACCCAGCCGGTGTGTATTTAATGGCATTATCAACTAAATTGATGAGGACCTGAATAATTAGCCTAGTATCGAGCTTTGCCATAAAAAGGTTTTCATTATCTGCTACCTTAATGACATGTTCGCTACTTTTACGGTTGATATGCTTGAGTGCTTCATCAATTACTTCTTCTATTAGCTCCGCTTTCATCTGAATTTGCATTGTCCCATCCTCAATTCGCGTAATAGAAAGCAAGTTTTCAACTAAATGAATCAGCCACTTTGCATCATCATAAATATCCTTGTATAACTGAATCTTTGTATGTTCTTCGATGTGCGTGCCATTTGATATAAGAATGTTGGCATTTCCTGAAATCGTTGTCAAAGGCGTACGTAGATCATGGGAGATGGCCCGTAATAAATTGGCGCGTAATTGCTCATTTCTTGCGTGTGAAACAGCTTCTTCACGTTGCCGAATAAAATGTTCTTTTTCAAGCGCTAATGCACATTCTCCAAGCATGGACAAAACTAAATTTTTTTCAAAAGCATCCAGTGTATCGCCTTGTTTTAATGAGATGCCCATAACTCCATATACATTTAAATTAGTTCGTAATGCTAAATATAAGCATTTAGCATTACTTAATGTATTTGTTGATGCGCCAGCATGTTTACTGTTATTAAATACCCAAGTAGCAACTGCATGTTCATTTTCGGTAATAAGTGAGTCTGTATGAATAGCTTGATTATTCGAGATAACTACAGATTGTTGTAGCTCATTATCTAGTACAGGGTAGTAGACAATTGCACGATTTAACAGTTTTCCTACTTGATGTGCAGCTGTATCTAAAATGGCAAAGGAATTGTTGGATTGCTGAAGCAATTGATTTGTTTCGAGTAATATTTTTGTTCGGTATGCTGTTTCAGCAGAAATATGTGCTTGTCTACGGAGCTTACTTGCTAATGTTCCAATCGTAAAAGCTGTGATAAACATAATGATGAATGTCACATGATAGCTCGGTTCATACGTTGCTAATGAATATGTTGGGTAGATAAAAAAGAAATTAAAGGCCAGGACACCGAGCGTGGCCATTAAAATACTACAAAAACGACATGCCGTTACAATTGCAGTAGCAAGAACACCTAGTATATAAAGATTTATAATATTTGTTTCGCTTAAGTTTAATAGTTTAAATAAAAAACCTATGACAGTGGTGATAGCCAATATTACAGCTACTTTTGTTAAATCAGACGGTGAAAAAGTAATTTTTTTATTCCAATCCTTCTTTATTTTGTAGTGCGCCTTTTGCTGGTCCGGAATGATATGGATATCTAAATTTGGTGCTAATTCTGTTAACTGTTCCGTGAAGGACTTTTTAATAGGAAATAAAGAACGCTTTGTATTAGTGCGACCGATGACAATTTTTGTGACACCAGTATACCGTGCAAATTCAGTAATTTGGAATGCGATATCGGCACCGTTGACTTTTTCAACTAAAGCACCGAGTTGTTCAGCTAAGCGTATATGTTTTTTTAATCTCGCTTTATTGTCTTCGCTCCATTGATCAAACTCAGGTGTTTCCACAAAAAGTGCAGTAAAATGCCCGTTAAATGCATGCGCCATTCGAGCTGCTGTTCGGATAATTTTTTCGTTAGAAGGAGAGGAGGATAGACAAACTAAAATGTGCTCTCCAGCATTTAAATAATCTTTTATTGTTGATTTCGATTTTTCTGCAATATAATGTACACGGTCAGCTGTACGTCGCAAGGCAACTTCACGTAATGCAACTAAATTTTCTAATTGAAAAAAACTCTGTACGGCCTTTTCAGCTTGTTTCTCCTCATAAATTTTCCCCTCATTCAACCTTTCTAAAAGCTCAGCTGGCTCAATATCAACGAGTGTTACTTGATCAGCATCATCGAAAAAATGATCTGGAATGCGTTCACGTACGATTACACCTGTTAGAGAAGCGACTAAGTCATTTAAGCTTTCGATATGCTGGACATTCACTGTAGTAAAAACATTGATGCCCGCCTTTAAAAGTTCTTGAATATCTTGATACCTTTTTACATGCCGTGCTGGTTCGATATTGCTGTGAGCAAGTTCATCTACTAATAAAAGTTGAGGTTTTCTAGCCAAGGCGGCGTCTAAATCAAATTCTTGTAAGGTCATACCTTTATGTCCAATCGTTTGTGTTGGGATTCTTTCCAGTCCTTCTAATAAGGCGGACGTTTCGGGCCTTGTATGAGGTTCAATATACCCGACAACAACATCCACACCTTGAGCCTTCATCTCATGAGCTGTTTTCAACATGGCATAAGTTTTGCCTACACCAGCGGCATAACCAAAGAAAATTTTAAGGTGACCATGGTTGTTTTCTTTTTTTATGGTATAAATTCGTTGCAAAATTGTATCAGGGTTTTCTCGTTCGAAATGCATCTTTTCCCCTCATTTATCCAATTAGATTTATCCATAGTATAGCGTAATGGATGTTAATGAAGAATAAGAATCTATCTAAGTAGTATAAAGAACGTATAAAGATATTCTTATCAATCAAAGATTTCTGTTTAGTCGCCGTTCTTAATGCAATCTTAATACCAATCGTTGTTTTCCTAACACCGTATTCATTTGGTATTTTGTATTGTTAGGTTAAAGGGGGAATGGTGATGCAATTCATTGTAAATGCCATTGGAATATGCGCAATTCTTTTGTTACTTTACTATGTTGCTATTTTGCTAAGGGGTGATCAAGGATGATGAGTAGCTTGCTCCAATACGGTTTGTATTTATTAATCGTTATACTGCTGGCAATTCCATTAGGCAAATATATCGGAAAGGTTATGAATGGCGAGCGCGTTATCATTTCAACAATTGTTATGCCGATTGAAAAAGGCATTTATAGCCTATTAAAAATTAAATCAACCGATGAAATGGATTGGAAGAAGTACTTGTTTTCGGTATTGATTTTTAGTGGTATAGGCTTTCTATTTTTATTCGCTTTACTAGTAGCTCAAGGCGTTTTATTTGGAAATCCGCAAGGGATTGCGAATATGAGTTGGCATTTATCATTTAATACAGCAACCAGCTTTATAACAAATACGAATTGGCAATCTTATACGGGGGAAGTACAGGCTACGTATTTAACGCAGATGGTCGGCTTAACGGTTCAAAACTTTGTCTCGGCTTCTACAGGTATTGCAGTCCTTTTTGCCTTAATTCGTGGTTTTAAGCGGGTGAACAGTAAGGAACTAGGTAGCTTTTGGATTGATATGACGCGAGTAACACTCTATATTTTATTGCCTATCAGCTTAGTAGTAACTGTCGGTTTAATTTCACAGGGAGTAGTACAAAACTTTGAGCCTGCACAATCAGTACAATTACTAGAACCGATTGCCATCTATGAAGATGGCACAATTATTGAGGGTGCAACGATTCAAGAGGAATCAGGTAAAGTGATTGTCGACGGTGAAGTCATAAAAGGTGCACAAGTGATAACGGAGCAATTTGTACCAATGGGTCCAGCGGCTAGCCAAATTGCCATTAAACAGCTAGGTACAAATGGGGGAGGTTTTTTTGGTGTAAATTCAGCTCATCCATTTGAAAATCCAACAGCTTTTTCAAATTTACTAGAGTTGATTTCAATTTTATTAATTCCGATTGCACTATGTTTTACATTCGGTTATAGCATACAAGATAAAAGGCAGGGAACTGCAATATTTATAGCTATGTTCAGTTTACTTGTTCTTGCTATTGCTGGTTTGGCAATAGCAGAACAAACAGCTACACCACAGCTAGCTCAAAATGGGTTGGTAAATGTTTCGATGGATGAGCAGGCTGGTGGCAATATGGAAGGTAAGGAATCGAGATTTGGAATTGCTTCCTCTGTTACGTGGACGGCTTTTACAACCGCGGCATCCAATGGCTCTGTGAATGCTATGCACGATAGCTATACACCGCTTGGAGGGATGATCCCCATGATACTAATGCAGTTGGGGGAGGTTGTTTTTGGCGGTGTTGGAAGTGGTCTTTACGGTATGCTGTCATTTGTTATTTTAACCGTATTTATAGCTGGTCTTATGGTAGGTCGTACACCAGAATATTTAGGGAAAAAAATTGAACCGTTTGAAATGAAATGGGCAGTGCTTTGCTGCTTGGCCACGCCTATCGCAATTTTAGTGACTGGTGGTATTGCTGCCATTGTGCCAGCAGTCATGAATAGTACAAATGATTTGGGGCCTCATGGGTTTTCAGAGCTGTTGTATACATTTACGTCAGCAGGAGCGAATAATGGATCTGCTTTTGCAGGATTTGTAGCTAATACACCATTTATAAATGTGATTTTAGGAATATCCATGGTCTTTGCTCGCTTTCTTCCAATTTATTGTACATTAGCGATTGCGGGGAGTTTAGCGCAGAAAAAAAGAATGGCTACAACCGCGGGCACGTTATCTACGAGCGACGGATTGTTTATTTTCTTACTGATTTTTGTCGTACTGTTAGTAGGTGCGTTAAGTTTCTTCCCAGCTTTAGCGCTGGGGCCAATTGCAGAGTTTTTGATCATGTTGAGTTAGGAGGTAGTTGAAATGATACAAGATACAAATAAAGGCTGGTTAAATAAACAGATCCTTGTGAGGGCTGTAAAGGATTCCTTTATGAAGTTTCATCCGAAATATCAAGCACAAAATCCCGTTATGCTACTTGTGTATATTAGTTCTATATTAACTTCATTGCTATGGATTTTCTCGTTGTTTGGTATTCAAGATGCAGCTTCTGGTTACACGTTGGCTATTGCACTTATTTTATGGTTTACAGTTCTATTTGCAAACCTTGCAGAGTCAATCGCGGAAGGAAAGGGGAAGGCGCAGGCGGATACATTGAGAGCTGCCAAAAAGGATGTAGCGGCAAATAAGCTAAAGAGTCTCGATGATTTAAATACGATAGAAATCGTTCCCTCTGCGATGTTACAAAAGGGTGACTTTATTCTAGTACGTACGGGTGAACAAATTCCGGCGGATGGTGAGGTTATTGAAGGTGCCGCATCTGTTGATGAAAGTGCAATTACTGGTGAGTCTGCTCCAGTAATCCGAGAAAGCGGTGGAGATCGTAGTGCTGTGACGGGAGGAACAACAGTCATTTCAGATGCTCTGATTATTAAAGTGACAAGTATTCCTGGAGAAAGTTTTCTAGATAAAATGATTGCAATGGTGGAAGGGGCACAACGGAAAAAAACACCAAATGAATTAGCACTTCAAATGTTACTTGTTGCCTTATCGATTATATTTATTTTAGTAACGTTATCGTTATATACGTTCTCTTCGTTTTCTGCAAATTTATCAGAGAAAAATAATCCTGTTTCAGTAACAACGCTTGTTGCATTGCTTGTATGTTTAGCACCAACAACGATAGGCGCACTACTTTCAGCAATCGGAATTGCAGGTATGAGCAGATTAAATCAGGCGAATGTTCTTGCGATGAGTGGGAGGGCAATTGAAGCAGCAGGTGATGTAGATATTTTAATGCTCGACAAAACCGGAACGATTACAATTGGAAATCGTCAGGCGACAGAATTTATAGCTGTTGATGAAGTAAAACCAGAAGAATTAGCAAATGCTGCACAATTATCATCTTTGGCTGATGAAACACCAGAAGGACGTAGTATTGTCATTCTCTCAAAAGAGAAGTTTGGTATACGGGGTCGTTCTATGAAGGAACTTGCTTTGAAGTTTATTCCATTTAGTGCAAAAACGCGGATGAGTGGTGTGGATTTTGAAGGACATGAAATCCGAAAAGGTGCAGCTGAAGTGATGAAGCAGTATGTAGAGCAAAATGGTGGTACGTACAGTAAGGCGTGCGAGGATGCAGTGAAGCGAATAGCTGAAAAAGGTGGGACACCGCTAGTTGTGTCGCAAAATTTTCGAATATTAGGTGTAATTTATTTAAAGGATATTGTGAAGCAAGGGGTACAAGAGAAATTTGCGGATCTTCGTAAAATGGGTATTAAAACGATTATGATTACAGGGGATAATCCTCTCACTGCTGCCGCAATTGCAGCGGAGGCAGGTGTCGATGATTTTTTAGCAGAGGCAACGCCTGAAGCAAAGCTCGAAATGATAAGAGATTTTCAAAGAAACGGGCATCTAGTAGCCATGACAGGTGACGGTACGAATGATGCACCAGCTCTTGCTCAAGCAGATGTTGCTGTTGCCATGAATACAGGCACACAGGCTGCGAAAGAGGCTGGTAATATGGTGGATTTGGATTCTTCACCAACGAAGCTAATTGAAATTGTGCGTATAGGAAAGCAACTACTTATGACAAGGGGAAGCTTAACAACTTTTTCGATTGCGAATGATTTAGCGAAATATTTCGCGATTATCCCTGCCCTTTTCGTCGGCTTATATCCCCAATTAAATCAGTTAAATATTATGCAATTACACACTCCAGAAAGTGCGATATTATCAGCGATTATTTATAATGCTGTCATTATTATTGCACTGATCCCATTAGCGCTTAGAGGGGTGAAGTATAAAGAAGTCGCAGCTAATAAGTTGTTAGCGAGAAATATACTTATCTATGGCATTGGAGGGATTGTTACACCATTCCTGTTGATTAAATTAATCGATATGTCACTGGCAGTTTTTATTTAACAGTCTAGTTTTTTTAGAAAGGGGTATTAAAAATGAAACGGTTTAACGGAACTGTATCTAGAGCAATCGGTATTTTTGTCGTATTTACAATCATTTGTGGAGGGATCTATCCATTGCTTATGACTGCGTTTGCGCAAATCGTATATCCTGAAAAAGCGAATGGTAGTTTACTAGAGGTTGAAGGAAAGGTGTATGGATCGGAGCTGCTAGGTCAGCAATTTACTGAGGATTCTCACATGTGGGGAAGAATAATGCAACTGGATACAGCCACATATAAAGATGCAAAGGGAAATGTGGTGATGTATGCTTATCCTGCAAATTTAAGCCCTGCAAGTGAGCAATTTGAATCCTTAGTAGCGAAACGTGTAAATTTGATTCAAGAGGCGCATCCCACAAAGGTGGGTGAACCGATTCCAGTAGATTTAGTCACAAGTTCAGGCAGTGGCCTAGATCCAGGAATTTCAGTGGACGCTGCTATGTACCAAGTGGAACGCCTAGCAGAAAATAATGACATATCGATAGAAGAAGTCAAAAACATCATTCGAGCATGTACTGATGTAAAATTTTTGGGGATATTTGGCGAAAAAACCGTCAATGTATTAAAGGTGAATTTAATGCTAGATGGAATTTTAAAATAAATTTTAGATAAATTTCCACCTGGCTGTAGGATTTAATTGTAAAGTACGTAACAGCATTAAAAAGTTATGGGTTCGATTAAGAAATATAAAATTTCCATGAGCATTAAAAATAAGAGGTGGAATTCGCACCTCTTTTTGGAATTATGATTAGAATGAAATGTCTTTGTATATACTCCGGAAAAAGAATTATATGTAAATCACGAACATATGTGTTCAATTTAGCTACTAATTCAAAGTCGTTTGTTCTACTAATTTTCATTTTCTTTTCCCTTTGTAAAAATTCTCATCCTAGTCACAACTTCAGCTTGCTAGCTAATTTCTCTTTCAACAATCTCATGTATTGGATACTTCACTTCAGAAAAGTTACGGATAAGTAATTCTTCATCTGTTAAATCTCCGGTCCTTTTATCAAATGTTTTTCTCCAGATTTCATTTTGACGATAGTTTTTCCCGTCTTGTTTTAAGAACTGATGATTACGTTCCTCTATATGAAAGGAGTAGGGGATAAGGTCATTGGAATAAATGGCTCCCTTTAAATGCTTTTCCGTAACCCACACCTTTATTTGAAAAGAGGTGGTAGTAGGATTATGAAATCGTAAATCTACGTAATTATAAAAAACGCTTGCTCCGCTACCGAATGGTAGGGTACGACCCGAATCAGGAAAGGGGTCAAAGCTATGATGATGCCTTTCTGTAACAACAAGAGGGGTATGTAATATCATCCAATACAGTAGATTTGCAAGCTGGCATATACCTCCACCAATTCCCGTCTTTACTTCCCCTTGGGAAAGCTGCATCCCTTCAATATAACCTTTTCCCTTTGTAGCCTTTCCGACTAGCTTCCAAAAGGAAAAGATTTCACCAGGCTTAATGATGACGCCATCTATTTTACTTGCCGCAATCTTAAGATTTACTATCTTGTTTTCCTGCAGCTCAGGATCGCTATTGCCTAATGTCCTCCTTAATAGCGACTGGTGCTTCTTGCAAGAGTGGGGGAACGTAATGGATGGTGCTCTTTCAGTCGCAAACCTATATGTGTCTTTTAAGTTGAGCAGAGATCGAAATAGCCTTTTCTGTTGGATACGAAGATGATAGAAGATGGGATGAACTTCAGACAGTCTCATTATTTTCCACCTTTCTCTTACTAAGCTCAATTCTATTTAACTTATTAATACCTACTAGGAAATATTCAATTTTACTTAGTAACATAACTTGATTTAATCAGATGTGCTTTGTTTGAACTCAAAAACCTTTTATCAAGACGAATAAATTCCTCCTGCTTTTCCATTTCACTGCACATAACACCGATGTTGTCTTCATAAATACTATCGTGTTGATGCCAAAATTCCTCTACGTAGGTTTCTCGCCTTTCCAATAAAGTTAGGATCTCTTTACCGTCGATATATGTAAAAGACCTAGGCACTTTAAAATCGAATTCCATTTGTTTAATTTTCGTGAAAGAAATAGGGTCCTGAAATAGTTGGAAGCTTATAATTGGGATGATTGCTCGTTCCTTGTTTTCGATACAGCGATCCATTCGATTCATTATTTGATGATTTTCCACATATAAAGCTTTCAAATCTTCAGGATGAAGAGCTTTGCCTAATTCCAATATGCCTATAAATTCACTTACTGGTCTTGTGAGATATAAATACGCTGTCACAGGCTCTTTACAGAAGGACTTTCTATATTCATATTTTTTAAGTCCATATAAGAGGGTTCTGAAATAATCAGGATGGAATGATAAATGATGTTTTTCTTCATGAAAAAAGCTCCTTTGAGTCTAGAGTACGAGATGTTCTTCTTAGATAAAAGAATACCATTAAATGTCAGTAAATTGAAAAATGCAGAAATATTTATTTCAAGGTTGCAAAAATGTCATCTACACGTCATCTAAAGAGAGGGCTGGGTTCCAATAACTTCCCTATAATGAACACATAGCAAAGAAAGGGGAAATAATAAATGAAAAAAACAATTTGGGGCTTCCTAGTAACCATAATCGCGATAACTACTCTCAGTGGATGCAATTTGTTGGCGAAAGCAAATGGGGTAATACTATACGGAGAAGAAGAGGAAATTGTAGCTACAATAGATAAGGAGAAGGATGAGTTAGTAAAAGAAGAACAGCATCAGATGAAGATTCTAGAAAATGGCAATAAACAAATCATGATACTTACGGACGAAACAGCACAAGCATTACTTGATAAAAAATTAATTAGAGAAATAACAAACCAAGAGAAAGGGAAATCAAAAGCTATTGAATCCCTTCCGAAAGTGACTAAAGGAGAAGGATTACTTTTTGCCAGGGAACAGAAGAATGATATCACTGCTGAAGGCGTCGATATAAAAATTAACTATGAGGGAAATCTTATCATCGGAGAAGGAAGAACATATGCGGATATGTTTTTAATCGTTCATGAGGAGGACTGGGCGTCTTTCCAAGGGACTGAAAAGATGATGGCCATATTAGAATATGACAAGGATCCAAGTGCCCAAGGAATAAGTTATGACGTAGAAAAAGCGCAGTTAGTTAGAATACAGGAATAAAAGAAGGGATTGCCCATTTATCGGGTGATCTTTTTTCATTTTAAGATGATAGGTTCAATTACTATCTAAGTGCCTACTACAAATAATAAAAACATTTTATCTTCGTCATGAATATTTCACCCACTAAGTATGTATAGTAAAAGAATCTATTACTTAGTTGAAAGGTGGAATAAGTAATCAATAATCGAGCAGGTTTCTTGATAAGATTACAAGCGAATATCATAGACTATTTTCTTTTAAACTTACTATGCGGAATCGTTATATACTGCGTGTATCTGATTTATCCAATAAAACCTATGAGTTATGATAGCTGGAGAGTCATTTATATATCTTACTTAATCATCATACCTGTCCTTTGGAAAGGATATGTAATAGGGAAGCGGATATGTGAAATTAAAATAAAACGTGCGAAAGACGGTAAAGACGTGACTTTGTTCAATATGTTCATGAGAGAAGTAGTGGGTAATTATCTCCTTGTTTTGATTACTTTCGGAATGTCGGCTATAGCCAGTATATTCATGATTATGCTTCGAGAGGATAAAAGGGGAGTGCATGATTTTATCGGAGGAACCTACGTTGAAAACACAGGAAGATGACTTGTCTTATGAAAGTTAGTTGTTGAAAACACTTAAGATTCTTTTCAAGAGTTTAGAAACTTTAGTGCTTCTCATTTGTTCTGTCCTACCTTAGCTTAAACATGTTTAATATCTAGTTTTTTAAAGCTCACAACTAAAATGAATACAAGCAGATACACCGAAGACATAAATAACGAGAAAGTCTCATAACTAACGTCAAATAGGAAGTTTACACCAAATAACAGGTCGTAAAAATTACATAAAAAAGATATTGAATGGATGCTATCATATCCAAGACAGCATAATCCATCGTAGTGTCTTCAATCATTTTGCTAACATATACAACTATTATTTTATTTCCATTATCGGCTCGAATTCTTTTAGTAGCTCATCCACCCAAGTAGTATCCACCGGACCATTTAGAATATGATAATAGTCTCCTCCATTTAAAAAAATTAATCGCTTTTCATAGATATACACTATTACTCGGTTTTCCTCCTTACTAATGAATGTTAGGTCAAAGCCTTTTTCACCTGCCACATTGCTATCCCATTCTCTGTCCTTCATCTTTTTCACTCGATAACCACTTAAAAATTCTACCATTTGTTCAGCATGTTTTTTATCATGGGAGATGAACTGATTATTCAAAACTATAGCTTCAAAATCAGTTAAATCATAGTCAATTAGTACATCTAACCCCTTTTCTCTATTTTCCATATAGTGATTAAAAATTAGAAGGGTTATTGCTGAAACAATACCGATCATGATTATTTTATTTTTCTTCATTTGAACTCCCTGTTAAATTAGTTTCATCAATCATACTATTTTTTACCATTTTATGCTACATTTATAGTTAGAATTATGCGAATTTTAAATGTGGAGAGATGAGCTAATGAAGGAAGAAATGGGTAGTCTGATCTGTAGGAAATTTATTGCTACTTTCTTTTCAGCTACAATCGTTACTATTCTTTTTTTATATCTGATGGATATTTCTAGGTTGACACATTATCGATGGATTGATTTTATCGCGTTCTTCCTGCTTTTTTATATGTATATCGGGGGAATAATCCTCGTATATGGAAACCTCGTATCTATTAGTGTTGAGAAGGTGCAAAGAAAATTGTCCAAGGAACAGGATTGGCTGTATGTCATCATACTTGGTGTTTTTGGGCTAGCGAACGGTCTCCTTTTTCAAGAATTCATATTTGGTCTACTTGGATTAGTTGCAGCTGTCATTTATGCAATTGTCGATAAGTGGTTAAGGAAAAGAATAAAGGAAGAGAAAAGTATCAAGGCGTTTTTACTGATTCCTATCGCTGCTCTTCTCATCTCCTGGGGCTATTACGGATTAACTTTTCAACCATTGTCTCCTTTAACGATGGAGGAAGCCGTTCAATATGTAACCTCCGGGGAGGGGACCTACATAGACCATTTCCCAAAGGAGATAGGTGAATGGAAAGGGACAGTTGAGGGGTATTCCTATCAAGTAAAAAGAGAGACAAGTGCCAAGGAAATCGATGAAGGTACCTATAAAGTGATCTTTACGGAAACATGGGGTAACGAGAAAAGTGAGAGAGCATGGATACTAACTTACATCGTAGAACGCGAGTCATCATTTTTATATAGTGAAGAAGGCATTAAGCCTCCATACTATAAAAAATGATGCAATTTCAAAAAGAATTGGGAATAGTATGAGGATATTTCGCTTGATACAAATATCTGTTGCTTTGTTTGTAATTAGTATCTTCTATTATTTTATAGAACCTAAGCTACCAGATAGCATGTTGCTTAAAGTATTCATTTTGGCGCTGGTTCTATTAACACTTAGTTTTCTTACGGACAGATTAGATGGTCGAATACAACTTTTGGAAAACCGTATCGACAAGCAGCTAAGCGTATGGATTGTAGTTGGGTTACTTATTCTACCATTATTAATTCCTTTATTTACTTAACGGGTTGCAGCATGTCAAACTCTCGGCAGAAAGAATTAAAAAAGAGGGACATGATTTATCAGCAGATCAGCTGGAAGAGCTTGAAGAAAATAAATCCTTCCTCACTACTTTATTAACAACAGTTAGAACTGACTTAGGAGAAGATAGCCTCGTCTGGTTCAAAGAGATTCAGTATGATTCGTCCAAGACCCAAAATAACTCTTTTCAGGACAAAGAGGGGGTGAGAATTAATACATACTTCTGATGTCTCTTTGTCCAATTCGTTTAATATGTAATAACTCCCACGATAACCATCCTATATGCACCCCTGCTATCCGTCTATCATATAATACGGATAAATAAGAGAGGTGAAAGAAGTTTGTCTACTTTTTTTGACCAACAAAGTACTTACCCAAAGCCATATTTAACGAATGGGATAAACATTAGCTCGAATCAAGATTACTTTTATCTAAATGAGAAGCTAGATACCGAGAAAAAAATAACAGAACAAATAAATGAATTAGCGAGTAACGTTGAAAAAATAAATGATGAGATACGAGAAGTGATTTGTAATCATCATCAATTAAAGGATACCGTGCATCAAAATCATAAAGAAGCGCTCTTTAAACTCAATCAGCAGGCCAGATATAATCGAAATTTGTCTAAACAGATCTATCTAAGTAAAACAGACCATACTTTCATAAAGACTCAACTGGATAATCTAAAGGGGAATAGTCAAAAATTCAGTGAAGAAATGAGTCAATTGGAAAGCGGTATTACACATCGAATAGATAAATTTACGCATGAGCAACAATTATTTAGAGATCAACATGAAATGGAAAGAAGTCTATTTACGGACCAATTAAATAGCCAACAAGAAAGGGTTCAAAATCTGAGTGAGGTAATTAGTCAAACCAAATCTGAAATAAGTCTCCCATTAGAAAGCATAGAAAAGCTTGCGAATAAAATGAAGAGAATGGTCCGAGAGCATCAAATGTTAAAAGTAATCGTTGATTCATCTATTTTATTACAAAACAATATAAACCAAGAATTTAAGAAACATCTTAGTCAATGCCATTCTAATAGCAGTGAAATGCCTGTACAAGCTGAAAACGAAGTTCATATCCTTTCTAAGCAATTTACCACTAATTTTGAGACCATTGAAGAAGTGAAACAGCAACTCGGAAAAACGGAGCAGCTACCTGTGGAGAATGAGTTGATTCAATACCCTTTTGCTTTATTTTTAAATATTTTACCCTCCAATTATCCTGCTCAAAGTATTTTCGTAAATGGGAAGCAAGAGAGGGTAACCGCATTTTTAAGCGTAAATAATCAAGAAAAGGTTGCTCTATTTCTCGAGGATGAAAAAGTAAAAAAATATGATTATCGAATTATTGAAGGTATTACGCTTGGGGAAGAATGGTAAGTAATACATTTGTTTAAGCCTGTGGCTCCAATGGAATTTCTAAAAGTTGATTGAACGTCGCGAACGTGTGCTTATAAGAAAAGTTGCAACTTGATAGAGAGCTCTTTTGGGCATGATTGATTCATCTCAAACTAAGCATTACCAAAGCTGAGTCCTTCATCTTTGCCCATCACTCTAATCAAAGTTGCAACCAGTTGCCACTTTGTATTGCCTGCACTTTTATAAAGTCTTAACGATCCTTCTTATAGCACAAGACGTGTAATTAAGAAAATTATACTTCTTCTTCTACTTCAGCTTCACCAAATGCTACACCATCAATTTTATTGATGTCTAAGACTGTAATCAGTCCTTCTGCATCTATAAAGAAAGCTAGTCCTGTGTCATTGTTTAGGTTAGAAAACCTTGCAACTTCAACAGCAATTCCATTCAAGAATACAACCCCTAAAGGGTAGTTAGCCGGAATTTTTTTAAAGAATTTCTCGAAATTTTGACTCATATTCTCACCACCTTGTCTAAGATTATCCCTAATTTCTCTGCAGGGATAATATAGTATATTGCTGCTATGTATTTATACATAGACAAACATAATGACAATTAAATAATTTTTCAAAAAATCTATCAAAGCTTATATGATAGTTAACATGTAGTTTACTTACTCTCTAACAACATCTATAGAAAATCTATTTCTTAAAGTAGCAAGAGAACAAATGCTCCCTGGCTTACCAGATAAAAAAGAAGGCCCTGCAGACACAAGAAGTGAGCTGTAGGGCCTTCTAATTCAATCAAAGAGTATGGTAACAGGTAAAAACCTTAACAAATCTTCAAGTAATATCAGATGATATAACTGATTATTTCTCCACCTACTTTACAGTATCAGCAGCCTTCTTCTTCCAATTCCGCTTCACCAAATGCAACACCATCAATTTTGTTGGTGTCTAATACTATGATTTGACCTTCCGCATCCACAAAGTATGCTAACCCTGTTTCTGTATTTAGGTTAGAAAAGTTAGCAACTTCGACTGCAATCCCGTTTAAAAAAACGACTCCCATAGGATAGTTCACGGGAATATTTTTTAACAATTGTTCAAAACTTCCGCTCATCATTTCACCACCTCATGTAAAAACACTTTATTTATAATTGGAACAATATAGTATATTGTGGGAACGGAGGTTCATCTAGACAAAAGAAACCACTCAAAACAATTTTCTTTGCAAATTATGTATGTTAAAGAGAAAAGGAGCAGGATTTAGTTGGACCATTCCATCCTGCTTCTTTTCTATATTCTTAATGCAAAACATAGTAAGCCGAATGTTAGGGACAAAAGGAAGAAACTGAAAAACCCGAGGACTAATAGGATACTTTGTTCTGTGAATGCAGATGGTGGAAGGCCACAAAGTGCAGGGTTCAAGGCTACTGCTCCAATCATGGTTCCCATCATTCCGGCAACTCCTCCATTAAAGAATCCAGCTATTAATGATTGTGTATTGAGTATCGCCCCAAATGCCATTCCTATTAATATCCCAAGTGTCATGTTTATTGCACTCATCATTCCTAGGTTAGTAGGAAATAGTAGAAAGAGATTAAGGGAGGTGACAATTCCTAGAATACTACTGCCTGTTAAAGCTACAACAAATGCAAATCGATCACTGAATAAGATTCTTGACCTGTTAAGAAACCGAAAACCTAAGTATCCAATCAAACTATTAGCCAGAAGAATAACAAACAAAAAAACCTGCATAAAAGAAACATCTCCCATTTGCTATGAAAATTTTGAAGACAACATCAACATGAAAAATGACCCGATTATAAATAATTCTAGAGATAATATAAAAAGGATGCTATCTGAAGCAGCAGCCCCGACCATTGGAGCCATAATCCCCATTAACAGACCATTTATATATCCAGTTAACAGCGTTTGATAATCGAACATCCCACCAAACAAGCTTCCTACAATCATGCCAACTAATGTAGCTGCAATCGTAATCTCTAAGTAATGCAAGGGAAAGCGGTTTATTAATAAGACTCCTGTTAATAAAGCTAACCCTCCTCCGCTAACCATAGCAATATTCATACCAAGGTGGAACCCGATTAGTTTTCGATGCTGAAAAAGATAAATATACGAGATAAAAGCAACAATAAAATTACCATACAAAAAAATACCGACCCATTGTGACAATTCTCCTCACCTCTCTTCTAACATATGAAGATTCTTGTAGTTTTTACCTTCATTTTGAAATTTTTTGTGAATAATAAATCCTTTACTCCCATACATTATGGTGAAGTACTGTGCAAGGAGGAGTTTTCTTAAACACAAGGATGAGGTTGAACGATTACATTCCGCTTTTGATGGAAAAAAGAAGGAACGAGAAGGGAAGGGAAGAGGAAATTTATGTAACAGATGAAGGATTGACTTCACCTCCAGGGACCGGATCGTCGGAAGAAATCCGTATATTCATGGATTATATGAAACAAGCAAATTTATTAAAAATTACGGAAGCGGCACCTGAAAAAAAAAAGTACTATTGTTGAAAAGATTTTTAAATATGAAACGGAACCAGCAAGTGGTCATTTATTCGAAATGTGGAGCTGATACCTTACAAACGCTTGGCAAAGTTAGCTCAGTTGGGCGTGATTTTGTGATGATAACCAATTTGAATAAGCGGATCTGGTTGCCCTATCATTCTATTGATTCAGCTAATATTGCAACGGGGATACCAAACTTTTCGAACAGTCATCAGTATTTATTGTTTGATAACGATTTAAGAAATAAGCTGCTATACAACTTCGGGGAGACAGTGTCGAAAAGAGACGTATTAATTCAGCAATTTTACGAAGAATCTTTAGCCACCAGTCTACAATCTTGGGGGAACACTTGGGTAAAGGTTCGTACAGCTAATGAAGTGAAATTTGGAAAAATAGTAACTGTCACCGAAGGAAAACTGCACATTTCACTATTAAAGGAGCAACAAGTGGTTGAGTTAGGTCAGATAGCAACCATTCATAGTATAAGGTTCTTTAGTCTGCTGACATTGTTAGGGAAGGAAAAAATACGCCAATTTTTCAAATGAGAACTAGTGTTTCATTTCATGATGTATTGCTTATAGGAGGAGAGGAATTTTGGAGAGACCAAATGAGCATTTAGAAGACGAAAATATAGAAGAAAGCAATGATGAGAGTAGTTCAGAAACCGTGGAGGTCACTATTATTAACGAACTCGCTGGGTTTATTGGTGAAGAAATATTAATCGTCACAGAGGCTTCACAGCTGAACCTCCTGGGTCAGACATTTAGACCGATTTTTGTTGGTCCGATAGTGGAAGTCGAAGGGGGTCATATTACATTGTTCCCTGTGACGATAAAAATATTAAATGCGCCTTTCTATAGATTTCCAACACCATTATCCATTCCTTTAGAAAAGATTGCCCACTTTACACCTAATTTCGATAGTGACATTAGGTTTCCACTGGTATAACCGAGGACCCTTAAGGGAGGAGGAACAATATAATGAAACGAATTAATTCGGAACAACATGCTATTAATACGAACCATGACGTGGAACTGCTTAACCACTTTAGGGATGGAATAGGTCATAAAGTGTTTATACTCACTCCATCGTACCCGTTTATGTTTATCGGAGAGATTCTCTCTATTGTGGAGGATTCAGTTGAACTGTTCGTGGAAACAACTCAATTTTCCCAGCTAGAAAATCGAATATGGTACATTCATGTCGACAACATAGAGGTGTTTTATATCGAGCGTCCTGGAGAACCAAGAATTCCAGAGCTAAACGATATGAAGTAAGGCGGCGAGAGGAGTGAGTTAATGAACAGGAGATTTCATGTGGTTGCTATTCCCGTACGCATTGTGGTCAATAACTTTGGAGATCATAATCCGGATGGAAGAATGTATGTATTAAAGGAAAATGAATCAAAAGTAAAAGATTTGATTAAAAAAAATCCGTTCTCACCAGTCGAGCTAGTGCAGCCCCTTACTATCAGGGCTAATGCGGGAGATACGGTCGAAATTCTTTTTGAAAATCAACTTCCCTTTGATGCAGGGATGCATTTTCAGGAAGCAGATTATAATGTCTTATCCTCTGACGGGGCGAATGTGGGGTATAATCCAAGCTCGTTAGCTGCCTGTGGTGAAACGATTCTTTACCGAATCCAAACACCTACAGAGGGGATCTATTTTTTTACTGACCTTGGCAACGTCTCTAGCACAGAAGAGGGATCTAGCATACAAGGTCTATTTGGGGCATTACTTGTGGAGAGAAGAGGCTCTTGGTGGACGGATCCTGTGACCGGAGGAAATATAAATAGTGGTGTGTTTGCTGATATCCATCACCCATTTCTACCTTCTTTCAGGGAGTATGCATGGTTCTTCAATGATGAGATGGAAGTGGATGATTTAACTGGAAACAGACCGCTCAATCCTGTTACTGGTCAGGAGGGAGAGTCTTTTCATGGCGTAAATTATCGCTATGAGCCGCTAACAAATCGTCTAAAACTGATAGAAGAAGGCGTTGTCTCTCCAGAGTGTGACGGAGAAGAGGTTCATCATGATTCATGGGTATTCGGGGATCCTGCCACACCTATTTTGCGAGGATATAGGGGGGACCCTGCGGTTATTAGAATGATCCATGGTGCAAGTAAGGAAACGCATGTCTTTCACTATCATGTACACCAGTGGTTGAGAGACCCAAACAATATGCATTCGGAGGTTGTGGATGCACAGGCCATAAGTCCGCAATCTCATTATAACGTCGAACCATTATACGGACTTGGAAGCCTACATGGTGGAATTGGTGACGTGGTTATTCACTGCCACTTATATCCTCATTTCGAAGCAGGGATGTGGGGAATCAATCGTATTTTCGATACGCTTCAGGATGGTAGCCAATGTTATCCAAATGGACTTCCAATTGCTGCTCTTCAGCCTCTACCTGGTCGACCATGTCCACCGAAGCCAACAAAAGAGAGACCTGGATTTCCTAACTTCATCCCAGGAAAAGTAGGATGTAAAGCTCCTAGACCACCACTAGGAATTGTAGGTGGTCGAGATATGACTGTACTTGAAAAAAATGCAGCTGTTCCAAATGCAAGACCAGGTGCAGTTTTTGTTGATTCCTGTCTTGGAAACCCAGTGGTTGTAGAATTTGATTGCTCCATTATCGAACTTCCGATTGTGTATAACAAACAGGGCTGGAATGACCCGAAAGGGAGAATTTACGTTCTTGATAAAGATATCGAAGACGTGTTATCTGGAAAGAAAGAGCCGGAACCACTTGTCCTGCATATTCCAGCTGGTTCGTGTATTAGGTTGAACTTTACCAATCGATTGCCTACTGTGATGGACGGGGATGCATTCCAGCTCGTGACGAGAATATATGAGACTGGGTTCCATATTCATTTCGTCAAATTTGACGTGCTTGTTTCCGATGGTGCGAACGTCGGTTGGAATTATGACAGCTCTGTCTTACCTGGTGAGACTATTCGCTATGAATGGTATGCAGACACAGAGTTAAAGGCCTTTTTCTTACATGATCACCTTTTTCCTGTTTCTCATCAACAGCACGGTGCATTTGGAGCGGGAGTCATACAACCACGGTTCTCGAAAGCTTATGATTCACAAACAGGTGAGGAAACAGATAGAGGAACGCAGGTAACAATCAAAAACCCGCTTATTCCAGATTATCGGGATTTTTCTCTATTTGTTCAAGATTTCACGTTATTGTTCAATAAAGATGGAAAACCAATCCAGCCGCCTCAATTTCCTGGTTCGCAGGATGACCCCGGGGTTTTTGGAGTCAATTACAAGAATGAACCGCTCCAATTCCGACTTGGGAAAGATTGTGATCCAGCTTATTCCTTTAGCTCTTTTGTGAATGGTGACCCAGTCACACCTATCTTAAAAGCCTATGAAGGAGATCCGATTCGAATACGTTTACTACAGGGTGCTCATGAAGAGTCACACAGCTTCAACATTCATGGATTAAAGTGGAAGCAAGAACGCGCGAGTAATGATACAGTCTTAAGAGCGCAACAGCATATCGGTATATCCGAGTCTTTTACCTTGGAGATGGATATTCCACTTGCTGGAGACTACCTATGGGCTTTTGAAACAGAAGAAGATGTCTGGAACGGTACATGGGGATTGATTCGAGCGTTTGACCAGCAGGTAGAAGGGTTGATTCCATTATCCGATCGTCCATTGCCTCATCCTAGAACGAAGCCTTTGCCTAAAGTGACAGGAAAACCACCTGCCCTTGCAAACCCACAAAGCACATTGCCACCTGAAGCAGCAGCTAACGTACCAATTAGAAGGTATAATGTTGTGGCCTTTCAGACACCTATTATTTATAACTCCTACGGGGACCATGACCCTTACGGTATTGTCTTTGCTCTCGAAGAAGACGTGGATGATATTCTCGCTAAGAAGAAAAATCCAGAACCGCTCGTATTAAGAGGGAATGTCGGGGACCTGGTGGAAGTTACGTTGACTAGTCGACTGAAATTTGAGCTATTTCCTTTCCCGGACGGCATACATCCTTATCCGCCTGTAAAGGAACAAGCATTTTATCCACCATCATTAAGGATCTCTTTGCATGTAAGTTTGCTTGATTATGACGTAAAAACTTCTAGTGGGGATACTGTAGGATTTAATCCGGATCAAACGGTTGGTCCTGGAGAAAAAATCACCTATCGTTGGCATGTTAGTGAGAATGTTGGTACATGTGCAATGTGGGATATGGCAGATTTACGAAATCACCGCTCCTTTGGCACATTTGGCGCCTTCATTGCAGAACCACGCTTTTCAACCTACCTAGATCCAAAAACTCTTGGACCTGTCAAAACAGGCACTAATATAGTTTTAAGCAATCCTCTCTTAGGTAATACCAGAGAATTTGTTCTTATCCTGCATGATGGTGTTCGACTAGTCGATAAACGAGGACAGTTAATTGTGGATCCTTTTGCAGGTGCTATTCCTCAAGCAGCTCCAGATGATGATGTCGACACTTATGATAATGGGTCCAGAGGTTTTAATTATCGGTCAGAAAGATTGATCAACCGTTATACAGAAAAACCAAAGTTAGGTGATTTGTTTAGTTCGAAAGTGTTCGGTGACCCTGCGACTCCTGTTTTCGAAGCATATGCTGGCGATTCCGTTGTCATTCGCCTAACCAATCCTTCAGAGCGAAGAAGAGCGCATACATTTCATCTACATGGTCACGTGTGGAAATTTGATCCTCGAGAAATAGAATCGCGCACAGATTCCTATGTTGGTCATATTGTAGCAGGTGCAGCAGAAGATTTATATTTAATTGGCGGTGCAGGAGGCAGATTAAATTACCCGGGAGATTATATGTATCGATCAGGGAATATAAGATGGGATATAGAGCAAGGTATGTGGGGAATTATACGAGTCCATGATAAAGTGCAGTCTTATTTGCCGGTAATACAAAATAAAAACTTAGAAAATCACTAATAAAAAATGATGTTCATTTTTAAAATGAACATCATTTTCTTTTAAACGCGTATTGCGGTAGACATGTTAGACATCTACTATCTTAAAGCTCCATAAGAATATTAATGTAGATTTTCGATAGTCATTATGGAGTCGAATGGAACAATACGGGAATGCATCTTACATTTACAGTCTTTTTTCCTTTTTTTATTGTGTACTTCTTTAACCAATACTTCTGCAAAATCTGTTCCGACATTCACTAATCTACCTTGGATCCTCTCATTATCTGTAACCATTATTTTAACGTCACAATCTAATAATTGACGTAGCCTAAAGGACATACCACTTGTTAAACCACCTAAACGAATGGAAAAACGATCATCACAATAACAATTGTGATGATGCTTATGACAATCACAGTCATCGTGGTGATGGCGCTTATGGCAACCGCAGTCATCATGGTGATGATGTTTATGGCAACCGCAATCATCATGATGGTTATGATGATTATGACAACCACAGTCATCGTGGTGATGACGGTTCATATGACCATTCCAATCATCGTGATGGTCATGGTTTTTCCGACATTTACAGTCATCATGTCGGTGATGTTTCTTATGGCAATCGCATTCATTATGATGATGCTTTCTACAATCATCACAATGACAATCATTGTGTAAACTCATATACCTTTCTCCTTTAACTCGTAGAATTCTATTGCTGTTGAAACAGTCATCATTACTTCGTTTTTTTAATGGGGTTAGCAAACGAACTTTCTTTCTGGGATAACAATCATAGGGGCTTAACTCGAAGAACTTATCGTAAATACACTTGGCATGGCATTTGTTGCTACAGCAAGTTGAATGGTTCTTGTTATAACAATTGTTTGAATAGCGATGAGATTTTCCATGACTATGACAGTGACAGCTTTGAAAACTTGTCAATTCTAACACCTCCTTTCCTAGCTTCTACTATCTTATGTCTGTCCCAGTCAACAGAAATATGCAGTATACCTATCAATGACAAATAAGTAACTATGCTTAATAGAAATAGAGGGGAAGTAATTTTGAAACTAGTTTTATAAAAAAGAACAGAAACACAGAATTTTTATACGGATGTGAATAAAATAGAGGAATAGGATGCACTATCCATGAGATAGGTAATAGACAGCCAAAATTTGCGTGCCTATTTTGAATGAGTGGATGCCAACGTAAAGAAAGGCATGTGGGAAAACAATTTCACAAACAGTAAATAGGAGAGGTGAATCATTGGAATTCAAACAGCGGTTTATAAGATACGTTATTTCATTCATCATTTTGCTAGGTTTTCTATTCACATTTTATTTCTGGAAAGAAAGCAAGGAAATACCTGTATTAGATAAGGTAGAGTCTTTTGAAATGAATACCGTTTTTGGAGAACCATATAATTTGACGAATAACAAAGTAAAATTATTAACTTTCTTTTATACGCGTTGTCCAGATATTTGTCCGATGACCATGTTTGATTTGAAAGATTTACAGGTTCAGCTTCAAAAAGAGGGGCTATTTGGGACTGAGGTCGAGCTTCTTGCAATCACTCTAGATCCTCAAAATGATAGTGAGGAGATTATAAGAGAGTATGCAAATTTATTTGAAGCAAATCCGAATGGGTGGAAATTTATGAGGGGAGAATTGGATGAAACGAAAGACATTGCTGACACATTAAAAATGAAATACAAAAAGGTAAGTGACGACTTTATTTCTCATAATACGACGATGTATTTGATAGATCAGGACAATAATATTCGTAGCCTGTTTAATATGGCAAATTCAAAAGAGCCTGTAGATAAAGAAGAAATTATGAAAACAATTCGGATTATCATTCAAGAATAACAGTTTAGGGCAGCGTATTAAATTCGATTGTAGCTGAACACACCTGAGAGGAAGTATTTCTTCTTCTGAAAGGAGGTGATTTAATGAATAAGAAGAAAGATGACAAAGGTTTTTGTTGTCCAGAATTTGTTCCTCCAGGTGCACCAGACGATTTTTGTATCCCCGAAAGCTGCTGTCCTCCACGTCTCCAAACCCCTAAATTCCCTTCCCCAACATCGTGTCTTCCAGAGGAGCAGACACGAGAGCTTGAAGAGTTAATCGATAGGACGAATGAATTGCTATTGGATTTAGCTTTATCTAGTGAACGGACAGAAGAGGGAAGAATGAGAGCTTTTGATGGCTTATTAGGTCAATTAGTAGAAGTTATAATAGAGAGAGAAGAAGATGGAAATCAAGAAAGTAAGAAACAACAAATACCATCATTAGAGTTTGAGACAACCGTTGACCTAGTATTACCAGAGGAAAAGCCTGTCCAACAGAAACAAAAGAAAAAGCGCTACTGGACAAAAAAGGTAGTGAAATTGAAGAAAAAGGAAAAAAGAAGAGGCAAGAAAGCTAGTAAAAATAAGAGAAATGCAACCATAGTAAAAGGTAATAAGAAAAGTGCGAGAGAGAGGTTAAAAGGTTATGTACATCTCTCAGGCCGAGACTTCGTTCTTTTAAGAAAAGATAAAGAAAAATTATTAATTCCTTTGAGGCGAGTTGCTTTAATCAAAGGTCGCGATCGATTTGCACAGCCTATTGATGAACCAGCATTATTAGATATTGACCCTTGCCTACGAAGAGCAATAACCTTTAATTTTGGGAAAACTGTTGCTTCTTCGCCAGAATTAATTGAAATATTTTTCAGACTGACCATTGCTATATTTTTATTAATTCACTTGGGGAAAAAGGTGAAGATAAAAATAGAGGACGAAGAAGTTCAAGGAACCTTAAGGGATGTTAACAAGGAATCTCTCGTTATTTCCATGAAAAATGATAAAGAAAAGATAATACCAATCCAATCAATATCTTTTATGATTATTAAAGAGAACTAATTTAGCTAGTTGCACTAGTTGGACAAAATACAAGGCTAGTAGTGATTTTGCACAAAAAAACAGACAATGTTTAAATTCAATGGCGCTGACTAAGCGATCTACCTTATGAAAGGACATCTATTTTTATCAATGTTATTCATTGATAGAAATTGAAAAGTAGATTGGCCTAGCTTTATCAGCGCCAAATTACATTGTCACACGTGAACTTTGTAAACTATCTATCAAGCACTATAACCAGTTACTAACGGATTCTTGTAGGGGACCATTCTAATTACTTCATTACTTCCACTTCAAGCTTAGGCATGTTGTGCATATTTCTTGCCGTTACATGAGCTATCACATAATAAAGGCCAGGCTCATGAAATATTTTATGGATGAAATACACCTCTTCCTCTGGATGTATTTCTCCTTCCACCATTTCACGTTCCTCGTATCCATCTCTCCAAATTTCAAACTTTACCTCTGTCGCATCTGTCACCACTTCTTTCCCTTGGGTGATTTTTGCCTTGATCATGACCTCCTCATGAACCTTTACCGGTTGTGTCTCTATTTCTATCATTACATCAATTAATTCAGCATTTCCTGCTCCTTGTTGACCATTATTGCAACCAGTCACCAGTATAAGAGCCATAATCAGTAGACACACCACTTTCTTCAAATAGAATTCTTCCTCTCTATCTATTAATTTAGGTTGCTGAGGGAACGGTGACTTAGAGGGGAAGGAAGGCTACTCTCGTTCGTACACTCATCCACCCTACAAAGATCAAATAACCCTTAGAAAGCGATTCAAATACCGAATTCCTATTATTCATCTTATGACATAACTCGATAAAATATTTAAGAACAGTTTACTTGTCATTTACGGTTTATCGAAAAATTGACTCAAACTATAAATTATATTAAAAAAATGTTCACTAGACTTTTATTTTCATCTGTCTTTAAAATGGAATTAGATTCATATTATTGTGAATCTATGCTTGTATATTAATGAATTTCTTGTATCTGGAGGTATGTTAATGATTAAAGCAGCAGTAGTAACAAAAGACAGAAAAGTAAGTGTGGAGGAGAAACAGCTTCGACCACTGAAACATGGCGAGGCACTAGTGCAAACAGAGTACTGTGGTGTTTGTCATACGGACCTACATGTAAAAAATGCAGACTTCGGTGATGTAACCGGTGTTGTTTTAGGACATGAAGGTATTGGGAAGGTTATCGAAGTAGCAGAAGGTGTTACTTCATTAAAAGTAGGGGACCGCGTTTCGATCGCTTGGATGTTCGAGAGCTGTGGTCACTGTGAATATTGTACGTCAGGTCGCGAAACATTGTGCCGTGATGTAAAAAATGCAGGTTACTCAGTTGACGGAGCGATGGCTGAGCAAGTTATCGTTACTGCAGACTATGCTGTGAAAGTACCAGATGGTTTATGCCCAGCAGCAGCTTCTTCTGTAACTTGTGCCGGTGTTACTACATATAAAGCTGTAAAAGAATCACATATTCGTCCAGGCCAATGGATTGGTATTTTTGGCGTTGGCGGTTTAGGAAACTTAGCCGTTCAATACGCGAAAAACGTATTTGGAGCAAAGGTTGTTGCATTCGATATTAATGATGAAAAATTAGCATTTGCGAAAGAGGTTGGCGCAGATGTGGTAATTAACTCACTGAATGAAGATCCAATTGCAAAGGTGAAAGAAGTTACAAACGGTAAAGGTCTAGATGCTACTGTCGTTACATCTGTTGTCAAAATTCCTTTCAACCAAGCAATCGATGTTGTAAAAGCCGGTGCTCGAGTAGTAGCTGTTGGTTTACCTGTCGAAAAAATGGATTTAGATATCCCACGTTTAGTATTAGATGGTATTCAAGTAATCGGTTCTCTCGTAGGAACACGTCAAGACTTGGCTGAAGCCTTCCAATTTGCAGCTGAAGGAAAAGTAGTTCCGAAAGTAGCATTACGCAAACTAGAAGAGATCAACGAAATCTTTGAAGAAATGGAACAAGGTACAATCACTGGCCGTATGGTTATTGACTTTACGAACTAAAATATAATAGAAAACCAAGTGTAGATTATATTCGCACTTGGTTTTTATTGAAGAAGGAAAAGGGATTACAAAATCTTATTGATACTGTAATCCCTTTTCTTTATCTCTACGCTTCATAAACAGGTTTTACGTTTTTTATTATGTACCATGCATATCCAATGGAAATAGCGGACAATACAATCGCTGTGACAGTATTGAATACCAATGAACCTTCCACGGAAAAGACACTTAACGAATTAAATAAGCTATGTACAAGGATACAAGGAAACAGGCTTTTTCCCTTATAAAAAATAATCGTAAAAAGAAATCCTATAGCAGTTGCGTAGCAGATTTGTAATATAGTTAAAAATACCTCTGCACCATTCAATAAGTTGATAATATGACCTATACCAAACGTGATACTTGAAATCATTATTGCTCGGTTAAGATTTTCTTTGACCAAAGCTTTAAATAGGAAACCGCGAAATATCACTTCCTCAATAAATCCCACGCCAAACATACTTAAGATATATAGCGTCGTTTCAACCGGAGATAGATTAAACGTGACGCCATTCCACAGATTACAGGTTAGAATCAAGAAAAGTGGAATAAAGTATAAGTATTTTTTCACATCCCCTTTGAAACTACACAAACCATACTTCTCAAGTAAATTCTGTTTCTTAATCCAATACCAAAGAAAGATAACAAAGAGGATGCTCACAGGAGCAGTAACAATTTTCTCGATTCCTAAAAGGATAGATAGGTTATCCGAAAGGCTGAATAAAATAACATATACAGCAATCCACACTAACGTAAACATTAACTCATTTTTCTTATATAAACGGTTCATAACAATTCCACCTTTAAAGCGTAGATTGCACAGATGAATAGTCACTCTGGAACTTAGAATACCGGGTACATTTGTGATTCACCTTTGCTTCATTACAATTTGCGTTTTATACATAAATTACAGTACTGAAATGGTCTGAGGTCAATAGCACTTAGAGGAAAGTTATAAATTTGTCATAAAAATCGGATTTACCATTCAGTCCCTAAATTGTGGTTTCGAACCTTTTTTTATCCATAAATGAGTGTTAAAGTTTAAATAATCAATGCCAAAGCAGTGAAGGGGAGAGCCATGTTACAGTATATCGAACCATTTGTATCAAGCACGGTAGAAACATTTCAAGAAGAGGATGGGGTCCTATCTTATTTTGATGTAGATGGAAATCTATTGGCCGAAGCGTATTTCCAACATGGACATTTTTATTCTGCAGTGTTTTTTAATACAGACACTGAACAAACACAAGCACAGATTACAAAATTAGAAGCAGAAAACATCACGAAAAAAGTACAGACGATTTTTCAGCAAGGGGATCTTACCATAGAATCAATTAAACAGTCTGACTATGAATTTATTGTGAGCTTAAAAATGTTGGAGCCGGTTTATCAGGTACCGATTCACAATAGCAGTATGGATATTACCATTAGCAATTCAGGCTTTGTGGAAAGTATTACGCTTCCAGAGAAGGATTTTATCATTCATTATCCTGAAAAACTTATCACAAAAGAGGAAGCGAGCTCCATATTAAAGCAACAGCCTCTTTTAAAGCTTGGAATTGCACCTGAGCTGGATTGGCAATACGTATATAGGCAAAATTATGATATTTATGGGGTCGATCCAGATGGAAAAGTCCGTTTATGGAGTCAAGATGAAACATTGAAAGATGCTGGTTTTGAATCTTTACCTGATGTGGAGGATATTGACCAGCTGGAGACTTTCATACAAGGCGGAAGATTGGAGCCAGTAGTAACAGAGCACACGGAAAATGAAAAACAATGGAATATATCAAGCGATGAAGACTTGCCTTTACAGGAAGATAGCTTTATACGAGCATGCAAAATAGTAAAAAACTTAGTAGGAGAGCATTATAAACACTATTATGTTGAACGCTATCCCTATTTAAAGCAATTGTTACAAGTAAAGGGAGGTTCAACGGATACGTATCGCTTTGTATATGTTTTGGACGAGATAACCTTTGATTTTCAGGCAATTTCCATTTCAGTTAATACGAAAACGAATCAAATCAATTCTATTACCTATCCCATTATTCCATTAGAGAGGTTTTCTACCTTACCATTGCCGACCATTACAGAAGAGGAGGCAAATGCAATCGCACAACAGTTTGTGGACGTAGAACTAACGTTAGAAAGCGATATAAAGGACCGAAAGAAGTTATCCTTCGTTTATTTAATGGACTATCCGACCTCTCCAACAAAAGGACATATTCAGTATGTTGATGCATTTACAGGCGAAATTCATTGGGTTGAAACGGGCTGGTAACCATGTTGTTCTAATAGAAGGAGGGAGATCATGAAAAGAGCAGGATTATTTGTACTTATTCTTTCTATCTCATTGGTGTTTGGATGTAATGAAAAAGTAGAACTAGAGAGAGGAAGTTTAGAGCAGAGTCTTGTTATAACTGAAAAAAGTTTGCCGGATACCTTTGAACAAATTGCTACAGAGTACGATAATCAGAAGTTTGTCGTCGTAAGAGTCAATAACACAGAGGACTACCAAGAAATGTGGAGACAGTTTCAGATAAAGGAAGAGATCGTAGCCGTGAACATGGAGGACAAGGATGTTTTGTTTTTAGGACTCTTCGAATCAAGTAGCTGCCCTTATGACATTAGTGATCTATTAACCAATACAGAAAAGCATGAACTAAAAGTTTACTTTGCTCCGATAGATAGAAATTGTACGGCAGACAGTAGTCCAAGGAATTTTGTAGTTAGCATTGATAAAGATGTTTCTGAAGAATTATCAACACTTGTCTTTGTTAACCATTCTAAACAGATTTTAGTACCTATAAGTGATAAGTAACCAATTTCCCGAATATCTATGATATGAAATATTTTGTTTATAAGGAAATGTGAAACGAAAATAAAGATGATAAATGGTCGTTTTATTTAACATAAGAGGAGTCATTATATGAAAATCCATGATTTCATACTTGAATTTAACCAAACATATCCTGAACAGGAGCTTTACAGAGTCGCAACAGCAACAGAAATTGCTTCATTTGAGGACTCACTCGGAATTCCACTTCCTTCATCGTTTAAAGAGTTTCTCATGACTTTTTCTAACGGAATTTTGCTATTAGGGTGGGAACCTATAGGGGGCGTCAGTGAAGATTCCCCTTGTTCATATTTACGTCACTCTGAGCGAATAATGTATGACCTTCCATCAAGAGTTTTAATTGAAGAGACGAATGAACTCGTAGATTCCGACCGGCTTATCTCATTAACGATGTTCGATGGGGGAGAGAGTTCAAATGATCATTGGGCACTCATTTGTGAAGAGGGTCTCCCTAATAACGAATATAGGATAGGTTATATAGGTCAAGACAGTAAATCTATCGTAAAAGTTGTTCGGAATTTTGAAGAATGGTTGGGCATCTTTTGGGAAGGAAACAAGAATAACAAGGATAGTGAATTTGCAATTCCAACGTTCCGTGTAATTTACCCAGATTATGATGAACGTGGCAGAATATTGCATGAGTGGTTAAGATAATTATAGTTTGAATAACATTTAGTAATAGTTATCTTACGAAGGTTAAATGTTAAAAAGTATTGTTAAATATTTTAAAAATCCTGAAAAAAGAAGGATTATTTAAATTGGAATCAGAATTTGGGAGATATGGAAAATTTCCAAAAAGAAAGCAGGTGATGTTATGAGCAAGGTTTTGGCGTTAGTAATCTTGGGAATGGGTTTTGCTGGAGCAGCTATAATTAGTACGGTCCCGGAGCTGTTCGAATCTCCAATTGGAGAAGAGACGAAGATGGTCGCTGCCACCTCTACAGTAGTTTTCGTGGTGCTCACTATCTACGCTCTAAAATTGCGTCGGGGATTGGATAACAAAAAAGAGTGAAAAACTCAGTGCTTAAAAAGGGAGTTGCCCTCGGAAATCGACAAAAGGCTTCGAATTTCACTCATTGCTTTTTGTCTTTTTATTTTGTATTTTCAATTCCTTCTGTGTGAATTTATGCTCAAATATCATTAAATCTGCATCCATCTTTTGGAGTGTCGGTTTATATGGCATTTTTGACACCTCCATAATCTGTTGGTTTTTCTTACATATTATTGTAATTATAATATGTAAGAAATATAATATATTTCCTATATTTATTCTACCTAATTAACTATATAACTATTAATAAACAAATCGATTACCCTTCAATTTTGCCTAGAACGGAGCAACTTACATATGTTAAATAACAGAGTGAAACAATTTACGGACACTTATCAATTATTTGAAAAAGATGTAATTCAACAAACACAATTACAGCATCGTATGACTTTAGTTGACTCTTTTGAGATTAAAAAAGGAATGCACGTCTTAGAGATCGGTTGTGGACAAGGGGATACAACGATGATTTTAGCCGATGCAGTTGGGGAACAGGGTCATGTAACAGCAATTGATATTGCATCTGGTGATTATGGTGCTCCTATGACATTAGCTAGAGCACATGACAACATCAAGGATTCTGTACTTGGAAAGAGTATAACATTTCGCTTAGAAACGGATTTTCTAGATTATGAGATTCAAAAGCCCGTTGATGTTATCGTTTTATCTCACTGTTTATGGTATTTTAAATCGAAAGTTCAATTAGCACAGTATTTCAAGAAAATGCATGCGATTTCTCCGAGAGTTTGCGTAGCAGAATGGGATTTAACGTTTACAAACATTGCGCAACGTAGTCATTTTTGTGCTGTGTCCATTTTAGCGTTATATTCCACCTTTACTGAAAATGACGGGAATATTCAAAATGTCTTTAGTAAAGATCAAATCATCAAGATTGCTAAGCGGGCAAACTACCATCTAATCAAGCAAGATGTCGTAGATGCTTCCTTTTTACAAGATGGCGCATGGGAAGTAGATTATGCTAACAGTATTGCATCATCATTTAAAAACACGCCAGAAAGCATTCATATACTTGTTCAAACTTACTACGAGGTAATGAATCGCATTCAAGAAAGAGAATCTCTAAATAGCTTTGTTTGCATTTTTGAAAAAAGGTAGTGCTCTAAATAGCTTTTCAAACTAAAGTTAGAATTTTTTTCTTGGGCATTTTTCTCATAAAAGCTCTATCAACTAATCCTAGCTAATGGTTGGCAGTATGGCTTATAGTCATCTCAGACGAATTAATGATATGAATAATTATCAGAAGGTAAGGGAAAGGATTTTTTACTCTTTAAAAATATTTTAGTTTACATAATATAAATTATACTAAGTTGCGTTTCATTGAAAAAGTATACTTTTAATATTGAGATATTTGAGAAAAAATAGTTTGAAATGCTGTATTTTATAGTTTTTTATTTTTATCGTTATTCAAAGGTTTTATAACATCGTTTTATTACTTACATTATTTATTTTTATTACTTGCTGTTCATCAATTTATACCTTGTATTTGCTTATTATTTTATCTATCCATGCTATGCTTAGTTAGATCATGATTTTTCTGTTCACTATCAGATTTATGTTTCGCTCATTCAGTTACATATCATATCTATAATATCGTTATAAAAATACTGCCAAAAATGCTCTTTCTAGCAGCTTTAATATGTTTGGGCTCTTAATACCTTTCTATACTCTTAAAACAGCTTACAGCATAGCTTAATGCGTTTTATTGTAATATTATAAGTTAAAAGAACAATTTTGCAGCTAAAGGCAGTGACTTACCTTGACTACAAGCATACATAAACGATTAGCTTATTTAGCTCTAACTTCCCTACTTGTTTTTCTGGGATTAGCTTCCAGGTCATATGATCATCTTCTACCTAATATTATCGCCATACATATCGGTGACATGCTATGGGCAATGATGATCTATTGCGGCATGCGCTTTCTATTTGCTAGTAAACCTCCTCTACTGGCAGTATTTTTAAGCTTATCCTTTTGTTTTATTATTGAATTCAGCCAACTATATCAAGCTGAATGGATTAATAGCATTCGTGAGACAACTATTGGAGCTTTAATTCTAGGAAGAGGATTTTTGCTGGTGGATCTATGGAGATATACAATGGGGATTGGTTTGGCTTTTCTGATGGACTTTATCCTAATCAAGTACTTAAAACCCTAAAAAAATTACCGTTTATATCTGGTTTGCAAAAAGAGGAACCTTCATAAAACTAACGAGTTCGGTTGATGGGGAGAAACAAGTAAAAGCACTTAAATTACTGAGCGCTTTTTAACGAAATATTCTAATATCCTTATTTAACTGCCGCGCCCGTTTGGAGAAAAAAGGTGAAGCTTATTCAACAATTATGGAATACTATTTCATCATTTCAATATCAACAAAAAAGACAAGAATGTAATATGTTTTTCCCTGTTGCTATGCCTTATGTTTCTTTTTATAATCCCACCAACCAATAAACAAGCCTAAAAACATTCCTATAATTCCATAACGTAAAATCGTTATAAAATAATCAAGAAACGATTTATACGTAATTATCTGACCACCGTCACCTACCTGTTGAACTTCTTTGTAATTAACAAATAAAATGGAAACAGCCAGTCCGAACACTAACCCATACAGACCTGATTTTCTTAATACTTTTTCCATAGTTCTCCTATTTTCATTCTCCACAAATATCCCCTCGCAAGTCTATTTTGTTTTAATTTTATAAAACTTAACTTAACATATATTTCCTAATGTTGAAAGATTCCTTGTATTCCTTCTAAATTTTTCATTCCAATATCCAATTAGCAAGTGTTTTAACAAGTGAATTAACAAAGGCACATAAATTTATTTGTCTTTGTTAATGTCTGCGCTAATTGAGGTCCCCGTGCTTCTGTATAAAGCATCTATTTTTTGATATAACAACAAAACAGGGACACTAATTCATATGCGAATTGTATCCCCAAAAGGTGTGTTTTTTATTATTTTCTCACCATCAACCGAACCCGTTATCATAAAACATAGGCTCCTCTTTTTTTACTGATAGTGTCTCTTCCTCTTAATCCTAGCAAACTAAAATAAAACAATATACATGTAATCAAAAGCATGGCATAGAAACTTATGGAATGATGCCAGGTATTCTTTAATTCCATCCCAAAACTCATTCCACCTTGTTCTGCAGGTAAAACAGAATATAGTGATACTTCTAGCATCCACCTCTCTATTCGACAGGAGCTAATATCATTTAATCTATCTTTTCTAATGTTATAGCTTGTACCATGACTGGGGCGCTTTCGAAAGTCGTTCCGTCAAAGCCTATTTTCACTTTATCTCCAGCATTAAATTTTTCTGTTATATCATCCGGTATACCTACGCTCACAGAACCCGATAACTTTGTACCAGTTGATTCCTCGATATGCACCATCAAACTCCCGGATTCATAAACTGTTTCAACTGTTCCAGTAAATGTCGCTTCCACATTAGAAGTATCCGAGTTACAAGCGACTAATAAACAACTAGAAATCAAGATCAATAATAGTATCCCTGTCTTTGTTCTGGAAATCTTTTTTATACATGTTAATAGATGCATTCATTCACCTCTATTTTTCATTTTCATGTGTTCCGCAGTCCGTTAACCATAAAATTCCATATGTTTTTT
Source organism: Psychrobacillus sp. Z3-81 (assembly GCF_056620325.1). Classification (NCBI taxonomy): domain Bacteria; kingdom Bacillati; phylum Bacillota; class Bacilli; order Caryophanales; family Bacillaceae; genus Psychrobacillus; species Psychrobacillus sp. Z3-81. Next base: position 199,908 of record NZ_JBWQPU010000002.1, read on the forward strand.
ATCCATCTTATAATAATCTAACCTATCCTGCAAGGTGCCTGTATGGAATTCGAATTTATGACCATCTGGATCGGTAAAGTAGATAGATTGCTTATCTTTCTCATCTCTCGTCCGCCCAGGTAATATATGTACTTGTAACTTTCTAAGCTTATGAACTGCCTCTTCGAAATCCTGCTCCAATACCGTGAAAGCAATATGAGTATAAGAATCCTTTATCTCATTTCTAGGTATGTCCTTTTCTTCATTCAACGCAAGCCACATGCCATTTAGATCAAAATAAGCAGTAGTTCTCCCTTTTACTAATAGCTTCGCCTCCAAAACATCTTGATAAAAGGCGATTGACCTCTCTAAATTTGAAACAGAAAATAATAAATGATTTAACCCCTTAATCATCCTGCTCCCTCTCCCTTTCTTATGAGAATGTGTAGATCTTTATAAAGAGTGCACATATAAATATCGTTTACTATCTCTTAATGTAGACAGCATATTCTTTCGATTACCTTCTAGGGAATAATTTAGCTTTTCTCTGTTTTTTAAAATTGATTGTATGGTGACTTCTGCAGCGTCTTCTATAAATTATTCAGGCTTCTTTCCTAGATTATGTGAATTATCCACGAACAGAACATTTGTTCTCACCTCGAGAATTTCGTCATTTTGAAGGAAGAGTTTGATATTATAGTCTGATTCAATTCTATATTTTGTAATATTAGGCCTACTATTTTATTCTACAATAACTTTTTATTTAGGCGCATCTGTCTCCTCCTATTGATTTATACCGATTAGCAGATAGCCAAATACTAGAATGAGAATAAGAGCACCTGCTCCACCCCATATTTTTTTCTTTTCTTTCTCTTTTTCTTCTTTTTAAAGTAGTATCTCTACTTAACTATTCTAGTAAATAGTAAAAAAACCTGCATAAGCAGGTTTTCATGTCAATTCGGTATAAAGGTTTGAAAGAATTCCACCATCATCGTACTTGCATCTGGACCTAGTGGATCTGTATAAGAGCCGACTGAGCTTCCACCCGGCCATGCATGCCACATATTCTGCACTAAGATGCTCTTCATCCAGACCTTATTATCGTTAGCCTTATAGCTATTAATCGTATACGGCTTTCCAACTGGGACAACATTTTCTACCTGATCCGGCTGATTGTCAATCCATCCTCTAAACGTCCCATCTACAACTAAGTCATTCGTTGCTGCCCATTGGGAAATCACTTGTCTCGCATTAATCGGATACACCACATTGTCTAAGGCACCTTGGAACACAATCACCGGCATATGCTTTGCGCGGGACCCCATCGAATGATAGGCAAGTGTTCCTTGCTGTATCTGATTTGGACCACCATACACCATGACATGTAAAGAAGTAAGGGCACTAGTAGCTGCCTTATATTCTAGTCCTGCCACAACCCCAACTCCTGAGAATATATCCGGGTAGGTGGCTTCCATAATGACACTCATCGCACCACCGGCTGAAAGTCCAGACACGTAGATTTGATCATTCTTAATGGAATACGACTGTCTCACTTGATTAACCATACCTGCTATAACCTTTGGCTCCCCGCTACCTCTTGATTGGTGGGCTGTATCGAACCAGTTCCAGCACCTATTCGCATTCGCATCAGTGCTTTGCTCAGGATACAACACGAGAAAGCCCTTTGCCTCTGCAAGAGCATTCATTTTTGTTCCGATAGAAAAATCCTCTGCATCCTGACCACATCCATGCAGCATCACATATAGTGGGTAGCTCTTCGCCCCGTCATAACTACTTGGCACATATACCTTATAGTCCTTTCCTTCGTAAGTACCTGAAACAAAGCTTCCATTGGCATTGGTTACTGTAGGATGATAGAGCATGGTACTGATAAACAAAAAACAGCTTGCGAGTAACCACTTACATGTCCTCTTTCCCAAAAAACTCACTCCTTTCCAGTATTGCGAGACATTTTACTAGAAAGCAGTTACAAATGAGTTACAAGCTTTTCACTAACTCTAATTCATCTCTAATCGGGATTCCGTCATTTCCTAGGTGAGGAATGGAGGGCTTTCGAATTCTCGCTTTCTCGACTGCATTTGGATAGAGCTTGCTAAGTTTATAGCCACGCTTTTGATAGAAGCGGAGAGCGTGTAGGTTGTCATTCGTCGTAATTAACTTCACTTCGGTACAACCTGCTTGCATTGCCAGCTGTTCAACCTCCTCGATCAGACGGGAGCCGAATCCTTTCGACTCTATTAAACTATCCAAAGAAATGATTTCGCATGATTGGTGTCGAATTTCAAAGGTTACAAGGCCAACGATTTGCTGCTCCTCTTTTACAATAAACCCATCAAGTGCTGCACAGTCATAAACACCTGTCGAGACGACCATCTCGCTGCTCCCCCAATGCTCTATGAAAAACTTACGTACATCTTCTCTATGCTCATCTCTAATTCTGTCTATGTGCATATCCGAATCCCCTTTAATCTATGCCTACAGCTTCGCTTCTATATTCTAGACGTACTACATCTCTCCAGACGCCGTTTAGTTTGCCCATTCTTTGATGGGTGCCGATCACTTGAAAGCCATGCTTCTGATGAAGCTTGATGCTACCGATATTTTCAGGAAATATCATCGATTGGATCGTCCAAAACCCATTCTTTTCGCTTTCTTGTATGAGATGGTTCAAAAGCTTGCTTCCGATTCCTTTACCGGCCGCATTCTTCGATAGATAGATACTAACCTCTGCCACGCCTCTGAAGGCTTCTCTGCTGGAAATTGGACTTAATGCCACCCAGCCGATCATCTCATCTTCTATCCTCGCTACAAATCGGCATGCCTTCGTATGCCCCTGATCCCATTCCTCCCAGGTTGGTACCTCTGTCTGAAAAGTAGCATTCCCAGTATCAATCCCCTCCTGGAAGATTGCTTTCACATATTCCCAATCAGTATCCTTCATTTCCCCTATCACAACTGAATCGTTCATCGGTAGTATTCCTCTCTATTATCTGAAATATGTATAATAATAGAATAATTATACGTCTGTCCTAAACAGAAAAAAAGCATTTCCTTTCTCCGATTAGAGAAAAGAAGTGCTTTCAATAGGTTTGCAAGCTAAACATAAGACCAAGATATACTGCTCCTATGACAGCGATGCTTACTAGGAACGAAACAACTGGAGAAGCCTTTATTCGAAAGCTTAAAACATTGATTGCCATCAGCAAGATTGCAAAAGCAAACATCGCAAGACCAGGAAAACCTAGCTGAAAGCCGATTTGCTCAAAGCTCACAAAGGATAAATCCAAATGATAGAACTGTAGGACATTCTCCATGATAGGTAGCTCCGTCAGATTGTGCAGTGGCTGCTGCTGGCTAAGTGCTCCGGTCGCTGAAAAAATAAGCAGGATGATGATCGATTCAAGCTTCGTCCAAGGTCTCGGATCCGCCTGCTCGTTTCTTCTGATTCTTCTTTTCATTAGCACCCCGTTTACCACTGCATATAAAACTAGTGGAATCATGAGCACATGCTTGATTAGCAGACTATGACCATAAGGCACTAACCAAGAAGCAGGATAATCACTGTATTCCATCGAATAGCCCATTAAGGATAGACCTGTAATAGCGATGATTGCTAGGCAAAAAATAGCGGTAATATGGAACCAATCTAAAAACGAAAGCCAGTTACGGGTATCTTTACTGAACCAACCAACGATGAAAACAATCCCTACCCAGACTACTACCGTCAAATAATGAGAAAGATGGGTTAGATAACCTGGAATCCCATAGACAGCGTTTGCATGACTGGTCCAGCTGAGTACGGCAATCAAAAGAAACACCAAGCCTACTCCTAACAAGTGATATACCAAAGAATCTTGCTTTCTACCAATAAGAAGATAGATTGCAATAATAACAGATAAGCAAAATGTAACTAGCCAGGCTTTCCCCACCTCAAAGGTAAATAATATGGTTGTCAGGACATAGCTAAAAGAGTAGTCTCCTAGCAAGAAAAAAAGAATGGATAAGAGTGGGATAAAAGAAAATACCATTATCCCAATTATCCCTGAAAGCTTTGCCCAGAAAGGCACTCTAATAGTCGGCTTTAAATCGCCCGGTAGCGCTTGAAGGATAAAGCTGCCCATTAGGATTGCTAAACATACATATACAAATGCTTCTGCGATTATACTGACTAACAGGATCATCTCTTCCATCTTCCCAAAAAGAATGCTAGTACTACAATCGTCACGGCAAATAGGACATAATATATCCAAGCGTTCGAACTCTCTTCTTCAGAAATGTCTGTAGAGGCTTGTTCATCCTCTATGACAGTGTCCTCTATAATTTCTGGTAAATTCTCGGCGTCTTGGCTAAATGGAATGACCCCTTGAATAGGATGACCGTCCGCCCCTATAATGCTCCATTCAATTATATAAGCACCATTTGGAATGCCTTCTACTGTTCCAGTCATTTGACGATCGGTAACAGTGATATTTTCAATTGGCATCTCGTCTCCCTCTTCATTTATTAAAGAAAAAGAGCTTGTCTTTTCAATCTTTCCCTCAAATGTTAAAACGATTTCTTGCAAAGCCTCTTGTATGACTTCTCCCTCAGCTGGAACAGAGCTTTCTAATCCAGTGTGAGCATTAGCAGGAACTGTGAGTAGAAAAAACATGAAGAAGAACAGAATCATACTATAACTAATTTTTTTCACTACGAAACCTCCAAGATATTCTAATTACCCTATTATTTATACCATAATTTTCGTATCATATGGTGTAATTTGAATTTTAGGATAAGCTAGGGTACCATGAAGAGGAAGAATAAAGAAGGAGAGATGACCAATGGCAAAATCAGCCGCAAAGCGTAAACGGATGCACAAGCGCCGCACAACTGGTAAGGATGTCACGAATTTTAGAGGAGAGGCGGCTTTTAGCTTACATGTAAGAAAAACGAAAACGAAGCAAGAGCGTCTGCTACAAATGGAGAAGAAACATAAAAAGCATTTCCAAGGCCCAAGACCTGATGGAAATGCTTTTTTATTCTTTAGAAGCCTCATTCATTTTCCAACTATATAGGATCGTTATTTGCTCTGCTGTTTTAAGGCATCGACATATTGTTTTGCTTCTACCAAAGATAGACCCAACGAATCCCTCACTACTTTTACAGCTTTCACATCTTTGCCCTCGTTTATCAGCTGTTTCAATTCATGATCTATTGGCATACCAGTTTGGTTATACATTTGGTTTAACATATATTTTAAACCTTTGACTTGACCAGTAAGCTTTATAACTGCAGAGAATAAAAACACAATTAGAAATAGCGTCATCACTTCAATAAAATTAAATTCCACGAAAATCCCCCTCAGTCATAAGAAATATCTTATCATTATACAATTTTAGCAGAAAACTTCCTTTCCCATACACTTATACGCTCCTAGACTAACTGGAGAAGTTCTCCGAAAGAATCTACGACATAGTCTGCTAGAGAAAGCTCGTCCTCCTGTGCAAAATCAAAACGAACCCCAATAGAGACTAGATGGTTATCCTTCGCAGCCAATATATCGGAGGAACGGTCTCCCACCACATAACCTGTTTCTATATGATTTTTCTCTTTCACAAGAGTAACGAGCTCAGATTTGTTCCCAGAAGCGATTTGCTCAATGCTATAGACAATCTGAATATAACGGTCCAGATTAAAAGTCTTTACGATAGCGTCTAGATATTTCTGCTGACCATTGCTTGCTATGTAAAGGGGATATCGCTTACTAAGCGAACAAAGTGTCTCCTCCACCTCCTGATAGAGTGCACCTTTGTTCTTTTCTATTAGGGAAATCAATTTCTCTTGGAATATCCTATTACTTTGAATCCGTTGCTTCTCTGAATGTTCAGGGCATAGCGTCTCCCATACTACACCTAACGGAACTCCCATAATATCTCTATACTTTTCAATTGGTGTCTCCCCCAACCAGTCTCCATTCTTACGCAGCACATCAAAGGTAGCCTCAAGAGCTGGCTCTAAAATAAGGTTTGTTTGAAATAATGTTCCGTCCATATCAAAAATAATTGCCTTTGTCATTTTCTCACCCCTTCTCACTATAGAACGTCTATCAAGCCTTAAAGGGTCCTTCATCCACTGCAATTAAATATAGCGAGTATTTCAATCCCCCTAACACAAAAAAGGCTCTCAGCTTTCGCCAAGAACCTTTTCAGGTACTACTACAGGCACCCCTATTGCCTGTTTTCTCATTTGAATAAAGACAAAAAGAGATAAAGTTAAAAGATATCTCATTTCCCATCTAGTTTAGGATTCCGGCTGTGCCTGCTTCCTAACTCGGAGCAGCTGACCGTCTTTATCTATATCTATTACAAATGATCCATTTGAATAGCGATCAACTGGTCGGAATGCTGATGCCTGAATTGTCTCTTGATGTCCTTTTTCCGTTTCTATGATAATCACATCATTCTTTTCTACCAGTACGATATCAAATACTCTATGGGCATTTGATTTTAATTCGCGAAGGGTGACAAGGCCTCGTTTTGCACGAGCTCCTACCTCCACCTCAGCTAGATGCATTTTTTTCACAGCGCCTCGGTGTGTCACTAACATGATGTCGGCTGTACTGTCTTTTTCTACTCTATTAACTGCGACAACAGTATCATCATCCTTCAGATTAATGCCTTTTACCCCTGCAGTCTTCACACCCGTAATTGGCACTTCGTCTAAGGAGAAGCGAACTGCATAGCTATTATAAGTAGTCATCAGCAGCTCATCTGATGGAGCAGCAAGCTCTGCAAAGATCATGACGTCATCCTTTTTCAAGTTCATTGTTTTGATTGGTCGGTGATAGCGCTGTACTTGATAATCAGATAGTAAGGAGCGTTTTACTTGCCCATCTCTTGTTGCTGTTAATACGCTTAAATCTAAGTCGAAAGCTTCTACACCAAAGGCATTAATAATCGTTTCATTCTGATCGAGTGGTACAATGCTGGAGATATGCTGACCGAGGTCCTTCCAACGAATGTCCGGAAGCTCATGTACCGGCTGATATATATAGTTTCCTTTGGTCGTAAATAGAAGAAGATGATGCTGCGTATTGATTTGCCCTTGATAAAGAAGGTAATCAGATTCCTTGATTGCAAAATCCTGTCCATTGGAAGCATTGAAGGATCTAAGGCTGGTACGTTTCACATAACCGTCCTTTGTAACAGTGACGATCACCTCTTCACTTGGAATAAGTACGTCAAGCGTCAGTTTAATCTCTTCAATTTCCTCTTCAATCAGAGACTTACGAGGCTCTGCAAACTGCTTTCTAACAGCTAGAAGCTCTTTTTTAATGACCTTCATTAAGGCAGATTCCTTCTCAAGAATCGTTTCTAGCTCTTTTACAAGCTTTGTTAAAGAAGCCTCTTCTTCTTGAAGCTCTGTAATATCCGTATTTGTTAATCGATAAAGCTGTAAAGAAACGATTGCTTCTGCTTGTGCTTCTGTAAATTCATACGCTGTCATCAGGTTATTTTTAGCATCTCTCTTGTCTTTAGAGGCGCGAATTGTCTTAATTACTTCATCCAGAATAGACAGAGCCTTCATGAGACCAGCAACGATATGCAGTCGGTCCTTTGCTTTCTTTAAATCGAATTCCGTACGACGAGTTACGACCTCTTTTTGATGTCCAATATAAGCATCTAACATTAATGGAAGGGTCATCATAGTAGGTCTACGATTATGGATCGCAATCATATTGAAGTTGTAGGTAACCTGAAGATCTGTGTTTTTAAATAAAAACTGCAGAATTCCGTGTGCAGCTACTTCTTTTTTCATTTCTATTACAATACGTAAACCAGTTCGATCTGATTCGTCACGGACATCAGCAATACCCTCTAGACGCTTATCCAATCGAAGCTCGTCGATTTTCTTTACAAGGTTCGCTTTATTCACCTCATAAGGAAGCTCGGTAACGACAATTTGCTCCTTGCCGCCCTTGATTTGCTCAATCGCTGTCTTTGAGCGTACAACAATTTTTCCTCTTCCAGTTTCATAAGCCTTCTTAATGCCATCGACCCCTTGAATAATTCCTCCAGTTGGGAAATCAGGGCCTTTGATCACAGTCATCAGCTCATCCACTGTAGCTGCTGGATTCTCGATACGCATCAATACAGCATCTAGTGCTTCATGTAATGCATGCGGGGGAATATCAGTGGCATACCCGGCAGAAATTCCTGTTGATCCATTTACAAGAAGGTTTGGGAACCTAGCAGGTAATACGATTGGCTCTCTGTCTGAGTCATCAAAGTTTGGAATATAATCTACTGTGTTCTTGGTAATATCGCGAAGCATCTCCTGTGAGATAGCAGAAAGTCTTGCCTCTGTGTAACGCATAGCAGCAGGTGGATCTCCATCCATTGACCCGTTGTTTCCATGCATTTCGACTAACATATGACGAAGCTTCCAATCCTGACTCATACGGACCATTGCTTCATAAACAGAGCTGTCTCCATGAGGGTGGTAGTTACCGATAACATTTCCGACGGTCTTAGCAGACTTACGGAATGGTTTGTCGTTGGTATTTCCTTCAGTGAACATAGCGAAAAGAATGCGTCGTTGAACGGGCTTTAACCCGTCCCTCGCATCCGGTAGTGCTCGGTCTTGGATGATATATTTACTATAACGACCAAACCGATCACCGATCACCTCTTCTAATGGTAAATCCTGATATCGTTCGGTTTGCGTCATACTACTTCATCCTCCGTGTGAATTCTATCGTTTTCAAGGATATTTGAATCATCCTCTAAGCTAAAGTTAACATTTGCTTCAATCCATTTACGTCGTGGTTCAACCTTGTCACCCATGAGTGTCGTAACGTGTCTTTCCGCACGAGCTCCGTCCTCTATCGTAACGCGGATCAGTGTTCTTGTATCTGGGTTCATCGTCGTATCCCAAAGCTGGTCAGCGTTCATCTCACCAAGTCCTTTATAGCGCTGAAGCATAGCACCCTTACCGATGCGCTTCATAGCTGCGTCTAGCTCCTTCTCCGTCCATACATATTCAAAGGTTTCTTTTTTACCGACACCTTTAAATACCTTATAGAGTGGTGGAAGCGCAATATAGATTTTGCCATTCTCGATTAGCGGCTTCATATAGCGGTAAAAGAACGTCAGCAGTAAAACCTGGATATGGGCTCCATCTGTATCAGCATCCGTCATGATGACAACCTTGTCATACGCGATATCTTCAATAGTGAAATCTGCTCCAACCCCGCCTCCAATAGCGTGAATGATTGTAGCAATCTCTTCATTTTTCATAATATCCGCAAGCTTCGCTTTTTCTGTATTAATTACTTTTCCTCTAAGCGGAAGGATTGCTTGGAACGTTCTGTCTCGCCCCTGCTTTGCCGAACCACCTGCAGAATCACCCTCTACTAGATATAATTCATTTTTCGAGGCATTTCGAGATTGCGCCGGTGTAAGCTTTCCAGATAATAACGTATCGGATTTTTTGCGCTTTTTACCGTTACGTGCATCCTCTCTAGCTTTTCGAGCAGCTTCACGAGCCTGCTGTGCACGGATTGCTTTTCGAATAAGAGATGCGGTAAGCTCTGCATTTTCCTCGAGCACATATTGAAGCTTTTCGGAAACTAGTGCGTCTACTGCGCTTCTTGCTTCACTTGTGCCAAGCTTTCCTTTCGTCTGTCCTTCAAATTGCAATAAATTTTCAGGGATACGGACAGAAACGATTGCAGAGATACCCTCTCGTATATCAGAGCCATCTAAGTTTTTATCCTTTTCCTTTAATAACCCCGTTTTTCTTGCATACTCATTAAACACACGAGTCAAACCAGCCTTTGCTCCCGTTTCGTGAGTACCTCCGTCTCTTGTACGCACATTATTTACAAAGGATAGAATGGTTTCTGAATATCCATCGTTAAATTGAAAAGCAAATTCTACTTCAATTTGATCTTGAGTACCTTCTATATAAAATACTGGATGTAAAACATCCTTCTCTTCATTTAAATATGCAACAAACGCCTCTATACCGGTTTCATAGAAGAATATGTCATGTGCATCCGTTCTTTCGTCCTTCAGTTCGATTTTCAAACCTTTTAGTAGAAATGCGGATTCTCTAAGGCGCTCACTTAATGTTTCATAATTGTATTTTGTGGTAGAAAAAATGGTGCTGTCTGGAAGGAAATGAACAGATGTACCCGTTTCCTTCGTAGTTCCCACTTGCTTAAGTGGCTGAACGACCTTTCCTCCATTTTCGAAGCGTTGGGTAAATTTTTTGCCGTCACGGTGGATTTCTACTTCTACAAAAGTAGAGAGAGCATTTACTACAGAAGCACCTACCCCGTGAAGACCACCACTTGTTTTATAACCACCCTGACCAAATTTTCCGCCAGCATGTAGAACAGTGAAAATTACTTCTGCCGTAGGAATTCCCGTTTTGTGCATTCCAGTAGGCATGCCTCGCCCATAATCTCGAACAGTGATGCTTTGATCTTGATGGATCGTTACTTTAATATGGTCCCCAAATCCAGCCAAGCTTTCATCTACTGCATTATCTACTATTTCATATACTAAATGATGAAGACCTCTTGCATCGGTTGACCCAATATACATACCAGGTCTCTTTCGGACAGCTTCGAGTCCCTCTAAAACTTGAATGTCATCATCCGTATAATTAGTTAAAGTATTATTTTTAGTCAAATACGTTCCCCCCAAAAAACAAAACATCTGTTCTTTCTTTCTTCTAATTTAAGCCTACAAATAGTTTGACATTATGTCAATAGCGCTGAAGGACAAGTCAGACCTTAATTGTAGTGAATAATTCATTAGAATGCAATCTGCCCATCTCTTGCATTCTCTATTCATTTTGTTTATTCCTTCTTGCTATTTTAAAAATTGACGTAATATACAATTCTATTTTTCCATACATTGAACTAATAATCTGGAACATGGTAAAATAAGTGGGATAGATATATTTAAGTTTGAAAATTAAAGGAGTTTACCATGATGCTAATTGTTTTACTATTGCTAGCCTATCTAATAGGCTCCATTCCTTCAGGGCTCTGGATTGGAAAAATTTTTTACCAGACTGATATTAGGCAGCATGGGAGCGGGAACTTAGGTGGAACAAATACGTTCCGCACACTTGGCAAAAAGGCAGGCTTGGTCGTGACAGTCCTGGATATACTGAAAGGAACTGCTGCTACCACACTCGGTTTACTCCCACTGTTCAGCCAAGTAAATGTCCATCCTCTTCTATTAGGGACGCTAGCTGTTATAGGGCATATGTTCCCAATTTTCGCAGGCTTTAAGGGTGGAAAGGCGGTTGCTACGTCTGGCGGGGTCCTACTTGGATATCATTGGCCTATTTTTGTTATTTTGGTTGTAGGATTTTTCATTATATTAAAAATAACGAAAATAGTATCGCTGACTTCCATGTGTGTTGCAGTTATCGCCCTTATTTATACACTTGTTTATTATGTGACCGTGGAAAGGGACTGGCCTCTCGTTCTAATAGTAGCTATCCTTGTTGCTTTTATTTTTTATAGACATCGTGCTAACATTAAGCGTATCAAGGATGGTACTGAACCCAAGGTAAAATGGATCTAGTCCTAGAAAGTTAGGTGTTACAAATGAAAGTCTATATCTCAGAAGAAGCGCAAAAATGGTTTAAGCAAGAGATGGAGGTAGTACCAGGAGACACTATACGGTTTTATGTGAGATACGGGGGCTCAAGCCCACTCCATGAAGCATTTTCTCTAGGTATGACGAAGGATGCTCCTTTTGAACCCGCTGTCACCGTAATGCATGATGAGGTTATGTACTTTATCGAAGAGAGAGATGAATGGTATTTTACTGGACATGACCTATATGTAGATGTCCAAACAAATTCCAATGAACTTGAATACTCATACAAAAAAGGGACCGTCTGAAAAGACATGTTGTGACGGGCCTTTGGAATGGGATGTCCCATAAGTTTTTACTTATGGACATCCTCTTTTTTAAATCTTTCAAGCTGGCTTAGTAAGCCTTCCTTTGTTAAAATGTCTTGCTCGTACTTACCAAATAGATCGAAGTGTGGATATCCTTCCTTATGATCTATCCATTCTTCCTTTAAGCCGTATTGCTTCCCCCACTCCACTAAGCGCCGCACGTCTGCACATCCAACCTTTGTAACTGTATTACACCCAGGGAATCTCTTATCCAGCCAGTAGTGAGTTAAAAAGGAGATTTCGTTTCTTTCGACGCGCCGTTTCCATTCGATTAACTCATCCCTTGTAATACCGAATGCCATCTATACGAGCTCCTTCGCTATCTCTTTATATCTAGCATCCCATTCAGGCGCAATCTTTGCCAAGGATACTGGTCGGAAACTTTCTTTTTTTACAACGACATGGTCGGTAGTAGCCGTAGAGGAAATCCTTCCATCTGGGAGTAAAATTTCATAGCCGTATGTCGTTCTCAGCTTACCGTGCTTTGCAATCCAAGTCCTTACCTTCACTTTATCTCCATATGTAACGGGCAGACGATAATCTATATTCACATTGGTCACAGGAGAAATATACCCATCCTTTTCTAGTCCTGCGTAGGAAAAGCCTAGCTCATTAATTAAGTGCGTTCTTCCGATTTCGAGCCAAATAAGGTAATTCGCGTGATAAACTACCCCCATCTGATCGGTCTCTGCATAGCGTACTTCTATCTCTTTTTCATTTATAACCATTACCTTTCACCTCCTTATATATTATATCGTTAAAATTTTGGTGGAGGTAAGATTTTTCTCGCTTTTAAAAGTTTTCATCAACAGCTCCTGAAATACCCAAATAAAATAACCTCTAAAATCGCAAGGTATGAAGGTCACGAATAGAAGCAGCGAGTACGTGAATGGTAATGCTCACGTACTCGCTGTATGTTGTTATTATTAAATAATGTCTCCTATTCTATCTTTTACGGTTATTTCACTTCTTTAAAGCCTTGACTTTCTAGTAATTCAGCGGACTCCTTCATACTGATTCCTTCCTCTGTATCACCCGTGAAGTTCATACCTGGTAGGTTCTTGATTTCATCGAATTTGGCAGTCTCGTAATCTATGGTTAGTTTTTCTACTAACTGCGAGTCTCCGAATTCCATTTCATGTGTTACCCCATCGATACCTTTAAATTGTTCAGTTAGTGGTCCAAACATTTCTTGCGCTTGTTCCTTTGAGGTAACGCCAACTTGTTCGTATTGGACGATGTTTTCTGTGGATTGCTTGGTTACTTTATCACCTTCATAGGTGTACACCAATGTCGACACAACACCTTCCTGCTCTAATTGGAATTTTTTCGTTTCTTCCTTTTCATTACCGCATGCTGATAAAAATATTACGAATAAGATCATGGTAATGGATGCCGTTAATTTCTTCATCTTACACACACCTTTCGACATTATTTTATTACAGTATTAACCATACCATAATGAAAATAATTTAGGAAATGAAAAAGGAAAGGACAATCTATCTATTCGGATAAAAATGAATTATTTGTTATTTATGCTCGTTTAGAGAAGATATTTGTAATAAAATGTACACGAAAATCATATGAATAATGGCGAGCTTTCAATCTTCTATGTCTTTAAATAGCTCCTCGAATACTCTTTCTCTCGCATCGAGAAAACGCTTGGTCACAATATAATGCATAGACTCCTCGTACCTAATTCTCTCTATCGGGCCTTCGTCAAATTGATAAATGGTAGCATCGGGATACCCAAGCAATATAGGAGAATGTGTTGCAATAATAAATTGGGCTTGATCCTCCAATTCCTTCAAAATCCTCATGAAGCTTAGCTGTCTTGTCGGAGATAGTGCAGCCTCAGGCTCGTCCAATAAGAAGATGGAGTTCTGTCCAAATGCATGTTTGAATAAGCTTAAGAATGCCTCCCCATGCGATTGCTTGTGAAGAGATTCTCCTCCGTATGGATCGTACTTTCCAGGTGCATTTTCCATCAAATCTAAATAGCTCGCAAACTGATAAAAGGTCTCAGCTCGTAGGAAAAAACCCTTCGTCACCTTTAGTTTCCAAGAGAGCTTTAAATATTCCGATAGATCCGATTGAGAGGAATGAACGTCATAAAGATGATTTTTGTTTCCACCTGCAGTATGAAACCCAGTAATATCTGCAATCGCTTCCAGAAGGGTGGATTTTCCAGAACCATTTTCCCCCACAAAAAAAGTGACGTTCGACGGGATATCGAGACTCTCCATATGCTGCAGAAAGGGAATATTGAATGGATACTTATCTTCGCTAGGAACATTTTCACGTAAATAGCGGACTTGTTTTAGGAACATATAGTAACCTCCTTTCCTCCATCATAACAAAAAAGCAAGCTGTAAAGATCTACTTTACAGCTAACTCATGTAATAGTTTTTTATCGATTTTGCCAACGTCCGTTCGTGGGAGCTCCTCTAGGCAATAGACCATCTTTGGAACCTTGTAGCTTCCCAAGTGCTGTCTACAGTGCGTAATGACTTCCTGTTCTGTTACATGTTCATGAAGAGAGACAAAGGCTGTGACACGCTCTCCCCATTTTTCATCATGTGTACCTATTACTGCGGCTTCTCGTATAGATGGATGCTTGATCAAGCATTGCTCAATCTCTTGAGGATATATATTTTCTCCTCCAGAGATAATCATTTCTTTTTTACGGCCAACAATAAAATAGTCACCTTGTTCATCATACCGAACTAAATCTCCTGTTTTTAGCCACTTCCCATCGAACACTTTCTCCGTTTCTGTTTCATTGTTCCAGTAGTAAGAGAAGACATGCTTTCCGGAGATATATAGCTCCCCAACCTCGTGGGGCTTACATACGTCACCGGAATCATTAACCACCTTAATCTCATTGAATTGCATGCATTTCCCGACAGAACCTCTTTTTTGTGCCGCAACCTGTGGTTCGATAAAGAAATTGTTTGGACCTGCCTCTGTTAGACCATAGCCTTCCTTAAATAAGATTCCCTTTTTAGCAAACTCCTTATAGATTGTATGGGGACAAGGAGCTCCTCCTGATAGAAAGCATCTCACTGTTGGAAAGGTTAGAGAATGGATTAGCTCTGTCTCGAGCATTGCTTGATACATAGTTGGAACGAACAAGGACAATGTTGTTTTATATGTATTCAACGCTAACAGTGCTGCTTTTGCTTGGAAACGTCTCCCTGTTACGACAGTGCCTCCTGCCATTAATATCGGTAGACAAAGAGCGTTTAAACCTCCTGTATGAAACATAGGCATATAATTCAATGTGCAGTCAGCTTCTCCGATGTTCCAAGAGATAATTGTATTGATAGCATTCCAGTTTACCGCCTCAAAGGACAAGACAACACCCTTGGGCCGTCCCGTGGTCCCCCCTGTATAAATCATGATCCAAGGTTCATGATTGCTCCAATTTGACTCCAACCAATAGTTATCCTTATTAGATGTAGATAAATCTTGAATAAACAGTTTATCTGTATGGATGAAATTACCACTTAATTCAGCGTTCTCTTCATCATATACAAGTAGAACTGGCTCACAATCTGCCAGAATGAAGGATAATTCTGTTTCACTTAACCGGTAGTTCAAAGGGACATAGATGAGTCCTCTAAGGCCACATGCAAAAAGAATAGCAAATAGCTCAATTCTGTTTAATGAAAGGACCGCAATTCTTTCTCCCTTTTGGTAGTTTTGACTATCTATAAAAGTCAGCCATTTAGAAATTTCCTGTACTAATTCTTTATATGTCCAAGACAGATTTATATCGCTATCAATTAAGGCAACTTTATTAGGAGAAAGCTGAGCTCTCTTGATAATCCATGCTTGCTCGCTATACATGGCGAAGCACCCCTCCTACATCATAATTCCGCCATCCACATGTAGCACATGCCCATGTACATAGCTGGATTCATCGGACGCTAAGTACAGGTAGGCATTTGCGATGTCCACTGGCTGCGCTAAACGTTGAAGAGCCACGACTGATTTCATTTGGTCGATAATCTTCTCTGGCATTTTTTCTACCATCTTTGTATTCGTAAAGCCCGGAGCTACTGCATTCACGTTAATTCCCTTTCTGCCTAGCTCCTTTGCCCACGTTTTGGTCATCCCGATTACTGCTGCCTTGGAAGCAGCATAGTTCGTCTGACCAACATTTCCATAGACTCCGCTTACTGAAGAGGTGTTAATAATTTTGCCATACCCTTGCTCTACTAAATGAGGCAAAACTGCTTGCGTGCAATGAAAAACTCCTGTTAGATTGACATCGAGCACTTTTGCAAAATCCTCAACAGTCATTTTTGAAAGCATCGCATCCCTTGTTATACCTGCATTGTTAACTAGAATATGAATCTTCCCATAGGCTTTCATCGTCTGTTCAACAAGATTTTGCACACTGTCCTGCTGAGCTACGTTCACTTGAATAAAAATGGCTTGATACCCTTGCTCGCGAAGCTCCTGCTCCAGCTGTTTTCCGGCATGTTCATCATAATCAGCCAGCACCACCTTTGCTCCTTCCTCTGCAAAGCGTTTTGCCGCTGCTGATCCAATTCCGTTGCCTGCACCAGTAATGATTGCTACTTTATCTAGTAATCTCATGATGTTCCTCCCTCAAAAAGCCCTCTATTTTAGATATTAACTGCTCCATATCGTCTATGAGCGGAGAATGACCACAGTCTACTAAAGGAATATAGGTTGCATTTTCCCCTAAATCCTCCACAATTTCTTGTGTCATTTGCTCGGTTACAATGTAATCTCGATCTCCTCTTAAAATTAACACTGGTATGGTAATATCCTTCGCCTGATTTGTACCCTGTGTTAATCCATTATGGAACCCACTTATATTAAAGGTATTCAAAGAATGATAGACATCCGCCAGGTTTCGTTGTGTCAGCATATCGTCGACATATTCGTCATATAGGCTAGCCTCGGGCTGATTATGTGTGTATATACCAGCATTCCATACCGCCTTTAAGCCTGCTCGATTTTTCGTATCATAAAAGCCTTGAATGACTTTTGTTTTGGAAGGGTCAGCCTCTACTTCTTCAATTGTTTGTAAGCGTTTCTCGAGATCCGATGTGCCATCAGCCTTGGTACCAAAGAATGGATATCCTCTAGTAGAAGCGGAGGCTAGCAGCACTAGCTTGTCGCAATAACCAGGGTAGTCCGCAACAAACTGCATACAGACTGCTCCCCCCGTCGACCAACCGATGAAAGTAAAATCCTTGATGCCCAGTTGATCAATAAATTCCTTTAAATCCTCTGAGAAATCTTTGATTCCGCTTATACGTCGATGATAAGTAGATTCACCGAAGCCTCTCATATCTAAGGCATAAATCGAATAAGCAGGATCTAACGCATCCATAAAAATATCCCAGTGCTTAGAGGAGGTCATATTTCCATGAACAAGCACGATTGTCTTTTCACTACCTAACCGCTCACGATAAGCGATCGACTCTCCATTTGATAGTATCTTTCGTTGGTATGTTGTATTCATGATAATCCCCCTTGTTTTCCCCATTTAATAGGAACCGCTCCCCATGCATATCCAATGCCGGCACTTACCAGTACTGCGATATCTCCATCCTTCAGCTTGCCTTGCTCCACAGCAAGCTCGAGTGAAATAATTTGATCTATCTGACCGATATGCCCATAATCACTCAAGTAAATAGATTGTTCCTCTTGTAAACCTAATTCATGTAACACGAAATCATGTGCTGACTTCTTCATATGCAAGATAGCTAGATAGTCAATATCCGTTTCGTTCAAGCCACTCTTCAACAAGGAATTTTTGATTACCTTGATAAAGTTCTGCATCGATTTTTGCTCTAATCTTGCTTTCATTCCTTCAGGGTCTAATACATCAAGTCTATATAGGCCCTGCTCAAGATGCTCAGCTCTAAGCGGCTCCTTTGTGCCCCCAACCGGGACGACCACATCCTCTGAAAAGGATCCATCGGTCATGATGTCAGCCTCTAACAACATGTTCTCAGGATGGTCTCGCTTTAGTATAATCGCCCCACCCCCTGCACCAAGGTTGAACATAAAACGTGTTCGTTCGTTCTTGTAGTCGATGAAATCACTATTGCGATAGCCACCTGCAAGCAAAACTGTTCTAATAGAAGGATCTGCCTGCATCAAACTTTTTGCAACCTTTAGAGCCATAATCGTCGTTCCACAGCGAAGGGCAACGTCAAAAGCCCAAGCATGATAAGCCCCTATCTCCTCTTGTAGCTTAATGGCTGCTGTCCAAAGTGGATATTCCTTATGCTCTTCGCCGATATAAATAATTAAATCAATACTTTTAGGATCAATCGAACCCTTTTCTAATGCTTTTTGTGCTGCCTTTATTCCCATCGCTACTGTATGGTCCTCTTCACCAGGTATAGGCTTTTGGTTAATTCCCATTTTCTTTTGAACAACCTCAAGTGGTAGACTTGCTGCTTGAGCAATTTCCTCTGCAGTCATTCTATTAGATGGGAGGTATACGCCAGTACTCGCTATTCCGACTATCATTTTGCAAGCTCCCTTCTCTTAGGGGCTACATCCACCTTTATGTTTTTATTCTTCCGTTTCCAAAGTGCATGTTGGATTGTTCCTACAATTCCTTTCGGGAAGAAGATTACTGCTAGAATGTAGACAATCCCAAAGAAAATGATCCAACGTTCGAAAATCGGATGCTCTTTTGCCATCCCTGATAAGTAATGCTGTGCGAGTTCTATCACACCTGCTCCTATGATTGGGCCGATCAATGTCCCCACCCCACCAATAATAGTCATCAGGAGTGCATCCAAGGTAATATCCATGGAGAGATAGCTCGTATTTACAAAACGAAGAGAGATGGCATACAGAGATCCAGCAAGACTTGCGATGACGCCTGCTACTACAGAGGCAATTACTTTATAGTGTAGCGTCTGAAAACCAAGTGATTTTGTACGTTGTTCGTTTTCACGGACTGCTATTAACACCCTACCCATTGGAGAAACTACAAATCTTCTTAGAAGGAAGTAGACTAACACCATACAGACAAGAACAACTAAATAGAACATCATTCGGTCCCTAAATACCTCTGGAGCTCGAAAGGTGAATCCGTCATTCCCTTGCGTAAGGCTCCTCCATTTTTCAGCTAGCACTAATATGAGCCCAGATACTGCCATCGTCAGCATTGCAAAGAAGTGACTTTTTAAACGGAGTGTTAACAGTCCAACTAAAAAGCTGACAGCTCCAGCAATCAGCATTCCAACTAAGATAGACAAAAGGAAAATGCCTAATGTTGAATCATAATGGTTGAGCATGATTGCAGTGGCATACGCACCAATACCAAAAAACATAGCGTGACCAAAGGAAACAATCCCCGTGTATCCAAGCAAGATATCATAGCTCATTGCTAAAATGGAAAAGATAAAAATTTGAGTAAGTAAAATGGTCCATGTCCTAGAATCAGAGACAAATGGGAAGATAAACAGTGATGCCACAATGATCAGCAAGATCCCGTGTTTTAATTGAAAAGTCGATTTCACTTTGCATCATCCTTTCGCTGTGAACAAGCCCTGCGGACGGAAGATTAATACGATTGCCATAAGCAACATATTGACCGCAAGGGATAAAGCAGGAACATAATAGGCCATGAAGCTTCCTGCTAGGCCTACTAGAATAGCTGCTAGAAGGGAGCCAGGAAAGCTTCCCATTCCTCCAATAACTACAACGATGAAAGCAAGAATAGCGTATTCCATCCCCATCTCTGCATAAACGACACCTGAATAGGGAGCCATTAAAGCACCACTTAATGCTGCAAGAGCCGCACCAGCCATAAACACATATAAAAATACTCTCTTAATATTAATGCCCAGTGCCTGCACCATTTCTTTATTCATCACGCCTGCCCGCACTGTAAGCCCAATTTTCGTTTTCTTTAAAATGAACTGGAAGATACCGAATACTAAAAAGCCCACTAAAATGATGAAAAGACGATACTTGATAATAATTACGTCTCCTATCTCCCAG
Organism: Psychrobacillus sp. Z3-81; assembly: GCF_056620325.1. Taxonomy (NCBI): domain Bacteria; kingdom Bacillati; phylum Bacillota; class Bacilli; order Caryophanales; family Bacillaceae; genus Psychrobacillus; species Psychrobacillus sp. Z3-81. The sequence goes on from NZ_JBWQPU010000002.1 coordinate 219,892, forward strand.
CTCCCTGCAAATGCCGGAGGTACTTTCGCTGCCAGTTGGTTAGGTCCAAAGACAACCTTTAACATCTCAGACAAGACAATCATAAAACCAAGGGTGATTAAAATTTGCTGCACGTGATTTCCGTAAACAGGAGTAATAATAAGCTTTTCTGTGATAAAGCCAAGGATGATTCCTGTCGCTATTGCTCCTATAATCGCTAAAGTGAAGCTATCTGTCACGCTATAAAACCAAACGCCTGAAAATGCTCCCCAGGCAAATAATCCACCATGTGCAAAATTTAACACATCCATTAATCCGAAAATCAGGGTTAGTCCAGCAGCAAGTAAGAATATAAGCATCCCCGTAGCTAGACCATTGATCAATAGGTTGATGATCAATTCCATTTTTGTTCCTCCTTTATGCGATACCTAAGTACTTACGCTTTAATTCCTCATTCTGTACTAAATCTTTCATCGGGCCAGATTGGATGGATTCCCCATCATCGATGAGGGTGTATGTATCTCCGATGCGACTGGCCATTAGGAAGTTTTGCTCTACTAACACGATGGTCGTCTGCTTTTTCATTTCTATAATCGCTTCCATTACTTTTTCCACCACGACTGGAGCAAGTCCTTTAGAGGGCTCATCTATCAATAAAAGCTTGCTATCGTTTACAAAGGCTCTTGCCATTGCGAGCATTTGCTTTTGACCTCCTGATAGGTGTCCTCCCGCCTTTTTCCAATACTTTTTCAAATCTGGAAAAAGGTCCAGGACATATTCTTGTCTAGCTAACGCCGCATCATCTTCTTTTCTCATTGCCACTTTTAAGTTTTCTTCTACTGTAAGCCCCGCAAAAACCCCTTGATCCTCTGGGACATAGCCAATGCCATGAGTGGCAATTTGAAACGTAGGTACTTTGCTAATGTCTTTGTCTTGAAACATGATAGTTCCTGAAGTGGGTGGAGTTAGCCCCATAATCGTCTTTAAAGTAGTTGTCTTTCCCGCTCCATTTCTTCCTAAAAGAACGCTTACTTCCCCAGCTTTCGCTTCAAACGATACGCCTTGTAGTATGTGGTATTGCCCGATATGTGTATGAATGTTCTCCATTTTAAGCAAGGTGCTCATCATATAACCCTCCTAAATAAGCATTCTGTACGGTTTCATTATTCATAATTTCTGATGGCGTCCCATCCGCAAGGAGTCTTCCGTTGAATAAAACCATGATAGAATCCGATAAATCTAAAATCATATCCATCTTGTGCTCGATCAATAAGATTGTTTTATCGCCTTTTTGCTTGATCTGCTTGATTACCTCTAATATTGCGGGTACCTCTTCCAAAGACATTCCAGCGGTCGGTTCATCTAAGAGAAGAACCTCCGTGTCTAATGCTAAAAGCATGGCAATCTCTAGCTTTCTTTTTTCCCCATGAGAAAGCTGGTTTGCAATTGCATGAGATTTATTTGCAAGTAGAACCACTTCTAGAAGTTCCTCTGCTTGAGTTAACAAGTGTTTATAAGAAGTGAAATGTCGTAGCATTTGATAACGGATTTTTTCCTTAGATTGAAGCGCCAGTCGGACATTTTCTAATACCGTGAGGTTTGGAAAGACGTTCGTGATTTGAAACGAACGACCTAATCCAATTCTTGTTCTTTCAACAGCAGACATTTTGGCTAATGACTGTTCTTTGAAGAAGACATCACCCTCTGTTGGCTTTAGCTCCCCACTGATTAGATTGAAGAAGGTTGTCTTTCCTGCACCATTTGGTCCAATAATCGATTTAAAATGTCTTGGGGGCATGACAAAGTTGACGTGGTCTACTGCTGTCTGCCCTCCGAATTTAATGGTTAGATTTTCTGTTCGTAATATAGGTTCCATTGAAACGATCTCCTTTCTATCTGTCACTCTCCACAAGATAGAAGCATCTATCCCATGGAGAGTGACAGGCCTACTTCAGATAGGCTGTCACTTAACGTTACTTTTTGTTTAAAATCGGTGGCTCTGTTTCTTCTGGTGTTAATTCACGCAATAACACAGGTACTGGATAAGGGAGTCCTTCCTGTTTCTCCAGCTTGATGGAATATAATGTTTGTAATGCTTGATGATCCTCCGGACGGAAAGTCATTTTCCCTTTAGGTGTCTCAAATGACATTCCTTCCATGATACTAATTAGCTCATTTCCATCTGCATTTCCTTCCGAATTCTTCAACGCTTCTACGATTGCAATAGCTGCGGACATACCACCCGGTGTAAATAGGTCTGGTACTTCTCCGTTAAAGCGTTTTTTATGCTCATCTACTAACCAATCGTTTATTTCATTGTCAGGTAATGTATGGTAGTAAACCGAGAAGCCTTCCATCCCTACTAGAGGCTCCATGATACTAAGAGCTGCAATGTCAGGTGCTCCTGTAGAAATTTTGATGCCTTTTTCCTGCAAATTTAAATCAGCAATTTGGTTCCAGGGAGAGTTAGCCCCTGCCCAAACAATGAACAAATAATCTGGCTTTGCTTGAATAATCTTTTGCAAGTTAGAAGTAAAGTCTGTCGCAGCTGGGTCTGCATATTCTTCTAATACGATTTCCGCTCCAAGCTCTTCTGCTGCAGCTTTAAATGCGGAAACGCCATCCCAGCCAAATGAATAATCTGGTGCGAATGTTGCAATCTTTACTCCTTCTTTTGCTATTGCCGCTGCCCCTGCTACCGCATCTTGTGATGAGTTACGAGCTGTTCTAAAAATAAACGGATTAAACTCGGAGCCGGTAATACTATCTGCAACTGCAGGCTCTACGATCATAATCTTTTCATATTCCTCTGCTAGTGGCAGAACAGCCAATGTATCTCCTGAGCTAGAAGCTCCAACCAAGAAGTCAACCTCATCTTCTTCCAGTAGCTTAGTTGCCTTTTGAACAGCTACCTCTGGCTTCGTTTCTGTATCCTCATAGATGATTTCAATTTTCTTGCCGGCAACCTCCATTGTTCCATCAGTAGCATACTCAATTCCTAGATCAAATCCATTTCTTGTTTGCTTACCATAGGATTCTAGAGCTCCTGTCAATGAGGCAAGTACACCGATACGTATTGTTTCTTGATTCTCCCCTGAAACAGCTACCTTTTCCCCTTCTGAATCTGAACAAGCTGCGCTAAAAACCATGATAAATAGTAGGACCAAAAGCAAACTCCATTTTTTTAACATGTACATCCCCCTATTGCATTTTGTAAGCGTTCTCATGCTTCGTGATTATCTTACAAAATAGGAGTTACAAAAGAGTTACAGGATGGATAGCTAGAAAATCGCAAGAAAAAATCCACTTAACAATTCTGTGTTAAATGGATTAATTGATTAGCTATAATTCGTTATCATCTCATACATCTGGATGGTTGTTGGCATGGGCTCGACCTTTAACTCATCTCTCAATATAGCCACGCATTTCTCATACCATCTGATAGAAAGAGATCTATTTTGACGCTGATAATAGGCGAACATCAGCAGTCTGTATGCCTCTTCCCACGTAGGGTCTATTTTGAGAAGCTTTTCAGCCCAATAGATTGTTTGGTCAAACTCTTTTAATCTAGTAGAAGTTTGGGCAAGTCTTTCTAGAATAAATAAATATTTCTGCTCTGTCCTCTCTCTGTCATGTTGGATCCATTCGATTCCTTGTCTATCCTCTAAAATCGGTCCATGATATAGATTAACTGCTCTCATTAGCTGATCAATTGCAAATCTAGGATTTGTCTCTTTCATGCCTTTATCAGCAGATTCATGGAAAAGAGCTAAATCACTTGTGACGTTTGCCTGTGGATTCAATCTATACATGGATTGTCTTCTGGTGATAAAAAATGAATCCTCTCGGGCCATTCGAAACGGTTCAATGGTTTTCAGCAAGGAGTTTAGGACAACCTTAAAATCCCTATCCATCGTTTTTTCGTTGTTTTCTTTCCATAAAGCTCTTATTAGCTCTTCTTTCGGTACAAACCGGTTTTTGTTCATATATAAATAAACGAATAATTCCTTTGACTTATCTCTTTGCCATTTACGTTCTTCCACCTCTTCTAGACCCATATATAAGGTGAAAGAGCCTAATAGCTGTAACCTAAGCTCATAACCAGGATAGGCTATCCCTTCTTGGATGTTTAAACGGGCAGCAGCTGCTTGTAATATTTCATCTGCATCTATCTCTAATGCCTTTTGGTAAATCAAGTAATTCACCTGAAGATCTGGCGGACCAAAGATGGTTCGTTTTTGAAGGAAAAACCAAAAGTTATTGTCTATACATAGTTGCGAAAAGGAGATGCTATATTGGTGAAATAAATCATTCCTATCGAGCTTTAGATATATTCTCAGAAGCCAGTAATGAGTTAACATGAGACCGTAAACATCTTCACTCTCTTCCAAAAGCTTTTTAGCCTCTAAACAGGTTGCTTCACTTTTTTCCAAAAGATTATTTTCTAGATATACAATGGAAAGTCCCAAAAGGATATAAGCCGAAAGCCAGTAGTCATTGCTTCTTATTGTCTCTGCTAATCCTCTTTCACCATAAGAGATTGCCTCTTGAAGATTTCCTTGTCTACTTTTTAATATAGCCAGTCCGAGAAATGGCTCTGCCATTGCTCGTGAAACGTTTAAATCATCAATAAGATGTATTGCCTTCCTATAGCATGCCTCTGGGCCTTCTAAGTTATAAGGATTTATTAAGAGCTCCGCGTGTCCCTTCCTGATCCAACCTACTGCCTCCACAAATCCGGACCTCTCTTTAATTCCTGTTTGGATTCCCTTATCCGCCAATCGTTTGGCTTCTTCCATTTCTCCAATCAAGGAATAAATAAAAGACAAGAGTACATCTGTCTCCCTGTGAGAATCAGGTAAAGAAAGTTCATTTCCTAGGCGTTCCTGAAGGACATGAACCGCTCTTTCTAGCATGCCAGTCCGTAGGTATATTCTTCCGTCCAGGTTTCCCTCCTTCAAAACTTCTTCCGTTAACCTTTCGCTCTCTACCCACTGCTTGGCTTTGTTCGCTTTGCCGAGATTCACTAGATTTTCTGCTAGTAACCGCTTAAGAGTTATTTTTTCGTTCATTTTAATTTGTTTACTTTCTTCCGCCCATTTGATGGATTCCTCTAAGTATGACTTAGCCAGTGCAGGCTGTATGGTGTCCAAATATATATGAGCAATCCCTGCATTTGCTTTACTAATAAACACACTGTCCTGTGCTTCCATTGCTTTCTCTAAGCACCATTCGTAGGATTTCCGAGCCTTTTCATAAAAAGCACGATACCGATGACATTCTCCTTCATAAAAATATAATGGGTAAAATTTATCTTTAGATGACAGATGGTCTTTCATTAAATCCAGTAGCCAATCAAATTGCCCTGCTTGAATCATCGAAGGAGCAGCCTCTAGAAGGAGTGTGCCTAAAAATTCTTCGTCATTTGCTTTTACCCCATGGTGAATGGCTTGGACCATATTTTGTCTTTCTTTAAAAAATAGGGAGGCTTTTTGATGGTGCTCATCGTATAATTTTTTATTTTTTTGGAGCCATTTATTCTCTAAAAATTGCTGAAATAATGCATGAAAACGATATTCTCCATCTACACTTAGCGATTGGATAAACGTATGACTATTTGCAAGTCGCTCTAGCTGGTTTAATTCCCCCTCCCCAAAAAACGCTTGTATTATCTCTTTAGAAAATATAGAGAATATACTAAAGTTCAATAAGGATTGTTGGTCCTTCTCATTCATCAACAAGAAGACTTCTTCTGATAAATAGGAGAATAAATCTTGTAATGCTGGGTCTACTAGGTTGGTAATTTGCTTCGATGAATCTACAAACTGAACAGCAAAAAGCTGAATAGCAATCGCCCATCCTTCTGTTAACCTTTCAATCATAGCCGCTTCTTCTGCAGTTATTACTTTTTCGAAGTAATCCTCAAAAAACACCATTATTTCCTCTTCCGTGAAGGACAAATCTTTCTCGGTAATCTCTATTAGATGACTATTCATCTTTAGCTTGATTAACGCTGTCCACTTAGGACGTACTCTCGATGCAATAACTAAATGTATATGGTCAGGCAAAAACTCAATAATTTTTTCCATCATATAATTTATTTGAAAGACATGATCCACTAAATGAAAGTCATCTAACACGATTGAAAACGGTTTCTCAATGGCTGACAGCTCATTGCTGAACAAGGAATACCACCTTGTAAGCTCTGCTTCCTTTGGATACATGGAAAGTAGGTCGGTTGATAATAACTGTTGGCCAAAGGTAGGAATAGTTTTTTGAATACTTGCTATTAGGTGTCTAAGAAAAGGAAGAATATCGTCATCCTCTTCCGTTATGGAATACCAGGAAAATGTCTCTTTGGAATCTATTAAGTATTGCGCGATTGCGGAGCTCTTACCAAATCCAGCACCGCTATGTAATAAGCATACCTTTTTGTCTGAAATAGTCTTTAGCTTTTTCATGAGGGAAGCTCTTCTCATATAGTGAGAAGAAGGCATTGGCGGATTTAGCTTAGACAAGATAATAGTTGTTTGCTTCATCCTTTTCCTCCTATATTTTCAACGTAATCTTACACATATCCTACCATATCTGTTATATAAATAGAATGATAATTCTGATAGGATAGCAAGAATGAATCAAGGTTCGTGTTGATGAAAAGAACTATATTGGAAAATGATTGCTTGGAAGATAGATTACTTTAGAAGCGATTTTTATTACTAATAGAGAAAGTTATAAATATATACGTTTTAACTGTGGAGCAACAAAAGAGAGGTTGGAGATCTTATCGAATGGTAGAGACTTAAATAATACGGGGATTTTTTTAGAAAATCTGAGGCATGTTAGAAAAACAGAATTCGATCAGTTGTTACCGAAAATATACAGTCGGAAAACGACCTAATGATGTTAATATTATATTAGGAGCAATAATAATCAACCGACACAATCAAGAATGATAGTTTGTACATTAAAAAAGAGAAAGTCGGATTTGAATCAATTCAAATCCGACTTTCTTCTATTGAAAGCTAATATTAAGCTTCTTGAATTTTGTTACGTAGTACCATTTGAAGGATACCACCGTGACGGTAGTAATCTACCTCAACCTCTGAGTCGAAACGTGCAAGAACCTTGAATTCTTTTACAGATCCGTCTTCTGCTTTCGCAGTAACAGTTAGAATATCACGAGGTTTTACACCTTCAGCGATGTTGATACTGATTTCTTCTTTACCAGTTAAGCCAAGAGTCTCAGCATTTTCTCCTGGTAAGAAGTTTAATGGAAGCACACCCATCATAACTAGGTTAGAACGGTGAATACGCTCGAAGCTTTCTGTGATAACAGCTTTGATACCAAGTAAGTTAGTACCTTTTGCTGCCCAGTCACGAGAAGATCCCATTCCGTAATCTTTTCCACCTAGAACTACTAATCCAGTACCTTCTTCTTGGTACTTCATAGCAGCATCATAGATAGACATGATTTCGCCAGTTGGCCAGTAAGTAGTATAACCACCCTCTGTACCTGGAGCGATTTGGTTGCGGATACGGATATTAGCGAATGTTCCGCGCATCATTACTTCATGGTTACCACGACGAGAACCATAAGAGTTGAAGTCACGTACTTCTACACCGTTTTCACGTAGGTATTTACCTGCAGGTGTATCTTTACCGATTGCACCAGCTGGTGAAATATGGTCAGTAGTGATAGAGTCACCGAATTTAGCAACTACACGTAAACCTGATAATCCTTCGATACTACCTGGCTCAGGAGATAATCCTTGGAAGAATGGTGGGTTTTGGATGTAAGTTGATTTTTCATCGAATGTGTATAGAGACTCAGTAGATGTCTCGATCGCATTCCATGCTTCGTTTTCATCAAATACACGTGCATATTCTTTTTGGAATAGTTCACGAGTTACCACTTTGTTTAGAACTTCATTTACTTCTTCAGTTGAAGGCCAGATATCTGCGAAGAATACATCGTTTCCATCTTGGTCTTTACCTAAAGAATCTTTTTGTAAGTCAACATCTACAGTTCCAGCAAGAGCATAAGCTACTACTAATGGTGGAGATGCAAGGTAGTTAGCTTTTACAAGTGGGTGTACGCGTCCTTCAAAGTTACGGTTACCAGAAAGCACTGAAGTAACGAATAAGTCTTCTTCTACGATTGCTTTCTCGATTTCAGGTAATAATGGACCTGAGTTACCGATACATGTAGTACATCCGTAACCAACTGTGTTAAAGCCGATTTCGTCTAAGAATTTATCTAAGCCTGAATCTTGTAGGTATCCAGTTACAACTTTAGAACCTGGTGCTAAAGATGTTTTTACATATGCAGGAACTTTTAAGCCTTTTTCTACTGCTTTTTTCGCAACAAGACCAGCTGCAAGCATTACGTATGGGTTAGAAGTGTTTGTACAAGAAGTGATTGCAGCGATTGCTACAGCACCTGTTGGCATAACAACTTCTTTATCTTCAAATTTAACAGTTGCGTTTTTCGCAAATTCTTTTTCTGTTAATCCAAAGCCTTGAGTACCTTGTGGAGCTACTACAGCTTCACGGTAACGAGCTTTCATATCTGTAAGTGGAATTAAATCTTGTGGACGCTTAGGACCAGAAAGGTTTGCTTGAATGTCTGCAAGATTAATTTCAATTACGTCTGTGTAAACAGGCTCGAGTGTAGGATCAAAGAACAAATCATTTGCTTTTAAGTAAGCTTCTACAACTGCGATGTGCTCTTCTTCACGGCCAGTTAAGCGTAAGTATTCAAGAGATTCTTCGTCGATTGCGAAGTAACCACATGTTGCACCATACTCTGGAGCCATGTTAGCGATTGTCGCACGGTCAGCAAGTGGTAGTTTAGATACCCCAGGACCAAAGAATTCTACGAATTTACCTACTACGCCACGTTGACGTAATACTTGAGTAACTTTTAATGCTAAGTCGGTTGCAGTAGTTCCGTTTGGAAGGTCTCCAACTAATTTAACACCAATTACTTCTGGGATTGGGAAGTAAGAAGGTTGGCCTAACATACCAGCCTCTGCTTCAATACCACCTACACCCCATCCTAATACTCCAAGACCATTGATCATTGTTGTATGAGAGTCAGTACCTACTACTGAATCTGGGAAAGTATCTAATGTGCCATCTGTATTTTCTTTAACGTGTACGATTGGCGCAAGATACTCAAGGTTAACTTGGTGAACAATACCTGTTGCTGGTGGAACAGCACGGAAGTTGTCATAAGCTGTTTGCGCCCATTTTAAGAAATTGTAACGCTCAGCATTACGCTCGAACTCAAGGTCCATGTTAGCTTTTAATGCTGATGCCGAACCATATTTGTCTACTTGTACGGAGTGGTCGATTACAAGGTCTACTGGAATAGCAGGGTTGATTTTATCTGGGTTACCACCCATTTCCTTCATTGCAGAACGCAAGGAAGCAAGGTCAACTACTACTGGTACTCCTGTGAAGTCTTGTAGTACAACACGTGAAGGTTTAAAAGGAACTTCTGCTTCTGGATCAGCATCTTTACCCCATTTTGCCAGTTGTTCAACATGCTCTTCTTTGATAACATAACCATCATATTGACGTAGCACAGATTCTAGTAATACTTTAATTGAATATGGAAGGCGTGAAATATTTGCAATTCCAGCTTCCTCTAAAGCAGCTAGACGATAATAGTTATACTCTTTGCCATTTAGCTCGAAAGAAGTACGACTGTTGTGTAAGCTATTGTTTGCCATTTGTGTTCCTCCTAATATCTATTGAAAAGACTCTATTCAAGTAACTTTTCTCCAAGGATAATAATACTCTAATACGAACGATAAGTAAATTACATTAAAATTATTATAAGTAATAATTATTTCTTATGACCTTTTATTTTTTTGATTATTTTTTCTAATTGTTTCACATGTCGCTTTTCATGTAGACCTACAAAGGGGAACCATTGACCTAACGGGACCCTTCCAAAAGCAGGATGAGAAAGCGATTTATTTTGAAAGGTTTGAAAATCATGCTTCGCATATAATTCCAGCAATTTCATGCGGGTTTGATGAAGCTCCTCCTTCATTACCTGCTTTGTTTCAAATGAGGATGTTGGTTGTGCGTACTTAGGTGCCTTCACTTTAAATATTCTAATTGTTGTAAGCTGAATAGGCTTTTTCTTTACCTTCGGACTAGATGGTTTTGCTAGCTCTAGCTTAATTCCTTCAATTATTTTGGACTCCAGCTTTATTAAATGCTCTAAAATCTGTTTTGGTGACCATGTATTTGTATCTGGAGCTGTATTGAATTCATCGTCTGTCAAAGAATCTATTAAACGAAAAAGATCCGCTCTAATTTGATTATTTTTTTCTAAAAACATATTATGCCCTCCACTTTTACTCTTTAGTATGGATATACCCATATCTCCCCTTATACAATCGTAAAAACCACACGTATTTTCATTTGATTCAAACTATGAGAGAATGGAAGATTGGAAAGGAAGATTAAAAATGCTTAAAGAAATGAAGATGAACCATTTAAACGATCCATGGGAGGCATACAGAGATATTGAGAAGCATGGTAAACTAACTCTTTCTAATATAGAATTTACTACCACCACACTTTGTAATATGAGATGTGCACATTGCGCAGTTGGATATACGCTTCAAACAAAGGATCCAGTAGCACTACCTATTGAGTTGATCATACAGCGTTTAGATGAAATCCCACATTTACAAACGATAAGTATCACTGGTGGCGAACCAATGCTATCGAAGAAATCTGTCAATAATTATGTGTTGCCACTATTAAAATATGCCCATAATCGAGGAGTTCGTACGCAAATTAACTCAAATCTCACTTTAGACCCTGAGAGATACTTGCTAATAGCTCCATATCTAGATGTGTTACATATATCCCACAACTGGGGAACGATTGACGAATTTGTAGAAACAGGCTTCGCTGTGATGGAACGCAAGCCAACCTATAAGCAGCGTGCAAAATTGTTTGAGCGCATGATAGCGAACAGTAGAATGCTTGCAGAGGCAGGTGTCATGGTATCTGCGGAAACCATGCTTAATAAAAAAACACTGCCGTATCTAGAACATATTCACAGACAGGTTGTCGAGGAAATGAAGTGCGCAAGGCATGAAATTCATCCTATGTATCCTTCCGATTTTGCTTCTTCTCTGGAAACACTCACATTAGAGGAGACAAAAAATGCGATTGAGGATATTTTAGATTTTCGCAATGAGGACGTATGGATGTTATTTGGAACGCTTCCCTTTTACCCATGTAACCCCGACCCTAAAGTTACTGCCCTCTTAAAAAGATTGGCTGCAGCTAAAAATGTATCCGTTAGGAATGACCCTGACGGTAGATCCCGTTTAAATGTAAGTATTTTTTCTGGAGAAGTTATTGTTACTGATTTTGGAGATGCTCCAGCGCTTGGAAATATTGTGTCAGACTCACTGCCTGATGTCTTTGATAAATGGCTAGCTTCTCCCCTGTCACAGTCCTTAAACTGCCATTGTCCTGCTGTTAAATGCTTAGGACCAAATCTCCTGGTGAAAAATATGTATTATAATGATGCACAATTTATAAGTGGCTCAGTCAAATAAAGTTACTGGGACATATCAAATGAGGAGCACTTATGATTCAATCAAATGATTAGAATCATAAGTGTTTTTTGTTTACACCTTTCTCTTAAACACTTTAGTTTACATAATATTATTATTTGAAATAATTGATTGTCCTCAAATTAGTTGCTGGCGATACCTTGCTGGTTCCGAGCAATAGAGTCTTCTTTTCGAGCGATAGACGTCTTTTTCCGCGCAGTAGAACCGGTTTTTCGAGCAGTAGACTCTACCTCCTAGCGCTATCGCGTTTAAAGATAGGAACCTGAAGGGTTTGCATCTTACCTCTTAGACAATATCCGCTTAAAGTGAACAGTCCCATTCTTTCGTCTTCATTTTAAAAATAGCAGGTGAAATATTCGTTCTTTTCATTCATACTAGAAATAAAACTGATATAGGGGTGTTATGGATGAAGAAAGCATTATTAGTTATCGATTATACAAACGATTTTGTTGCCGATAATGGTACGCTAACTTGCGGGAAACCTGGTCAAATGTTAGAAAATTATATTGTTCAGCTTACAGAAGAATTTTTACGCAAGGGAGATTTAGTCGTATTTCCTACTGACTTACACGAAGAAGATGACACTTATCATCCGGAAACAAAGCTATTTCCCCCACATAACATAAAGGGCACGGAAGGCAGAACGCTATATGGGAAAATTCAAGACGTTTATACGCAAAACAGAGATCGAGTTATTTGGATGGATAAAACAAGATATAGTTCCTTTGCTGGGACTCCTCTACAGCAAATACTACGTGCAAGAGGAATAAATGAACTGCACCTAGTTGGTGTATGTACTGACATTTGTGTACTTCATACTGCAGTGGATGCATATAATCTTGGTTTTCAACTAGTTATTCATAAGGGTGGAGTAGCCAGCTTTAATGAGGTAGGTCATGACTGGGCGCTCAATCATTTTGCTAATTCATTGGGCGCTACTGTTATCTGAAAATAGTCTCATATGTTTAATATTTCTTTCTTTTGGATATATAACTAATGTCAAGTCATTTAGCCAAAGGAGAGAAAAGCTATGAGTATTATTTTATTTTTAATCATTGGTGGAGTTATAGGATGGTTAGCAGGACTTATTCTAGGTAAGGACGTTCCAGGAGGTATTATTGGTAATATTATTGCCGGAGTAATTGGGGCATGGATTGGAGGAATGATTTTCCCGGATATGGGTCCGGTAATCTGGGATATGGCCATCATTCCTGCTTTAATCGGTGCTATTATCTTTGTAGCGATATTAAGCTTGATCCTTAGAGCAATACGAAAATAATAACTGGAGATTGCGACTACGAAGGTAGGATTTAGCGTTACTACCTAAAAATCTTAGATTTTAAAAGATAAGGGATATTCCATAAGCCTCAGCTTATAGAATATCCCTTTAATTTCTTTTTGTTACTTTCTGTGATTCTTCGTGCTGAGAAGTATAAAGTTCATAGTAATACATAACGTCTTCGACATATTTTTCGCTTCGATTATAATTAAAGACTGCTTTTTCGATATCTCCGTCTGCTGCACCACTAGCTGCTAAATAATTTGCTGCACTGAAAATAGCATCCTCAATATCAAATGGATCAGCAATCCCATCTCCGTTTGCATCAATTCCGTATCCTCCGTACATTTCAATTACTTCCGGATTTACTTTATCTTCTTCAGGAATATCTCCTTTTCCTAAGTCACTACAGCTCGGATGAGACCAGCCAACAAAAGTGCAAGGCATAAATTGCATATGTCCCTCCGCTCCCACAGGCGATACGAGTGTACTCATAGAAGAAAATTTTGTTTCAATTCTATGATGAGCAGCCAATAATGTCCATGGAACCCCAAACTCTTCTTCCGCTGCCATATAAATTTCTAAATATTCTTCAGGGATTTCAACTTGCATCGTACTATCTTTAATTTCAAATGTTAAACGTTGGATGATGGGTACCTTTTGAAGGCTATTCCAGCTGATGATCAGTAAAACATATACTGTGATTGTAATAGGAAGGAGTAAAGCAATCATCCAAGCTTTTTTTTTCATGCTTTTATTGTTCTTTGCAGACATCCTATCACCTCACCTTTAAAGTTGCTTTTGATAAATACTTAATAGTTGATCAATGGAAAGTGGTTTTCCGAAATAATATCCTTGTAGATAATGGCATTCCAATTCCTTAAGACTAATAGCTTGTTGATTGTCCTCTACCCCTTCTGCCAAAACAGTTAGCTTCAAATTGTGGGCTAAGGAAATAATTGACTGAACAATTGCCTTCGTTTTCACATTATGTATAGAACGTGTAAAGCTTTGGTCAATTTTAATGATATTTACCGGAAGCTTTTCCAAATGCTTAAACGAAGAATAGCCCGTCCCAAAATCATCAATAGCAATTTGAAAACCTAAATCCTTTAACTCTTGTAAGGATTTTATTACAAACTCAGTATATTCCATTATAATTGACTCCGTTATTTCCAAAACTATTTTATTTGGATTTACATTCGTTTCTTGCAATATTCGTTTTGTTCTTTCGATGTAATCATGCTGATAAAATTGCCTTGCAGAAACATTTACACTAAACAGAAGTTCTCTTTCTAAAGCTTGTTCAATTATTGGGATATGTAAACAAGTTTCTCTTAATACAAAATCTCCAATTTTTATTATTAGACCACTTCTTTCAGCAATCGGAATAAATTCACTTGGAGAAATCATTTCATCATTATGTTTCCAACGAAGCAGGGACTCTACACCGACCATTTGATTTAGAGAAGATAAGACTTGAGGCTGAAAATGCAAAAACAATTCGTTTTTACCTAATGCATCCTTTAATCCATCCTCTAAGTAAAGTTGCCTATTTGCTAATTCCGATAAGGAAGACTGATATCTTTGATGCATAAATCCGCCTGATTTCTTCGCCTCTTCTACAGCTATTTCAGCAAATCTTATTAATTCAGAGGGATTTTGAGAATCAGATGGGAAATGTACAGAGCCTATACTTACAGGAATGGTAATATCTTTTTCTTGTATATGAAGAGGAATAGAACAATCAGCTAAAATAATATTGATGAGGGCTTCCAACTCTTCATTGCTCCGGTTCTTTAATAAAACAATAAACTCATCTGCCACCCAACGTGCGATGATATCAGAGCTTTTAAAATTTACATTGTATCTCAGCCGATTAGCTACTTGCTTTAAAACATAATCTCCACTTTCATGTCCATATAAATCATTTATCATCTTGAAGCGATCAAAATCAATGAACAATAAATGGAATGGCTCTTTTTTCGAAAGAAAATTATTTAAATTCGTTTGAAGCGAGCTTCTATTTTCGAGGCCTGTTAGCTCATCCTTGAAATCTTTTAAAAGAAGATTGTTTTGTGCTCCCCATAGCTGTTTCAATAAATATAATAATAACAGAGCGCTAAGTCCTACATATATAAAACCCTTTGAAATAGAAATAGTTTTACCTTCTGGGAAATAATGGAATAACAGCGTATCGGAAAGAAAAATCCAAAGTATGCTTGCAAGCGCATAAATAACTACGATCCGAAATGAGATACTGCGATATGTTTTCGTTAAGGACATTTGGGTTCTCCTTTTCTTCTATCTCTATGAAAACAATATCATAATTTAATAGGGAAAAATATATAAAAACATAAAAAATTCTAAACATTTTTTATTATTTTTTCACCTATTTTTGGTATAGAAACTCTCTAAATAGGAAAATCTAAAACTAGAAGACAACAAAAAAAGGTTTTCGTGAAGAGGATGTGAAGGGTCGACAGCTTCCTACCAGTATCATTACATACGTGATATATCCCTTATATCTTCAGCACTAAAAACCAATTTATACTTTAGAATCCATGTAGAGGGCTAATGATAATATATTTGCCAGTGCGCTCTCTTCATTAGCTATTGCTTATTTTCTTTCTACTTTCCATCCTCAATAAGCGTTTCCATATCAATAACTATTTCTTCTTTTGGCACATTTTCGTTTCCTACATAGTTTTTGACCGCAATGCCATTCTGGTCTACTAAATAAAACCTTACTCCATGAATAACTTGATCAGAGTTAGGGTCATCACGAACAAGCGCCTTGAAAGATTTTTCCGCAAATTGTGATATATGCTCTTGATCATAACCAGTCAATAGATTCCATTTTGACTCATCTGGAACATCATACATTTCAAGATATTCTTGTAACTTTTCTGGTGTATCTACTTCTGGATCAACGCTAAAGGCCACTATTTTGTAATCTTCAATTCCTTTTTCCACTAGCATTTCCTGAATTTCTGTCATATTAAAGGTCATTGGAGGGCATACTGTCGTGCAATTAGTGAATATAAAGGTTGCAAGCCAAACTGTTCCCTTCAGGCTTTCTAAGGAAACTTCCTCACCGCGCTGATTATCATAGGTGAAATCACTAACTTGCCAATTTGTTTGAGCTTCAAAGTCACCGCTACTTCCACATCCTACGAGAATCAATGTAGTAATGGAAAGTAACACGAAAAATTTTTTCATGGAATCCCTCTCTCTTCCTTTTATAGCATAATCTTATCGAAAGCAGACGAATCCATCAACTAAACTTTCCTGTATATTTCAACAGTTTTGTGTCCATCATCTTATTGCAAGTAGAGCATTTTTTATCTCTTCTAGCTTGCTTTCTACTCGGTGCATTAAATAGAATGCAACAAAAATAGGAAAGCCCACATCTTGAATAACTGATAAAAATTCCTCCATCTATCTTAGCTCCTTTTTTAAAAAAACTCTCCCGAAGGAGAGTTTTTTCTTAGATTATTTCTTCCACATTTCGTTCAACTATCTTTGCAGATTTAATTACTGTCAGTGCAGTTCCCTCTACATGGAAAACATCGCTTGAAAGAATTACCTGAGCACCAGCTTCCACCTGTGCCTGTGTCAATGTTTCCTTAGGGTCATCCACTGAGACTAGAAGACTTTTACCATTTGCTGCTTCAAATTGAATTTGTAACGTCTTTGCCATTTACTTTCCTCCTCTTATTGAATAGACATTGTTTGTACTCTTTCCGCCCCGATATAACCTTTTGCTGAAAAGCCTGCTAGAACATCCGACACTGCCAATAACTGGTCTGCAGTCGCAGCAGATCTCAAATTACGGTACGTCTTACTAGTGAATTTCATTTTTCCTTCCTCTGTGATACCTGCTTCAAACACCAACCTCAGTACTGCTTGCTTGTATTCGAAATTAGCCATTTTCTATCACCTCCTTCACTTATTAAATAGAAACTTTTTCTAAGAAAGGATACATTGTTGATGAAAAAGTTTTTAATAAGTTTTATACTAGATTTAGAATGAGGTGAATAGAGTGGTAACATTATCAGGCTGGTTTATGTGGTTTATCGTTTTCTGGGTAATCATTTTAGTTACTTTAATGGGGATCGGTGGCTTCTTCATGTTTAGGAAGTTTCTAAAATCCATGCCTAAAAATGACGGTAAATCAGACTTAGATTGGGAAGAATATTATGTAAATAAAACAATACATATGTGGAACGATGAACAAAAGGCTTTGTTAAATGAGCTGACGGCTCCAGTACCTGAGCTATTCAGACCAGTTGCAAAACAGAAAATTGCAGGTAAAATTGGACAGCTCGCTTTAGAGGAAAAGGCGACTTCTATTACACAGGACTTATTAATAAGAGGTTATATAATAGCTACACCCAAACGAGATCATAAATTTTTAAGGAAGAAAATGGCTCAGCTGGATATGGATGTGTCACCTTATGAAAAGTATTTTGAACTATCCGTTGACACGAGAAAAGAAGCGTTAGGTAAGCATGCGAAGAATTAAATAATATGGAGCATTCATGGCGTCCCCATTGTTAGATATACAAAACAATGGGGACGCCATTATATATGTATAAAAATTAGGCTTCTATAATTTTTGACGGGTTACATAATAAAAAAAGAACAAAATCACCCCTTTTATACTGTATAGTTGAAAAAAGCAATAGAATGGCGATTTCGAAAATGCTTTGTGTTTCCAATAAACCTCCGGTTCTCCGCTGCGGCGGACGCTTTCCGCGGGCCAACAGTATGTTGGTCAGGAAAACGTTGTCACACGATGTGACGAACTTAGTTTTCCATCCTTTACATGAGCCATAGCCGAACGCTGTCGCGCACCGTTGCTATGTCTCACCTGTCTCCCTCCCCCTGCAGGAGTCGCCGACGCTACTACATACCAATTAGTGTTTCCTACTAAAAATATAAGTCTTGGTTAATAAACGATAAATATATTCCAACATGGATTAACCTATCTAGAAAAATAAGCACCCCCACTTCCCTATATTTGAACCATTTATAAAAGGTCAGCCCCTTCTCTTTTTTTGTCTTTTTAAGTATCCTTTATATGGAAAAAGAGTATAATATAATTAGAACAATCGTTCAATTTGTGGAAAGGAGCTTATAAGTGAACAAAAGGCGCTATGACAGTGAGAATGCTAAATACGAAATTATGGAACAAGCAACCCTTTTGTTTTCTCAAAAAGGGTATAACCAAACCTCTGTTGGAGATATTTCAAAGGCTTCAGGTTATAGCAAAGGACATATTTATTATCATTTTGAGAACAAAGAAAAGCTCTTTGTGCTTTTGGCTCAGAAAACCATGCAAGACTGGCATGACAAGTGGAAGGCAAAAGAGTCTAACTACTCGACTGCATCTGAAAAACTCTATGCAGTAGCAATGCATGTACTTTACAATTACCAAACACCCTTACTAAGCGGAGGTCAAGAGCTTGCCTCCAATCCTCATTCCAGTCCAGAATCTGTGAAGCAGTTATACGATTTAGCTATTGTTCCAATGGGTACTTATCAATCTATTTTACGAGAAGGGATAGAAACCGGAGAATTTAAGCCCGGAAATTTAGACCAATGGACAGTTTTACTCGGAACATGGCTAGGAGGTTTATGTCAGCTTACGAATACACAGGATTTTCAGTCGCTTGAACCTTTGTTCAAAGAAGCAATTACAATTTTTTTAGGTTCCATTAAAAAAGGGGGAAATGTACATGAAGAGGACAATCGTTTTAATCGGTGACAGTTTAACGGAAGGACGCCCAGGGGTATCTTTTAGTCGCTTGCTAGAGGAGAAATATCCAAGCATTTCATTTGAGAATCATGGGAAGCCAGGTGAAACGATTAAAAGTTTGCATACGCGCTTATCTAAAACCAAAATAGACAATCATTATGATTTAGTCTTCCTTTGGATAGGTGTAAATGATGTTTATTCCAAACTGTTGAAAGTCCAGGCACAACCTATCGCAGAAAATCATGAAGAGTTTAAGGAATATTTTATCAAGATTTTGGATATATTAAATCCTTCTAAAACAAAGATAGTTATCGTTTCACCTGCAATAGTAGGCGAAAGTTTAACAAATCCATCTAACAATGAATTAAGGAGCTTATCTTCTATTATTCAATCAATCTCCAATAATTATCCATCAGTAAGCTTTTTAAATTTACAACCTATATTTGAAAATGCACTTTCCGGCATACCTACTTCTGATTACATCAGCACTAATGTGTTAAACGTCATGAAGGATGTGTTCTTTTATAAGCATCCTAACCGGATTGATCGACTATCGAAAAAACGGGGATTACATTTGACGATGGATGGAATTCATTTGAATAGTAAAGGTGCTTCCGTTGTCTCAGAACAATATGCATCAATGATAGATCAAATCTTATTTAGTGATAGTAGTAGCCTGGTGAACTAGTATGGTGGACAATATGAAAATTGCGCTTGTAACCGGCGGTGCCTCTGGAATTGGTAAAGCAATTTGCCAAGAATTAATCGCTCAACATGTATTTGTCATAATCACTGATATAAATGAAGAAGCCGGAAAGATACTCGAAACTGAGCTTAATCAAGAACGTCTTGCTAGTAGGTTTATCTTTTTGAACGTGACAGAATACGATTCTTTCAAGCAGGTAATGCAAGCTGTAATAGAGGAATTTGGTAGACTGGATTATCTATTTAACAATGCTGGTATTGCAATGTATGGTGAATTATATGATATGACGATAGAAGATTGGAAAGAAATTATGGATACTAACTTATGGGGAGTTATTTATGGAACGCAAATAGGCTATAACATTATGAAGGAGCAAGGATTCGGACACATTGTAAATACCTCCTCTGCAGCCGGATTAGGTCCTACACCTATCTCTTCTGCCTATTCAGCAACAAAGCATGCAGTGGTGGGATTAACTACCTCCCTTCATTTTGAAGCAGAAGCCTTTGGAATTAAAGTAAGTACTCTTTGCCCTACTTTCGTTGATACTCCCATTTTCCGTCAAGCCAAAGCAATCAATATCAACAAGGCCATTTTACTCGATCAACTAAAAAAACAGCGAATGATTTCCCCTCAAAAGCTAGCGAAAATAGCTATTAAGGGTGTTCATCAAAACAAGGTAATCATCTGTCCTATGCCGATGCGTAAAACAATGGATGTTCTTTTTATACTTTTCCCTTCGCTTCACAAGTTAGTGATGAAGTTGGTTTGTAGAGTAAGTCGAGAAGGTCGTTTATCCTGAACTTAGATATTTCAATAAATAATTTAACTACAAGTCGGTTTCTTGCTGTTAGAAATCGGCTTTTTTATGGATTCTTTTTGGACTAAAAAAACACAGTCAAACTCAAAGTTTCGAGTATGACTGTGGTATTCTTTATAAACCTTCTCTTTGTAGTTTTTTAAATTGTAAAAACATTGCGATTCGCCAGGGAACGATCATTCCGAAGGCTAAAATCCAAAACATGCCACTTAATGCCCCTACATCTATTGAAGAGCTAAGCACAAGTTTGGCAATGATTCTAATAATAAGCAAGCCAATAAGAATAAAGATAAATGCTTTGGATTGCTTTAAATAAATTTCTCCATCTCTTCTTTCAAACTTCGAAGTCCATATAAGAACTCCCGAAAATACAATTCCTGCCACTAACGCTTCTATTATTTGCGCTCCAGTTACGCGGAAAAATGGAAATAGAAACATTAAAGCTCCTGTAGACATAAATAATGGAGGCAATAGAATTTTCTTTGCGCTTGCAGGTCGTTTTGCAGATTTAGCACGTAAAGTCGTCACAATAATTCCCATTCCAATTGCAAACACCGAAGTGACAATAATCATGGTATTGGCTGGAATTGATTCAAACATATAATTACTCCATCTCCATTTTATTTCTTAGGAATCTATTACGTTACGTAATACCTGTACTAGCTGATTCGGATCAAAGGGCTTTGTAAGAAAATCCTTGGCACCGGCGTCTAAGGCATCTACGATTAGCTTTTGCTGTCCGAGTGCTGTTACCATCACAATCTTGGCAAGTGGGTCTATTGCGATAATCTCGTGAACCGCCTCAATCCCCGATATGCCAGGCATTGTAATATCCATCGTAACGAGATCAGGCTGTAGTTTTTTATATTGCTCAATAGCCTCTATGCCATTTGCAGCTTCACCAATTATTTCGAATTGGTGTTCCTCCAGCATTCTTCTCATTGTAGCTCTCATAAACATAGCATCATCCACTACTAGCACGGTTGTCATGGAAACTCTCCCTTCTATTAGAATCCAGTAAAGTCGCCGAATAGAGGACTCAAGATTTGAATAATATAAGTCATTCCATCAAAGAATAATAGAATTCCAAGTGCTATCATTAAGTAACCACCTATTTTCACAATTAGGTTACTATTCGTTCTAATCCACTTCAAACGTGTAACAAAGAAGGAGAGAACGAAGAATGGTATTGCAAAACCAAGAACGTAGGCGAGCATATAGAATACGCCAGCGTCAGGGTTTGAGCCTGCCATAATAAGAACAGCTGCCAGGATAGGTCCTGTGCACGGCTGCCAGCCTGCTGCAAATGCCATCCCTATTAATATAGTCCCTATAAAACCGGTTGGTCGATTCTTAAACTCTAATCTCTTTTCTTTCATTAAGAATTCAGGTTTAAATATTCCTACAACGACTAACCCAAATATCACAATGAATATTGCTCCAACCTGACGTATTAAGTCGCCATACTGAATAAAGAAGGTTCCAATAAAGGAAGTTGCGTATCCCAATGCGATAAAGATAATTGAAAACCCTAGTAAAAAGAACAAGGTATGAAGCATTCCTCTTTTTTGCATCAGCTTTTTATCCGTTTTTAATTCTTCCAGTGACATCCCTGTTATATAGGATAAAAAAGCTGGGTAAAGAGGAAGGGTGCATGGAGAGATAAAGCTCAAAAAGCCTGCACCGAATGCTAAAAGCAAGTTTACATCAGTACTCACGACAGTCTCCCTTTCCGAATTGCTGTTCCTATCGTATCAAACTTTTAGTCAATTTACTCTATTAAAGCTTGTGACAGCTTTTCGAATCTTTGTGCCTAGGCAATATCCTCTACTACTCCATTTTGCAATAAATACATTTTATGATAAAGGCCTTTTTGATTTAGCAATTCTTGGTGAGTTCCTCGTTCCACAATTTCTCCGTGGTGCAAGACTAAAATAAGCTCTGCGTCTTGAATAGTACTTAATCTGTGTGCAATTGCAATAGTAGTTCTTCCTTGTCTCATTTTTTCTAGACTATTTTGAATCGCTACCTCTGTTTCCGTATCGATGTTTGCTGTGGCTTCATCGAGCACTAGAATCTTTGGATTCGTAGCTATTGTTCTGGCAAATGCGATTAACTGTCTTTGGCCGCTGGAGAAGGTAGATCCGCGCTCTGTCACCTTTTGCTTATAGCCATTTGGTAAGTTCTCAATAAAATAATGAGCTTGAACAAATTCAGCAGCAGCCTTTACCTCTTCCTCACTCATATCTTTTGCATGTAGTCTTATATTACTTACTATATCCCCGTAGAATAAGAATGGGTCCTGTAAGACTAAGCCTATCTTATTTCGTAGCTCCTCTGCCTTAAAGTCCTTTACAGAGTATCCATCAATTTTTATATCTCCATGCTCAAACTCATAGAATCTCATTAATAGATTAATAATCGAGCTTTTTCCGGACCCTGTGTGACCAACTAATGCAACCGTCTGTCCAGGCTCCGCAGTAAATGAGATATTTTTTAATACATCTGTTTTTCCATCATAGGAGAAGGTGACATTTTGAAATTCAATTTTGCCTGATTGAATAGTTGCTTTTTCTTTGTCCTGTTGAGCAGGAGCTAGGTCTTCTTCATCTAATAGAGTAAATACGCGAGATGCTGCTACAATCGCTTGTTGGAATAAAGACAGCCTTTGCATCACTTGATTGATAGGCTCGAAAAAGCGGTCTATATAAGTTACGAAAGCATAAATAACCCCTATCTCTACTACATTATTCATGGAAGTGATTCCAAAATAACTTAACAAGATGATGATACCCAATGCATATACAATATCAATAGCTGGTCTCAGTAAAAGACTATCTAATTTTATATTTCGTTTTCCCGCGTTCCAATGACGGTCATTTATCTCATTGAATTCATCCTGCAAACGTTCTTCCTGTCTAAATGCCTGTATCATCGTCATTCCTTGTAATGACTCCGCTAGTTTTGCATTTAGCTGGCTTAGTCTTTCTCGAAGATCTTGATAAACAACGGAGCTATATTTCCGGTAAGTAACCATAATGACAAAAAGGATAGGCAATAGCACTGTGGTAATCAACGCCAGCTTGACGTTCAATAAGAACATAGCGATGTAAACCCCAATTACCAATACCCCACTTTGAATAAAGCCAACCAATACGCTGACAAACATATCCTTAATCGCTTCGGTATCATTCGTAACACGTGACACGATACTTCCAGCAGGTGTTTTATCAAAATAACGCATACCTAGCTTATGAACCTTTGAGAATACGTCAATCCTCATCTGCTGAATTATCTTTAAAGCGATTTCTTGGAATTTTAGTAGCTGGAAATAGCTAACAATGGCATTAGTAATTTGTATAAATACATAGCCTAGTGCTAGCCCGACAAGTGGACCAGTAGGGAAATACCTAGGTGTCAAATAATCATCCATAAACACACTGATTAAATATGGACCTAAAATATCAACCGTTACTGTAATAACCAACAAGAATAACGCGATTGAAATTTTCTTTTTATGTGGCTTCAAATAGGTAAGTAAGCGTTTGAATACCTTCCACTGCGCTTTTCCAGTTAGAAGTGTCTGTTTTTCTTCCATTATGCTTCCCCTCCTTGCTCCACAAGCGTTTCTAGCTGCTGCAACTCATACATTTCTTTGTAAATACCTTGTAATGCTATCAACTCATCATGCGTACCTTTTTCTACAATTGTTCCGTTTTCCATTACGATAATTTGATGTGCATGTTGGATTGCGCTTAATCTATGAGAGGTGATAATCGTCGTCTCTCCGGTTCTCGTTTCCTTCAAAGCTTCTAGAATAGCTTCCTCAGTTCTTGCATCAACTGCAGAAAGAGAGTCATCAAGAATAAGCATCTCGGGCTCCATCATCAGTGCTCGAGCTATAGAAATTCGTTGTTTTTGCCCACCAGAAAGGGAAACTCCTCTTTCCCCTACGATTGTATTATAGCCGTTTGTGAACTGGAGAATGTCTTCATGAATATTAGCTAGCTTAGCAGCTTCGTAAATTTTCTCCATCGAAGCACCGGCATTAGCAAATGCAATATTACCAGCTACTGTTGTAGAGAACAGAAAATGATCCTGCGGCACATAGCCAATCGCTTCACGTAGGGCTTGCTTTTTATAATCATCAATCGGATGGTCGCCATACACGATTTTCCCTTTATAGCCTTCAAATTCTCTCATCAACAGCTTCAAAATAGCTGTCTTACCTGATCCTGTCTTCCCAACGATTCCAAGTGTCTCTCCCTTTTTAAGCTGAAAATGAACATTATGTAAGGCAACACGATCGTCTCCAGGAAACTTAAATTCATCAATTTCAAAATGCAAGTCACCGTGAGGTTTCTCTGTGATTGCGTTTGATTTATCATCAATTTCAATTTCTTCATCTAAAATGTTGCGGATACGATCATAAGAAGCTCTTCCTCGCTCCATTATGTTAAATAGATAGCCAAATGCTAGCATTGGCCAAACAAGAAGTCCTAAATAAGAAGCAAAAGCAAACAAATCTCCAATCGACATTTCTCCATTTAAAATAAATCTTGTTCCAAAAGTAATGGTAAGGAAATAACACATACCTACGATTAACGATATGGTCGGATCAAACAATGAGTCGATTTTGGCTACCGTAAGATTTTTCTTCACTACTTCCTCTGACAGGTTTACAAAGTCCTCTGTATCTTCCTTTTCCTGTCCAAACGTTTTGATAACCTTGACACCTGAGATGCTCTCCTGTGCTTTATCATTTAAATCAGAAAAAGCTTCCTGTGCATATCGAAACCTTTGATGTAGCAGCTTTCCATAATAACTCGTGGATATCGCCATTAAGGGTAGAGGAAGAAGTGCAATGATTGTAAGCTTCCAGTTAATTGTAATTGCCATTGCAGCAATTACAAAGCCCCCTGTTGCCAAGGAATCTACTAGCGTCAAGACACCTGTCCCAGCAGTTTGTTGCACTGCGGATAGATCATTCGTAGCATGGGCCATTAAATCCCCTACTCGCTTTTTTTGATAAAAAGAAGGAGCCATCCTTGTAAAATGACAAAATAACTTTTCTCTTAAAAGTCTTGCTAAAAAGATAGAGGATCCGAAAATCATGATTCTCCAGTAATACCTTAATACATACATCCCTATTGCGGCTGCAGCTAAAATGCTTAACCACTTTATCAGGAAATCTCCTGTGAGCGTTCCACTACTAATCTCATCTACAACAAACCCTATAATTTTAGGTGGTATCAGCTGCAAAAAAGCAACGAACAGCAACATCAATATACCTATAAGATATTGCTTTTTCCTAAGCTTAAAATACCAACCCAAATCAAAAAATACCTTCATTTTGATCCCCCATTTACAAAATCAGACTTTTCCATTTTATCAAAAGTTTGAACATTAAGAAAGATAGGAGAAACAAATAATTCGGGAATTGAAATAATATTTATACTGATGATTCTGTAGAATAATAAAATAAGTATGGCTTTTTACATTTCTATCCACTTCAGACGGAAGAGCAATTTTTATTCATGCTCATCTTGAATCTCAATGTTACTTCTAATAGTTGATGTACGCTATAGGCGGACGCTTTCCGAGGGGGGAGCGATGAGCCGTTGCCGAACGCTAACGCGTACCGATGCAATGTCTCATCTGACTCCCTTTCTCCCTCAGGAGTCGCCGCCTTCCGCTCCCATCAACAGTATATGTAAGTGTAAATTTATCATATTAAAAATCATATTCATAGATGGCAATAAAAAAAGAAATGAGCTCAGAATAGCATCTCTAAACTCATTTCTTTTTTTAATAGTTAATGTAAAACTTCAAAGGTTTGGACGTAGCATTCCTCTTCCTCGACCATTTTCTTCTCCTCTTTATACTCAAGTCCAAGCTGACTTAGTGCTTTTCTCCAAAATGTCACAGCTGGTTGATTTTTTGCAAGCTCCATTATGACATATTTGCCTTTATTTTCTTGAAAAATAAGAGTGAGCGCTTTCTTGCCAATGCCCTTTCTCCGGTAGTTCTTGAGAATAAAGAAATCATTTATACAAATATCGTGATCCTTTTTTAAGAACGGTCTTTTTAATAGTAAAAGAAACCCTACTAATTTCTCCCTATCTTTTATTAAGTAGGGCTCGATTCCTTCATTTGTCCATAACATATCAATAGAATCATATACATAGGAGCCATCTGAAGAAACTTCTATTTCCTCTGTATACTCGGAGAGATCATGTAAATAAAGAGAGTACATGTTCTCTAGAGTCTTTTTTTCCATTAACTGGACTTTTTCTATTTTCAGTTCCAATTTAGCACCTCTTTATTTTTGTAAGGGGCAAAGCAAGCTGCTTCGCCCTCTATATTATTTTTACGTACCGCAATAGGTTTGGTATGGAATCGCAGATGGTGCTGGCGGAGAGGTTAATTCTCCATAATCCTTGGTATAATCGTATGGATTTTTTAGCGCCTCTAGTAGCTTATGCATGACGGAATAATCTCCTTTATCAACCGCCGCTTCTAGCGCTTCCTCCACTCGGTGATTACGAGGGATTATCGCTGGATTATGCTGCTCCATTAGTTCACGCACTTCTTCTTGTGTTTGTCCTTGGCTGTCCAACCTTTTCTTCCAGCGATCATACCAGTCAATAAAGGCTTGGTATCTGAATAGATTTGTTTCATTTTTATTATCTAACGTTAATGCTCGGAATGTATTGGTATAGTCCGCGTCGTTTTGATGCATAAGCTTGAGCAATTCGTTTATAAGCTCCTCGTCGGATTCCTCTTCCTGAAACAGACCCAATTTAGCTCGCATACCTGCCAGCCAATGTTTCTTGAACAGCTTTGGAAACTGTTCAATCTTTTCTTGTGCCAGGCGAACAGCTTCCTCTTGATTATCTGAAATGAGTGCTAAAAGGCTCTCTGCGAATCTTGCTATATTCCAGGCTGCCATTCTTGGCTGGTTCCCATAAGCATACCTTCCTTGCGTGTCGATTGAGCTATAAACAGTTGCAGGATCGAACTCATTCATAAACGCACACGGTCCATAATCGATTGTTTCTCCACTGATGGTCATATTGTCTGTGTTCATGACACCATGGATAAATCCTACTAGCTGCCACTTGGCTAGTAACTCGGCTTGTTTTTTAAGAACCTCTTCTAATAAAGCTAAATATTTATCAGGAGCAAATTTTAGAGCAGGATAGTGCCGATCTATTGCATAGTCTGCTAAAGCTTTCAGGTCCTCCTGCTCGCCCCATGTTGCTGCAAATTGAAAGGTTCCAACACGAAGATGACTAGCTGCGATTCTTGTCATAATGGCACCAGGCAATGCTGTCTCTCTGTAGACGGTTTCCCCAGTTGTCACTACCGCTAGACTTCTAGTCGTTGGAATCTTTAATCCAGCCATTGCCTCACTAATAATATATTCCCGAAGCATTGGACCAAGCGCAGCTCGTCCATCTCCGCCACGAGAATATGGTGTTCTTCCAGCTCCCTTTAACTGAATGTCATATCTTTTCCCATCAGGAGTTACTTGCTCTCCAAGCAGGATTGCCCGGCCATCCCCTAGCATGGTGAATCCTCCAAATTGATGGCCTGCATAGGCTTGCGCTAATGGGAGGCCTCCTTCAATCGGTTCATTGCCAGCAAGGATTTCTATACCTTCAGAACTCTTCAGCATCTCTATATTTAAACCAAGTGCCTCTGCTAACGATTCGTTTATAATTTGGAGCTTTGGTGAGCGCACTGGGTTTAATTCCATCTCCGAATAAAAGATAGGTGGGAGCTCACTGTATGTGTTTGTTAACTTCCAGTCTTTGTTGTTTTTCATCTTCTCGCTCCTTTCAAACTTTTTCTATCTCTATCTTACTTTGTTTCTCCTTTGCTATCCATGATTATCCACTCTGCAGCAGCTCGTAAATCTGGAAAAACAGCATCGGCAAGCGAATCGCTTTTTCCTAGGAAAACACCCTTCGTACCTGCTCTCTTCCCTGCCATAATATCCGTGTCCGTATCTCCGACCATATAGGATTTAGCTAAATCTATCTGATATCGTTCGGCTAAGTCTTCAATTAATTTACTATTAGGCTTTCTACAAGCACAGCCAGCCTTTGGTTTATGTGGACAATATACAGCTTCATCAATGACAGCCCCTTCTTTTTTCAACTCACTAATCATGTACTGATGAATTTTTTGAAGCTGCTCCTCCCTCATATAACCTAATCCTATACCACCTTGGTTCGTAACGACAAACACATGGTCAAAATGAGCATTTAGCATCTTAATTGCTACTGCTACGCCAGGCAAGAAGTACAGCTGCTTCGGATGATTTACAAATTTGACTCTCTTTGTCAGCACCTCATTAATAACTCCATCTCTGTCCAAAAATACTGCTGTTTTCATGGTTGTACACCTCTTTTTGATCGATGTAGTTACGTTACCCATCTATTTAAAAAGTCATGTACCAAATAAAAAAACCGATAATTTCTTATCGGTCTAAACTCTATTTATTATTAATTTCTTTAATTGTTGCTAGCGCTTCTTCTACACTACTTACCCCGTAGATATTCATTTGAAAATTATATACCTTCTTAATTTTCAATGCCTCTTCTCTATTCTCTTCTGGGAGTATAATATTGTCGATTTCACTAATTGCCGCAGTGAACACCTTTTCCCTAATCATCCCCACTTCTTTCACTTTTCCTTTTTTAGTAACTGCTCCAGTAATGGCGATCTTTTCATCATTTCTTATTTTATTTTCATAGACTAGCTGTGACACTACTAGCATGAGGCCAGCACTATTTCCTTTGTAATTAGCTCTTTTTAAAAATCGCTGAATTGCAGGATGGTTCACTTCTCCTAAGTAAGCGTTAATATGATTAGTCATCATCTCAAAATCCTCTGCACAAATGGTAAGCAGCTGACAATATGCTCTGTTTTTAGCTGTATAAATCTCTAAAGGAGATTGTTTGATTTCTTCTTCTGGAAAATAAGGAAATGTATTCAGCCTTTCCTTCTCTACGTTTTTCCTCGGGACCGTTCCCACTGGCAAGCTGAATATGTTAGTTCCCGCAATTATTTCTTCCGGCTCTACGTAATATGCAACTTCATCTGCCACCATCAAAAAAACACCCTCATAAAGTAATAGGACAAGAATAGCGATTAACGGAAGGAAGAGAGATCGTTTTTGAAAATATTTCTTATTTCTAAGCATTATCAGTAAGTGGCATACCATCAATAATAGGATTGCCGCCACTAGTATATCGCTATTGATATATCCAAATAAATAGGAGAGTAGACAATAAAAATATAAGAAAATGCACAGGAATAGCGGTAGAATTTCATATTTTTTCTTGCCTGTTAATATATTGTTCCTCTCCTTTTCCCCTAATATGTCCTTACCGGTACAATTAATTGAAGCAACCGATCATCCTCCAGAGAATGAATGACAAATGGTCGCATACTACCGGTAAATTGTATTTTTATCGGCTGATCTCCAAATGCCTTTAGTCCATCCATCATATATTTAGCGCTAAAAGAAATGGTGATATCTTCTCCAGCCAGTGTAGACGCAGGAACCTCTTCCTCTACATGTCCTACCTCAGGTGAATGAGATGATATTTCAATAGACCCTTCACCTATAGCTTTCAAACGAACAATATTATTTCTTTCTTCTCTCGCCATTAAGGATGCACGATCAATCGCTTGAAAAAGATGCTTCCCATCAACCTCAAGTGAGGTTTGAAATTCATGTGGGATTAGTCTAGATGTGTCTGGATAATTTCCCTCTAATAAACGAGAAATAAATACAATTTGAGGAGTTTTAAACATTACCTGCTGTTGATTAAAGGTGATCCACACTAACTCCTCCGTATCCTCTATCATTTTATGTAACTCATTTAGAACCTTTCCAGGAATCACTAGATTATATTCTGTCTCATGAACACTACTTAAGGATATCTTTGTTCTTGCAAGCCGATGACTATCTGTTGCCGTGCAATTTAGCTCATTCTGTTGAAGGCTCCACTTTACTCCTGTTAATACAGGTCTAGTCTCTGAAGTCGACACTGCAAATACAGTTTCTCGTATGATTTTACGAAGGTCGTGTCCCTTAATTGAAAATAATTCTGTATCTTCCGGTTCTCCGATAAGAGGATACTCACTTGGATCCATACCATTCAAATGAAAATCTGACTTTCCAGCACGAATGTTGGTTTGATAATTAGCACCGACCGTAATCGTTACATCATTCGAAGGTAGCTTCCGTATAATTTCATAAAACATCCTAGCAGGAACGACAATAGAACCTTCTTCTACTACTCTGATTACCTGGTCTCCGTTCTTTTCAGCTTTAATGAAGGATTGGATAGTCTTATCTGAATCACTTCCCGTCAACAGCAGTCCTTTCCTATTCAACTCCATTTTTATTCCTGTCAGTATTGGAAATGTCGTCTTCGAGCTAACCGCTCTCATCACGTTATGTAGTGCCTCTACTAAATGATCGCGCATAATATCCAATCTCATATGTATGTCCCCCTAGTCACTTTTATAAGTCTTTCGTACACAAAAACCTTTCGATTCCTGGATATTTTTCGCCTAAACTGGTGATAGTAAATCCGCAATTTTTATAAAAACCCACTGCATCCTTATCTGTTTCCGCTTTTATTCTTGCAGGCTTGCGTTGCTGACTTATTTGTCGAATCATTTCCCTACCGGTTCCTGTTCCTCTATATTCTAAAGCAACGGCAATATGGAGAATTTCTATTTCTCCCAATGCCAATTCTCTTATTCCGATACACCCTGCCCATCCATTCCTCTTTTTTATTCCAAACAGCAGTCTTTCTTGTTCTGTCTGATAACGCTTTATTTCGTTTTGAGCATCACTTGCCGCATATGCCAGTAATTCTTCTAGCGATCTATCTATTTCATTCTTTTTTATTTCCTTCATAGCTTCCCTCCCCTTTATTAATTCGCCTAAATTTGGTAAATTCCTTTCTAATAAAAGAAGCCAACTATCTTTACTAGTCAGCTTCCGTTACTTCTTATGTCCTCCAAGCAATCCTGCCCTATTGATTGCTGTGCCGGCATCTGTATAAGAAACGGCTCGCAGAATCGCAGTTGGACCGTATTTATTTCTTAAATAATCCATCGTCTTTCCAAGCTTGTGCTCCTTCCACTTTCTCTCCTCAAAAAAGCTAAGCTGAACGGAGCTCTCGGGCTCTAAGTTTGTAATAGAAATAGCCAGCCTACGAACCGGACGATGATCATAAAATTCATCGAAAATCTTCTCGCATACTCGATAGATTTTCATTGTCGCATTCGTCGGCTCTTCTATAGAACGAGAACGGTTAAATCCTCCTCCAAACGCATTTTTACTATAGCCGACCGATAGATGAATCGTTCTTCCAGCCATATTTGCCTCGCGCGCACGCTTGGCTACGTCCTCACACATCTCCAAAATAACCGCCATTACCTCCTTCTTTGTACGATAGTCGCGGTATAGGACTTGCCCTTTTCCATAGCTAATTTGCCCGTCTACAATCGGCGCACCGAGCTCTGACAAATCAATTCCCCACGCATGGTGATAAAGCTGGTTTCCCATCACCCCAAATTTATCCTCCAAAATGGAAAGCGGCGTCTTTGCCAGCTGTCCCACATTGAAAATCCCCATATTATTTAACGTTTTCTCCAGTCTAGAGCCAATCCCCCACATCTCACTTAAAGGTGAAACTGGCCATAGTTTTTTCGGCACATCCTCGTAAGTCCACTTCGCAAATCCTGTTTTTTTGGCTTCTAGGTCGAGAGCAAGCTTTGCCATCAGCATATTGGGTCCCATTCCCACTGCGCAGGGAAGCTGAAATTGATAATGCAGCCCATCCTGTATATGCTTGACAGTTTTCTCTACTGGTCCCCAGAGCTTTTCAGTTCCTCCTA
The DNA here is from genome assembly GCF_056620325.1 of Psychrobacillus sp. Z3-81. NCBI lineage: Bacteria > Bacillati > Bacillota > Bacilli > Caryophanales > Bacillaceae > Psychrobacillus > Psychrobacillus sp. Z3-81. The sequence goes on from NZ_JBWQPU010000002.1 coordinate 251,989, forward strand.
AGTCAACAAAACATTCATCCACGCTATACACGTGTATGTCCTCCATCGGCACAAACTGATTTAAATAACGCGTAATCTCCATGGACATCCGAACAAAGAATTCCATTTTCGGCTCAATTAAATGAATAGATGGATCGTTTGGAATCTCAAAAAGGCGTGTACCGGTTTTGACACCAAATTTCTTTTTCATAGGTGGCGATGCAGCCAGGACGACACTTCCCTTTTGCTCGAGGTTCCCAATGACCGCTATCGGAGTAGTCATCACATCTAATCCCCTGTCTGCTGCCACACAGCTCGCAAAAAAGCTTCGCATATCAATACAGATAATTTTTCGACTTTCCAATCCTTCATACATCCTCATAACCTCCATAGAACATCTGTTCTTATATTATACCCAAAACATTTGTTCTTATTCAATGGATATTTCAGGGGGAAAGATGACTGTTTTCCAATCTGTGGGAAAATAAAGATAAGCGGTGACCAAATCACCAGTAGGCGTTTCTAACATATTGACAATCGCAAGTAAATTGGCAAAGAGTGCAAGTAAGCAGCTCGTTATCGCAAGTAACTCTTTTGGAAACGCAAGTATTCATTCCACGACCGCAAGTAAGTTTCGTAAAATCGCAAGTGTTTCCTTTTTATTGGTAATGCATTTGAATGTGAGTAGAGCTCCCAAACTTTATTTTCCAATATAATCCGTTTTGCAACTAATTTAGCGATAAGTGCAACTAAATCCGTAGTCACTACGAGTAAATTTGTTGACAAACGCAACTAAATTAACCGAGAGCGCAACTAAAGGAAACGACAGCGCAAGTAAGCACTCCCAATTCGCAAGTAAATCCACAGCAACCGCACGTATTTCCTTTTCACTGGAAATATCACTTAACGGTGAGCCAATCTCTCGGACTCATGTTCCAGTTTCAATGATAAAATAGCTAAAAGCTCACATCTGATACCACCAATCCCCCCTTAAAACAAGGCTGTTATAGGCTTTAAGGAGGCATAGATTATGTGGTTAGACGTTTATGAGGATTTTAGCGAATTAAGTAAATCGGAACAGTTAGCACTATTTGAAGCGATGAAACAAGACTTATTCCCAGAAGAACCAGATAAAATCAATAAACTTCTAAAAAGTATTCGTGAAGCACGATTTTCATCGGGATTAGGCTGTGTTCATTGTGGTAGTACATCTGTTAAACGAAACGGCAAATATCGTAGTCGCCAACGCTATCTGTGTAAGGATTGCAATAAGACGTTCAACGATATGACGAATACTCCATTCTCAGGCTCACGTTATCCTGAAAAATGGGTTAAATATATTGAACTTATGGTTGAAGGATATACGTTACCTAAAATTGCTGACAAACTTCAAATACACATTTCTACCGCATTTTATTGGAGACATAAAATCTTGTACGCATTAGGTAGTCTTGGTTTTAACCAATTACGAGGTATCGTTGAAAGTGACGAAACCTTCTTTCGTGAATCCTTAAAGGGGCATCGTCAAATAAACCATAGAAAACCAAAAAAGCGTGGAGAAAAAGACGAAAAAAGAGGGATTTCCAATCTTAAAATTGCCGTTGTAGTGGCGCAAGACCGTAATGGCAATATAATTGCTCGAAAAGCAGGCACAGGTCGTGTTAAAGCAGAGGAAATCGACAATGTGATAGGTGAGTATATCCACCAGTCTTCTTTGTTGTGTACAGATACAGCGACTAATTATAAGAAGTTTGCAAGAATCAAGGGGTTAAAACACGAAACGGTAAATGAACGACTAAAACAACGTGTGAAAAAAGGGATTTTTCATATTCAACACGTAAATAATTTTCATAATCGCTTAAAAGGCTGGATGGAACGCTTTAAAGGTGTAGGAACTCGTTATTTAGACAATTATCTATACTGGTTCCGTTGGCTTGAAATAGGGAAACATTTAGCATTTGATAAAAGAATAGAACAAATGCTTATTTCAGCGTGTCAAAAATCAAATTATACAACTGTGGAATTATTAAAAAGTGCATAATAAAAGACCTCGATATGAGGTCGATTTTATTATTTTCTAACAGTATCGTTTATGAAAAGCTCGTCTACTGTGGTATCCAGTACAGAGGCTATGTTAAAAGCTAATTGTAAAGTGGGGTCATATTTATCATTTTCAATCGCATTTATCGTTTGTCTTGTTACATTACAAAGTTTAGCCAGTTCTTCCTGAGATAGTCTTACCGATTTCCTTAATTCCCTAATACGATTTTTCATTTAACCGCCATATTTCTTCTTAGATAATAGTAACGAGATTAAATATATAACCGAAATCGTAACAAGAAAACTAAATGGATTCATACCTTCATAAGAACTGTCTGTCCAAGCTGTTAAATAAATAGATTCGATAATTTCTAACAACAAGACACCGATTACAACTGTAAACACGTATGATTGTGCTTTCATTTTAATGTAATTCGTCCTTTCATCACCTAATTTAGGTAATGAAACAAGAGTCGTCACAATTAAAATGAGACATATTGCTAAAATAATTAAAGATAAAATTATCCAATACATATTTCAATCCCCTCCTCATAAATGTAAAAAGTATTTTACATTTATTATTGTATCTTTCTTTTTTGAAATGTCAAATCATTTTTACATTTTGTTTATTTATTGATTATGACCAATAGCAACAATCTTTGAGAAAACAGCCTAAAACAAAAAGGTCTCGGAACTTAATCCGAAACCTTTTCCTTACTTCTTATCAACTTGTCCTCATCCTGTTTTGTCAACAGCTCCAACTTTTCCTTAAGCTGCTGTCTGTTCCACTCAACAGTCTGCTCAGAGACCATTAGCTGATTTCGTCGTTTTGGAATTTTCACTTGGCCATTCATTGCTCTTGTATAGCCTTCAATCATGCAAGCTACGGAAAGTATTAATAGAGCAAAGCAGATTGCTGGTGCCAATGCGAGCCATGGGACACCCTGCAGATAGCGGAAGGAAGCACCAAAAAGTCCCGCCCATTCGAAGGCAATGGACTTCGGTGGATCACCAAACATCGGGTCGTAGCTCACGTGTGTGCCACCAATATATAGCTGCAGGAGCCCTAAATGTGCAAATACAACAAGCGTTTCCACTACCTGTTGGCCGTATAGCACAAATAACTTTTCTCGCATCAATGGATACAAATGCTTTCGTATGATGCGGAAGCGACTAGCACCAAGCGTACGAGAAGCCAAAATAAATTCATTATGATAAAGCAGATTTGCCTCGTTGCCTATTAGAGCGGCAACAATAGGTACTGTGATAATTCCCATTAAAATAACTTGATAAAAAATACGCTCCCAAAGGGTCGTCGTAAAGCCGCCGGGCGGTTCCCAAAGTATTGGGAAAAGCATAAGATACGAAAAAATCGTCATCGGGATATAATGCAAAGGATCAATAAAGCTATTAATAAGCGAGCGTCTTCTCTGCCAATAAGTACCGATGGCATAACCAAGCGGTATTGCAAACAGCATTCGGACCGCTGCAACACCCATGGCGGAAAGAATGGTAACCTTTGCTCCAACCATGATTTTACTTAGCATCTCATATCCATCCTGATCTGTACCTAAAGGATGCTTAAGGCTTGGGGAAAGAGGTGCGGCCTCTAGTAAAATCCCATTTTCATCGTAGAGAAAGAATGTTTGCTTCGGATCGGGACCAAAAACCCATTCGTATACAAAGCTGCCTACTAGAAAAAAGCTAAATATGAAAAAACCAAACACAAAATAAGGCTGTCTCCAGATAGATTTCATTCTAACGCACCTCCCTTACTCACTTTTCGAAGGAAGTACCATTCCCCAACACTATACATGATAAAAACCGGGAAGAAGAAGCTGATTACGGTAATTAAAAAGAGCTCGCCGGATAGACTGGAGCCTAGATGAAACATAATTCCTGGCATATTAAACATTCTTTCTAGAATAAATAAGTTGGAAAGCATAAACCACATAGTCTTCTTTGATTGAAAAAATACGCTGATAATGGCATTCCGAAAAATATGTCCAATTAGGATAGCAAGCTTACCATAGCCCAATGACCTAGCAAGCTCCACATACATTTTGCGTTCTTCGGCCTCGAAGGTCAGCATACTCAAGCGATAAAGCTGAACCATCGGTAGAATCATTAAGCAAAATACAGGCAGAGCATATAGCTTTTCTCCTCCAGTAACTGCAATAGATAGCGAAATACCGGTGTTCTTATAAAGAAAAATAATAGCCAGTTGCACAAGCATAATGACCAAAATATCAGGTATAGCCTCTAAAAAGAAGAACAAAGACTTAATACGCTGACGAGTTTTTTCGGAAAAAAGCATGGTAAGTATAGTGAAAATCAAAGCAAAAACAACAGCTGCCAATAGAGATAGAAACAAAATCTCTAAAGAGTAAAATATATATTCCCGTATGTGTGTACCGAGATGGAGCGATAAAAAATCAGAAAGTGGGAAAATCCCTGTAATTTGTTCTATGTATTCCTTCCCTAAAAATTCTCTATTTTGAAAGCCTGCTATAAGAGTTGGTAAACCACTGATTAATAAAACACCAATAAGAGCGACCAACAGCTGAAGCATCCATCCTAAAAACTTATTCATGGTCCTTCCTCCTGCTATTGTCAAAACAAGATGCATGTGTTAACAAAATATATTGAATGAACGGCTTTTCATTCTAAAAAATTTAACTTGTAGGGGGTTTCTAGCTCTGATAATTTACTTTCTATCTTTGAATGCACCTCTGAGGTAACATAGCCACTTTGGTTTAACCTCCAGCTAGACCCATCCTTGAAATAAAACATAAAATAACGGTCATTCCTATGCTCCTTATAAAGATAATAATCTACCTTTTCTACGTCTTCCCATGCATATACCTGCTTTTCAAAGGAAAAAGGAGACTTAATTGTTATTGCGCCAGGCATGATCTTTTCATACGAGGAGGAAGCTCCGAACAATAAAACAACACATACCACTATTAGTATTCCAGCAAAAAGTACAGATTTTTTATTGATATCCTTTAACCAAAGGATAATGAATGCACCAGTCAAAAGGATAAAACCAATTGTAAAAAGAATGTAATTTACTGAAGGTGCTTGTATGAGCCAATATCCCCTCTCATAAAATAGGGTTTGAGCGATAAATAATGGCCCAATAATAATGATAAGCGGAGATAATAATAGCGTACAAACGCTAATCGCCAAAAACATATGACGGTTTTCTATAATACCTTCCATTGGTAAAACTCCTTTCATTGAATTTCCTATCTATTTGGATAATTATAACATCTTTCCGTGCTGTGTAAATATTTAATTTGGTTAAACTTTACTACTGTCTATTAATAAACTTACACAACCTATTTTAAATAGACCGAAAAATGTATATTTATTAAATTTTTAAAGAATTCTTTTTATTACTCTGCTACAATTAAAAAAAATGTATTTTCCCATAGAGGAGTAAGACGATGGTCGAGGAACTAAAGAGACGATTATTAGAAAATAGTAAATACTTGCTAGAGGAAGAATTACTAATAATTGCAGAAGCCATTCAATTTGCAGACATGGCACATAGGGGGCAAAAGCGAGCTACCGGAGAGCCCTATATCATTCATCCTCTGGAAGTATGCTACATCCTTACGGAATTTCAAGCAGATTCTGTTTCTTTAATATGTGCCTTACTTCACGATGTAGTTGAGGACACAGCCATTCCCTTGCTTACTATTCAAGAAAAATTCGGCAAAGAAGTAGCATTCATTGTGGAAGGACTTACAAAGCTAGAAAAAGGCGAATTACAGAAAGAAGAATATAGTGCCGCTAACATGGAAAAGTTGCTCACCTCCGCAATTCTAGACATACGAATTGCCGCAGTAAAATTAGCAGACCGGCTACATAATATGCGAACCCTTGAAGTAAAAAATACGGAAAAGAAAATACCTTATGCCAATGAAACACTCCTATATTTTTCCCCCTTGGCAGAAAAGGTTGGCTTATTCAAGCTTCAAGAAGAGCTCGAGGAATTAGGTTTTCGTTACTTAAACGAATCGAGATATACACACTTCTACCAATTGATGCTCGAACATTCTTCCAACTATCAAGAAATGTTTGAATCATTTACAAGAAGCTTAATTCAAAAAGATCTACAAAAGCTTGTTCAACAGATTGAGTGGAGATGTACACCGATTTATAAGGCATACAATCTGTTAAGTGAGGATGGAAATTGGGAGAATTTATTTACAATCTATATTTCAACCAAGTCCAGCAAGGATTGTTATACGAGCCTAGGGATAGTTCATTCTATATTTGAGCCAATTTCAGATCATTTCAAGGATAGTATTGCGATTAATATTCACCCATATATGAAATATTTGAAGACGAAGGTGAAACTGGGAGAAAGAGTCATCAACGTCACGATTCAGGATGAAACCACGGCCATCTTTAGAGAAAGTGGCCTTTTTGAGAAAATCAAGCAAGTGGATGTCCCTGCTCTAAGCAGTGCCTTATTAGGGAATACGATTCGCACCGTCCAATCAGTAGCAGATAATTCCATCGCCTTTTGTGATTTAGTATCCTTTGAAATGTTTCAGAAGGAGATTATTGTCTTTACACCTAAAATGGATGTGATTAGGCTCCCTAAAAACTCGAATATTATTGATTTTGCATATGCGCTAAATCCTGAGCTTGCCAATAAGCTGGTGTTTGCGAAGGTGAACGGAGTAGCAAAATCTGTACAGAGTCAGCTACAGGAATTAGATATTGTGGACTTATACGTGAAAGAGAAAATTACGGTAAACGCCAAATGGCTTCATTATGTGCAGACCTCTAAAGCAATCAAAGAAATAGGAGATGCCGTAAGTAATGAAAAAGGCCTGTCGAACGATTAAAAGGTGTGACCACTCAAACAGCTGGTCACACCTTTTTTATTAATCTAACATTGATTTCACGAATGCTTGAAACTTTTCGGGTTCCTCGTCATAAGGAAAATGGTTGCTTTCCTCAAATTTAGTGAATCTAGAGTTTGGTAGTAATGCTGCTATTTCAGCCCCATATTTAAAAGGGCACTGGGCATCATGTCTACCTGCATACACATATGCAGGTAGATGAACAGCTTTCAATTCCTCACGCAGGTCAAATTCAGGAAACTCGACTCTTCGAAAATATTCTAGTCTTGCCCCAACTGTTTTACCGCTATTCGGCGTTTCTAAGCTCTTTTTCAGCTTCTCCTCTGATTGAAAGGACATTAATGCCCATTCATATCCGAGCTTCTGTCTTTCCTCCTGCGAAGTATCCGGGTCACTTAAAAGGTTCATAATCTCTTTCACACGTGCTGATTTCGGGTTTAGGTCATTGTAGATGCTCGTCACATCATAGCCATATTCCCTACTGGCGGCAGCTCCACCTAAGATAATTTTTGTCAAACCAGCCGGAGCTTCAATAGCATACTTTAATCCAAGCATTCCACCAGCAGAGTGACCTGCGAATGCCCATCGATCAAAGCCTAACGTTTCCCGAATAGCCTCTAAGTCGAGTACCGCCTCACTCATGCTATATTGCTTTTCTTCCACAACGTTTACAGATTCCCCTGCTCCACGCAGGTTAATCAGAAAAACTTGATAATTCTCTATAAATTGATTGGCAAAATGATTGCCTCGCTCATCGAACGCACTATAGAGATGAGTAACAGCTAATGGCGTCCCTGCACCATTTATAAAAACCTCAAAGGCTCCTCTTTGTGTTTGAACAAATTGCTTTTCCCACATACACGACACCCTCTCCACTTTTACCTTCTTCTAGTAGTTCTCTCTATACTTGCAAATACCCTTTCTAGATAGAGAAAAAACGCCTGGGACAAAACAATAGAACAGCACTTGCAATTTTATATTATGGATGAAATCGTAAGTGCTTCTTTATTGTTAAAACGTGAGGTTCTCCACTGCGTCGGACGCTTGGAGTGGAGGTCAACAGGATGTTGGTCAGGAAAACGTTGTCACACGATGTGACGTTTTTAGTTTTCCTTCCTTCTCTCACTCGGTGCTCCTGTCGCTTCGCTTTCGTCGCAAAAGTTATTTGCTGTTCCCACAGGAGTCGCCGACGCTGTTCCGAACCATCAGTGCTAACTTCTAATGAATAACTCTTAATCAGAATCCTGTAAAAATAATGTGCAACAAATCAAGAAATGGTTTTGTACTATTCTCTTTCATGTAAGAATCCACTTTTGTCCCAACCTCTTCGCTATTCCTCAATTAAAAGCAGTCTGTCGGTACCCTCCAATTGATATAGGTACTCAGAAACACCTTCTAGATCTTCAAATTTCACACTAATCGTAGATTCGCCAATACCAAGGCTTGTAGTGATTTCCTCAAATCGAAAAGCGTTAACAAATGGCTCATTGACAAAGGCAATGTTAAATCGACCATCTTCATATCGAAGAATACTTACTTGATTGTCACCAAGTATAAATAATTCATAGATTCCATCATTATTTACATCATTTACAAGAGGGACTTCCTCCACTGTTTCCACCTGGTAGACATCGTCTGTATCATTCCAAAACACAAGCAACCAATTAGATGGTCCCCCAACGGTTACAGTCCATTGAAGATTATCAAAGTATTCACTTTCAAATAAAATCTTCACGTCTTCCATGTGACTATAAATCTCTCCTAAGCTATACACTTTCTCCTCTTTTTCTATGAAGACATCGATGCTACCTTGGCCGCTTTCCACTAACTTTAGAGTGGACTGGTCTGGAAGCTTCTCCGTCATCAGGATGTCCTCTTCTTTGATTGCAGGATTGGTGCTTTCAATAACCTGTGGTGAATAGTCTTTATAGGTTAACTGAACCTCTGAAGGAGCAATCATTTTATCAAACACATGCCATTCCTCGGTAGGTTTTTCATAGATTTCTACTTGAACTCCATCCAGCGTATCAAGCCAAATAGAATGGATATATTCGCTTGTGTGTTCCTTTGTTTGATGCACTAGCTTCACCGTGAAACCAGGTTTCCCCCTACTAGGGATGATTGATTCAATCCGTAAGCTTTGAAAATCGACTTGTTCATATCTCTCCAATAGTGTGCTAAGAGATTTGTCCTCTCCAAAGAAAACAGATTGAAGCAATTCCGTATCAGCTTCTTGAAGTCCAATCAGGTAATCTCTAAACACTTGTGCAGCTTTCTCAGATTCCGTTCTTTCGCCAACTATTTTTGCAAGTTCTTCTATATGCGGATATTCATCCTTCGAAGGAGAAGCTTGTTCTATGGAAGGTTGAAACAATTGATAGTAAGCAAAACCTCCAGCAAGTAAGAAAAGCATGACAAGGACAGGGACTAATCTATTCACCGTCTTTTTGGGCTTCCTCTGCTTTTTTCTAGCTTGAACAAAGCGTTTTGTCAATTCATCATCCAGCCACTGTTCTTCCCCTATCATCTGATTAATCCCTCTTTTAAATGGAGAATTTTTCATGCAAATCGCCCCCCTGCTCCATCAGATATTTCTTTAGTAGTTGTCGCCCTCTACGGAGTCTTGTTTTAACCGTGTTTCCAGAGCAATCTAGCAGTTTTGCAATTTCCTCTATCGAAAAATCCTTATAGTAATAGAGCACGATAATTTCCCTATATTTAATCGAAAGCTGCAAAACAGCCTTCCCCAATATAAGCTCGTCATTCCGGGTCTGCGCTATTTCTTGAACCGAATGATTGCTTTTTAACACTTGTTGAATAAAGGAAGATACTTGAGTATTTTTATAAGACCAGCTTCTAAAATAATCATGACACTTATTAATGGTTATCCGATATAAATACGTTTTATAGCTAGCATCTCCCCTAAAATCCTTTCTTTTCTCAAATGCCTTGATGAATACTTCTTGAACAACGTCCTCTGCAAGCGTCCGATCTTTCAGGTATGTATAAGCCAGCCGCAGCAGCTCTTCTCCATAAGCTCGAACTACTTCCTCGAACTGTAAATCATCCTCTTTCCCTTTCACATCATCACCTCTTTAAAATCGATAGTTAGACGGAGCTCTCATTAAAAAGGTTTCATATAAATTCCAAGTTTTCATTTATCTGCACAATAAAAAGAGCATATGAAAAGCACTCACGATTTTTTCGTTTGATCATAATCGTAAGTGCTTGCTTAAATATTCAACTGGCTGGATCGGCGGCTCTACCCTGTTCGATATATCTAGGGCTATGTTAATCTCTTGTATAATTCCATAATTTATCATTTAGTTCACTAATAGGTTTGTTTATAGAAACTCTTTCTTGGACATCCTCTTTCCAAATATAGAAGTCGGTTAATCCCCCTTTGATCGGATAGAGAGTATCAACTAAAGTCTTTATCCTGTTTTGTTTTATTTGGTCATCAGAATTGGAATTAATTACATTCAATATATCTTCTAGTTGATCTATTTGGAAGGTAATCTGTCCGTTATTATACCTTCTTAATATTGTTAGTAAATCTATCACGGTGCTCTCAATATTTTTTATTTTATTATCCATAAAATCAACTCCAACTATTTTAATGAAGATTTTACTATTGTTATTAATCGTTCAACTTCATCTTTTAAATAGAGGTACCGACGAGCAAGACTTAGCACCAAATAGTTTTGATAAAAATTTCTTTCTACCAATAGAAAAGAAAAATGTTACTTATTGTAATTCACGAACCAATTATTCCAATTTTACGTTATAAAGTAAAGGAGGAGAAATCATGCACCCATTACTTAATACAATTGGTTTTTTTAGTTTAATATTTACACTTATCGTATTTTTCATTTTCATTTTTAAACTAGTCATTTATTTTGTTAAACGAAAAGACTTTCCACGAAAGACCTTAGCGTCGACTTTAATAGGAGTGCTATTATTTTTCAGTATCTTCATATACATTCAGTACTTTTTTTCATTTGATGACATCAATAGAAAACATATGCAAGAAGGTCCTGAAATTTCTTCCCCGACAGGAAAATATACTGCAAATGCTTATTATGAACCCTATGGAGGGGCTGCTGGTGGTGTAAATGTATGGATTGAAGTAATAAACAATGCTAAGAATACAACTAAAATCATCTATTATGCAGATGCAAAGAATTATTTTCATATGAGTTGGGTTGATGATGAATCTCTATCTATTAGCAATACAGATGAATGGGCTAATTCTAATAAGAACGTCTTGTTAAAAGTAAAAAGTGAAATTTATCACGAAAACGGCTTGGCTTGTCAAAGTTTGTTGATGAAAAACGATTACGAACAGTGTTACCGATCTGAATACAAATGAATAAAACAGGCCTAATACTAAAAAAGAAACGTCAGTGAGAAACGTTACTTTCATCTGCTATTCAGCTGCTTTAAAGTTATAAAGTGGTTTAAGAATTGACGATATTTCTATCGTATCTTTTGTGTTTTCAATAATTTCTTCCATTGTTTTATAAGCAAACGGAGATTCATCTAATGTCTCCTGTTTAACGCTAGTGGAATAAACACCCTTCATCGTTTCTGTGAAATCTTCCAAGGAAAGAGTTTGTTTGGCTTTCGATCGAGAAAGAATACGTCCTGCTCCATGAGGTGCCGAATGATTCCAATCATCGTTTCCTTTTCCTTTTGCTAAGATCGAGCCGTCCCTCATATTGATTGGAATCAGTACTTCTTCTCCTGCTCTAGCAGAAATGGCTCCTTTTCGCAAAATCATATGGTCTAAGTCAATGTAGTTGTGAATTGTATCAATTCGTCCAACCTCTTGAAAGTCCATTGCTTCCATTATTACTTGAATCATGGCAGCTCTATTCCACTTGGCAAAGTTCTGCGCTATCTTTAAGTCATTTAGATATTCATCCATTAAATTGCCCTCAAGATAAGCTAATTCGTCTGGAACTATTGGCTTAGTTGTTTTAAATGACTTGATCGCTTCCTGGATTTCTCTGTGTCTTCCTTCTGTTTTTAATTGTTCAATCACTTTTTCCAAGCCGTCTGGATCATTCTTCAAATAATGAATGGCCCTGTTTTGATGATAAGTAGCAACCTTCACCCCTAGATGACGAGAGCCTGAATGGACTACTAAGAAAAGACGCCCATCCTCACTTGTATTCATTTCAAGAAAATGGTTGCCTCCTCCTAAACTTCCTACGGAAAGAACCGCTCTATTTTCAGAAAAAGGAGCAGTCACTTTCTCTAATTCGATATTCTTTGCAAATGCATGCGCTTTTCCTCTTATCGATTGTCCAGCAGGGACAAGCGCTCGTATCGCGTCATCTAGTTTTTGAAAATCAACCTTTTGCTTTCGGACTTCCACACATAGCATCCCGCAGCCAATATCGACTCCCACTAGATTTGGTACTACTTTATCCGTGATTTTCATTGTGGTACCTATGACTGCTCCCTTTCCTGCATGGGTATCCGGCATAATGCGTATGTTCGCCCCTTCTGCAAAGGGTTGATTTAAAAAATTGGTAATCTGTCCAACCGTTAACTCATCAATGTTTTCCGTGAACACTTTTGCTTGATCATATTTTCCATTTAATATAATCTCCCCCACGTACATCCCTCCTTAGATTGTAGACTCCATTAATAGCAGCTCCATTAACTCTTGAACAGATTGTATCTCTTTATCTGGCTTACTAGTAAATTCAGCAGCATGATATTCAGGAAGCCATTGAACTCCTACCGTAAACACACCTGCCTCCTTACCTGCAAGAATATCTGCATCGCTATCTCCTAAAAATATTGTCTCTTCCTTAGAAACTCCTAGAAGCTCCATGGCACGTTGAAGACCTTCCGGATGTGGCTTTGGTTTTTGTACATCATCCCCGGTTATCTTCACATCAAAGAAATGCTTCATATTTAGAGCAGCTAACGATATTTCCAAGCTTCTACTCGCCTTCCCTGTAAATATCCCCAATTGATATCCGGCAGCCTTCAAATCAGCTAACATTTGGAGCATCTCTTGATTAGACGGTACCGCTGCTTCGTGATTCTCTGTGTAATGAAAATAGAAGTCCTCAATGGCTTCCTCTACAGACGAATGCAACAAGTTCGCCTGAATAATACCTACCTCAGACGGACCAAACGTGGCTTTAATATCCTCTTTTGTTAGCTCTCGCTGGTCATATTTTTTAAAAACCTGTTGAAAAGAATGAAAACAAACCGGCAATGTATTTGCAAGTGTTCCATCAAAATCAAAAATGATTGCTTTCACTTGACCCCTCCTAAACTAAATCCCTTGAAATCCAGCCTACTTCTCCACTTTCGTTTTTCACTAGCATGAAGCCCTGACAGTCTTGATCGATAATGGAAACAACTTCTCCTGCAGATACAGACAAAAAGGTAGTGCTAACATCGGTTTTACATCTATTATTTTCTTTATTTATATATTCATTTTTCACCCATTGCTTTGTCTGTGCTTGGATATTCTCGCAAAGGGAGAAATGCTCTTCCTCTTGTAGGATACGCAGCTCATAGTTTGGATAAGTAACCGTACCAATTCTATTTAACTTCTCTTCGTAGTCTTTCTTAATAGTGATTTGTTCTGTTAAATCATCCACATATGTATAGCTGTATGCCTTCTTATGATAGATAAGTGCGTTTAGCTGACCTTCCTTTTTCAGTTGATTGCCACCATCAATAGATATGATGTTTTTCTCCAAATCAATGAGAGGATTATTTGTACATACTTCCTTCTCCCGATAATTGATTACCGGCCAGTGCCCCACGACAACCGGCTTTGGTGCATGATGGTGCTTTTCATAAAATGCATCTATGTATAATGCCGTCTCTTCTTCGGTTTCCTTCCACTCTTCTTTATCTCCTAAACCTGCATGCACAACGATAAAATCTTCGGTTTCATAGGCAATCGGAAAGCTTTCTAACCATTCTAGTACCTCTGAGAAATGCTCCTTATAGAAAGCTGATAGCTCCTTTAAGGACGGGAAATCCTCCAAGCTTTTTCCCTTTATCTCAAGCATTTCCTTTAATATGGTTTTCCTGTTTTGAATATAAGGGAGGATTCGCTCGTTTTCATTCCAAACGTATCGGTGTACCACATCACAATTTCCTTTTGTGATATAGATATTGGAATTGCTCGCTTGTAATTCTCGAATATAGGCAACTGTTTCAAGGGAGTTCGGTCCCTTTTCGCATATATCTCCATTGATAAATAAATAGTCGTCTTTGGTGAAGTTCACCTTTTCTAGTAAGCGTTGAAATAACGCTAGATTTGCATGAATATCGGAGGTGAAAATGACCCGTTTGGCAGGATCCAGCTCCAATTTTTCTATATGTATCATTGTTTCATCTCCATAAGCTATAAAATTTATGACTGTTCCCATTGTCCTAAAGAGAAAATATTGTTTTGTTCAAAATCCTGTATGATTGATGCCGGCAATAATGAACGTGCTTCCTCTTTGGTCGCCCATTTATAGTCAGAGTGCTCTTCAGATAGACTAACCGAGCCCTCTTCTACTGTAGCTAGATAAACCAGCATCACCATCTGACGAGCTGGATCAGTTAAGAAAGTAGTAGCATACAAAAGCTCCGTTGGTTTTATTAGTAGAGACGTTTCTTCTTGTGCTTCTCGTACTAATGCTTCCTCTAGTTTTTCTCCAAAGTCTAATTTCCCACCTACTGTTTCCCACGTGCCCCCTCCTACATTATCGTTTGAGACACGCTTTACTAATAACAATCTTCCTTCTTTAAAAATACAAGCCTTTAACGCAATCACCATTTTAGACATTTAGCATCGCCTCCACTAATTCACTAAGCTCCCTTGGATAACCAAGCTTGGGAAACTCATTTGTTCTATTCCTAATGTTCTCTGGCAGGAACCAAGTAGCATGATAGGGCTCCAAGCTGCCTTTGCCCCAGCAAGCTCGTTAGATCCCCCATCTCCTATAAACAGGCCTTCAGAGGGATTCACTTTCAAGTGTTCACAGCCAAGCTGGTAAATGGCTGTTGAGGGCTTTGCACATTTAACCTTGTAGGAGAAAATGACATCGTCGAATAGTTCTGGAAGAGGGGAATTATGCCAACCCTCTACCTCCTCAGGTGCGCAGTTGCTGATCAGTCCAAGTAAAATATTATGTTTCTTTAACCTAGTAAGCATGTCGAGGATATCCCTCTGTATTTCCCGGAAGGATAAACTTTTACCACGGATTCTTTCCTGCAATAACTTTTTAAGCACATTCTCTTCTACTGTTAATTGATAGGCCTGCAAAATATCTCGAATAGCAGTTGGATAATCAGGAATAGTGCCATCCATGCGAAGGGGAATCCGTTTATGCCACTCATCCCGAAAAATCTGCTCATCAAGACCTAGCTCATGAATAGAATAAGACCCAAGTCTTTTTCCATCCTTCCATTCTGTAATCAGCGTTTCAAATAGATCAAAAAAGATAGCCTTTACCAAGTGCCTGCCCTCATCTCCGAAATATTTTGACATATTAAGTTTACCATTAATTACATTTTAGCTAATAGCAATTTTTCCTTTTCAATGAAGATGAATAAGCGCCCACCATAGTCAAGAACGAATGACATCCAATCTACAATAAAAACTCACATAATTTTATCGATGAGTGAGATAAATTTGGCGAGAAATAAGGCTAATAAATATCTTAATACCAATAACCAGGCTAGTTAAGCTAATAAAAATGACAAAAAAATGAGTTGGGATGTATCTCCCAGCTCATGTGGTTACTGTTGTTTGATTATTTACTAATGCCAATTCTGTTCTTAGTAAGGAAAAAATGCAGGCATCGTGCGTTTGATTATTTTGATAGAGGTATCCTCTCAACAAACCTTCCTTCGTGAAACCTAAACGAGTTAATAATTGTATAGATGACTCATTTTGCGGATAAGTCACCGCACCAATTCTAAACAACTCCAAATTTTCGAACGAGTATCTTAATATTTCTTTTACTGCTTCTGAGGTAATCCCTTTCTTCCAGTGTGCAGGATGCAACTCAAATCCAATTTCGGCTTTTTTACTATACATGCTAAGGTTGTTTAAACCTAATGTACCAACAAAATCACCTGTATCTTTTAATACTATACCCCACCTTATCCCTCTTTTACTCTCATACGTGCTTTGAAAGGACTCAACTATTTTGGAAGCCTCTTCTATACTTTTCAAGCTATCCATTCCGTAATACTTCGTCACTTCATCTTTTGACATAATGTCGAAAAAGCTTTGTGTATGTTCCGCTTTTACTTGAACTAAATGCAGTCGATTTGTTTCTAACTCTGGAAATCCCATAAAATCCCCCTCGATTTATCGTCGTTTATCATACTTTTGGTGTGAAATCGGTGTAATTCATCATGAATCTTACACTTAATTTAACATAAATATCCATTAAAAGTTGAAACAATTTTATTAGAAGGGTAAACAAACTGGATATTTATGTTAAAATAAAAATATATTTAGATGGTTTACCATAAGAAAATAAAATTAAGGGGCATAGCTGCTTGAAAAAAATATTATTAATTCTTTCTTTAATGGGTGTCCTGTTAGTTACTTCAGCATGTGTAAATGAAATGATCGGGCAAAAAATAACCGTGCAGAAGCGTACAGGAGAAGAAAATATTTTTGAGGAATTTAGAGAAGTAACTAAACGAAAACTGGTGACGAAAGCGATAGATATAGTGAAAAATGCGAAGTGGGAAGATGCAAAAGGAGAAATGGAGCGTTATGCTGACTATCAATTTCAATTTCCATCTAAGATTAACAGCGAAAACAAAATAGCCTCTTATCAGCTATGGATTAGCCCAGACGGTGAACATTTAGAGATAGTTACCGATAGCGATCAATATGCAAAACTATCCAAAGAGAATTCAGCGGACTTATACGAAACACTAACAGGTGAAGAGCTCATAAAATAATCACCTAGCTTCCTATACTCGCTGCACTTTGTAATAGCCAAGCTAAGTCTTCTCGAAGCACTAAAAAAAACAGATCAGAGGATCATCCCTGATCTGCTTTCTCTTATCGCCCTATCACTAACGGAGTTTTCTTTGCATGAATGAGCTCTTTAATAAAGGCTTTATCCCCTCTATGAAAGGCCTCTACAATAGCACTACCTACTACTACTCCATCAGCGATCTTGTTCATCTCCTGGACATGCTCAGGTGTAGATATGCCGAATCCTGCTAAGACTGGAATGTCACTATATTGTTTTATTGCTCGAAAATGCTGCTCAAGCTCTTCGACAAATCTTTCTCTTACTCCCGTAATCCCGTTAATCGTCACCGCATAGACAAAACCTTCACTTGCGCGTGCAATAGCTTTGATCCTTTCAGGAGGACTAGTTAAAGAGACTAATTGAATCATACTTATATCTGTATCCTGAAATATCTCTCGGATTAATTCACTTTCTTCCAGCGACAAATCAGGAATAATCAGACCGGAGATACCAATTTGACAACAAGCATCTTTGAATCTTTCAAGCCCATATTGCAGGATTGGATTATAGTAGCTCATAAGGATAATAGGTACAGTGAGTCTTTCTTTATTAGAAAGAAGCTCGGACAGTATCTTCGTTAGATTCACACCCAAATCCAATGCTCTTTGACCAGCCGCTTGAATGATTGGTCCATCAGCTACTGGGTCAGAAAAAGGGATTCCTAGTTCCACGGCAGTTGCACCTTGCTCTTGAAGAAATTCAAACCGTTCCATTAAAACTTCGAGCCCTCCGTCTCCGGCCATTATATATGGGACGAATGCCTTTTCTCTACGTAAAATACTAGTTAGCGATTTTTCAGCCAAACTCTCCACCTCCTAACGCTTCTCTTACTGTGTGTACGTCTTTATCTCCACGACCTGAAAGACAAATGACGAGCACTTCCTCTTCCTTCATTAACTGTGATAGTTGTGCTGCATAATAAACGGCATGCGCGCTTTCAAGTGCTGGAATAATTCCTTCTGTTTTAGCAAGAAGCTGAAGTCCTTCTAATGCTTCCTTATCTGTGACAGAGGTATAAGTTACTCTTCCAATCTCATGCAAATAGCTATGCTCCGGTCCGATTGCCGGATAATCAAGTCCTGCAGAAATAGAATGTGCCTCCTGAATAAACCCATTTTCATCCTGAAGAAGATACATATACGCTCCGTGCAACACTCCTTCTTTACCAGTAGCTATTGCGGAGGCGTGCTTACCAGAGCTGATTCCCTCACCTGCAGCCTCGACTCCATATAGTGCGACATCTTGATCATCATTGAAAGGATGAAACATGCCGATCGCATTGCTTCCTCCACCAACACAGGCAACGATTGCATCTGGCAGCTTTCCTTCCTTTTGGAGGATCTGTTCCTTCGTCTCCACTCCAATAATCCGTTGAAAATCACGAACAATTTGCGGAAATGGATGTGGTCCTAGCGCAGACCCTAAAATATAGTGGGTGTCCTCCACATTAGCTACCCAATATCGAAGTGCCTCGTTAACTGCATCCTTTAGAGTTCCTGCACCTTGTTCAACAGGTATGACCTTAGCACCCAATAGCTCCATCCGGAATACATTCAATTGCTGGCGCTTGATGTCTTCAATACCCATGAACACGACACATTCTAAATCAAAAAGGGCACATACTGTTGCAGTTGCAACTCCATGCTGGCCGGCTCCTGTTTCCGCTACGATTTTTTTCTTTCCCATACGAACTGCAAGCAAGGCCTGACCGACTGTATTATTAATTTTATGAGCACCTGTATGGTTTAGGTCTTCTCTTTTTAAATAGATTTTCGCTCCGCCTAGCAGCTTCGTCAGTCTTTCCGCAAAATATAAGGGGGTCTCTCTGCCGACATAATCCTTTAAATAATAATTTACCTCTGCAAGAAACTCTGGATCCTCTTTTGCTGATTCATATGCCTCTTCCAGTTCAATCAAAGCCTGCATTAAGGTTTCTGGCACATATTGCCCTCCAAAGCGTCCATATCTTCCTGTTTTTGTCACTACCATACTAAGCTCTCCTCCTTCACTGTTCGAATAAATGCTCGAATCAGTTGCTCATCTTTTCTACCATCTCTCTCTACTCCGCTCGACACATCCACCATGTATGGCTGAACCTGTTGAATCGCCTCTCTTACATTTCCAGCGTAGAGTCCACCTGCTAAAATAAGCTTATCCTTTTGCGGGATTCCCTGTACGTGCTGCCAATTAAAGCTTTTCCCACTGCCACCAGCATACTCCTCACCAGGCGCATCTACTAAAAGATAATCTGACTGGAAAGAGGAAAGCTTCTCGACGTCGCTCTCATCCTTTATTGAAAAAGCTTTTACAGAAGGAACTCCTGCTTGTTCAATAAATTCTGGTGTTTCATTTCCATGGAACTGAGCAAAATCTAATGGAACTGTTTGAAATATTTCTAGCAGCTCAGCTATAGTCGGATTAACAAACACACCTATCTTTTTTACATGGCTTGGTACATGCCTTGCAAGGCTAGCCGCTACCTGGGGAGAAATCCTTCTTTTACTAGGAGCAAACACAAAGCCCACAGCGTCAGCTCCAGCTTCTACAGCAGCACGGACATGTTCCTCTTCCATTAATCCACATATTTTCACCTTGGTCATCGTACAGAGACTCCTTTTGATACCTGCAACTCGCTAATTGCTCTTTCTTTATCACTAGATTTCATTAGGTATTCTCCAACTAATACGCCACTTGCCCCAGCGTTTGCTACTCGAACAGCATCCTGCTTTCCATGCACACCACTTTCACTAATTAATACACGATCTTCATGAAACGGAAAATGAGCTGCTATTTCCTCCAAAGTGGATAGGCTAACTTCAAAGGTTTTTAAATTTCGATTGTTCACCCCAATTAGTTGAGCATTTAATTGAAGTGCTTTTTGTAATTCCTCTATGGTATGGACCTCCACTAATACCTCTAACTCTTGATTACGAGCATACTCGTTGAGCTCTTCAAGCTGAGTGTCCGTTAATGCAGCTACAATGAGCAGGATTACAGAGGCTCCGGCTTGCTTTGCGATGTCTATTTGTATGGGATGGACAATAAAGTCCTTACAAAGGATTGGGATATCTACCGTATTCGCTACTAACGTAAGGTCTTCAAAGCTCCCTTTAAAAAACGTCTGGTCGGTCAGAATAGAAATAGCAGCAGCTCCTCCTCGCTCGTAATGAGATGCAATTTTTTTCACGTCTACCTCGGTGGAAATAATCCCCTTGGAGGGAGAAGCTCGTTTAATTTCTGCTATTACCTCTAGATTGGATGAAGTGCGTAGCTTTTCCAATAAGGATGCCCGCTTTTTATTTCTGAAAGCTAGTTTCGGTTGTTGTAGGATATATTCCTTTATCTCTTGTTTTTTTACCTGAAGGATCTTCTCCAAAATAGTCATGAGACAAGCACCTCTTTCAAAGAGGAGGTAAGCTCCACGATTGCTTCTAATTTTTTCATTGCCTTACCAGAGTTGATAGTATCTCCGGCCAGCATTACCCCTTCTTGAATAGAACTCACGATCCCACTTGTAAATAAACCAATTCCAGCATTTAAAAGGACTGTATCCAAATAAGGTCCTTCCTCACCCTTTAATACTTTTTGAAGTATGCTCGCATTTTCGATAGGGCTCCCTCCCTTAATAGAGGAATTTGAAAAGCTTCTTAAACCTACCTCATCAGGTGACAGCTGAAAGGGAATAAGGTCTCCCTTCTCCATTAGGACAAGAGAATTTTTACCAGAGAGGGAGGCTTCATCTAGGCCTCCACACCCGTTAACCACAACCGCTCTCTTTCTGCCTAATAAATGCAGGACCTTTGCATATTCCATTAGAAAATCAGAGCGATAAACTCCTACATACTGAGTGTTCAAGTTGAAAGGGTTCGTCAGTGGGCCAACCAAATTAAAAATAGTTGGTCTACCTATTTCTAAACGAATTTCACCTATTCGTTTCAACATCGGATAAATAGTTGGCGCAAACAAGAAGGCTAAATTTTCCTCCTGAAGTGTGTGAATAGCGGATGACAAACCAAGATCAACCTTGATGCAAAGAGCTTCTAAAATATCAACGCTACCTGCTTGACTGGATATTTTTCGATTTCCATTTTTCACTACCGGCACCCCAGCTGCAACTATGACAAAAGCAGAAGCCGTGCTTATGTTAAAGCTATTACTTCTATCGCCACCTGTTCCGCATATATCTAGCACTTCTATGTCGGGAATATCCAGGCTTTGTGCAAAAGAGGTAATAACATTTGCCAGTCCCGCTAGCTCATTTGCCGTTTCTCCTTTTTTAGAAAGAGCTATTAAAAAATCCTTTATATTCTGCTTGCTTGTTTCCTGTTTAAATAAAAGCTGTGATGCTGCTATCATCTCTTCCATGCTTAAATGCTCTGCTCTGCTCACTTTTTCAATAAAGTCTCTCAAAACTCATCTCTCCTCTGCTATTAATAGAAATGCGCAAGCGCCTAGGTCTGCTGATATTTGACTTCTAGGAAAATAAAAAAGTCCTCTCCAAGAGAATATCTCTTGAAGAGGACGATCGTTGCCGCGTTGCCACCTCTGTTTGGAGCCATTTTGACTCCCTCTTAGTTCCCTGTAACGTGGGAAATACGTCTTCCCCTAAAGCAACTGCTCTCAAGGAAGCTCTCATAAGTCCATTCACAGCTGCTGCATATCAGTTCTCACCGACCACTGACTCTCTAGCATGCTACCAGCTGCTACTACTCTTATTCAACCAATTTCTCAGCTATTCTCTACTCGGCTCTTCTGCTCTATGGGCGATATCAGCTCTCCGATATCTTCTACCCTTATCCGAACATAAAAGTTATTGACTATATTAATAGGTTAAATCCGAATTGTCAAACTATTTTAACGTATATTTTAATGTTTAGGGAATTCTTTTTGGAAAGCGAGCATCTCTTCACACTTTCTGCCTTTAAAATAGCTGATTTCATTTGATGGAAAGAAAATGTTGTAAAAATGACCACTTATGTTGTAAAAACTAGCATGTATATTGTAAAAATGACCTTTAATGTTGTAATTTAGATGGCCTGCAAATAAAATGTTGTAAAATAAGCGCCATATGTTGTAAAAATAAGCCGTTATGTTGTAAAAATAGGCATTAATGTTGTAATTTTATTCTTTCACAAATGGTAAGAGGATTCCAACAAATAAACGAACAGGCAAACCGCAATTGGTTTGCCTGTACCGAGTGCTATGCTAAATTTCCTTTTGCCTGTTCAATTTGTTGCTTTACTTGTTCAAAGCCAGTTCCACCGAGTGAATTCCTTCTACGGACAGCAGCTAGCGGAGAGAGTACCTCGTAAATATCCTTTTCTATTAGCTCACTTGCCTCCTGCAAATCTGAGAGAGGAAGATCGAGCAAATAGTAGCCACGTTGTATGCATAAATATACAAGCTTTCCTGTTACCTCATGTGCCTCACGGAAAGGAAGCCCCTTTGCAGCTAAATAGTCTGCGAGCTCGGTTGCATTAGAAAAATCCTTATGCACTGTCTCATGTAGACGCTCCTTGTGAACAGTCATCGTACGAACCATGCCCTCAAAGATCTTCAGTGATCCTACTACTGTTTGGACAGTATCGAACATTCCTTCCTTGTCCTCCTGCATATCCTTGTTATACGCAAGTGGCAGGCCTTTGATAACGGTAAGCAGACTCATGAGATTTCCATATACTCTACCTGTTTTCCCACGAATCAGCTCTGCCATATCTGGATTTTTCTTTTGTGGCATAATACTAGAACCAGTCGAGAAAGAATCATCCAGCTCTATAAAATGAAATTCGCTACTGGACCACAAGATAATTTCCTCTGCAAATCGAGACAGATGTGCCATTAATATAGAGGAATTGCTTAAGAATTCCATAATGAAATCACGATCACTAACTGCATCCATACTATTTGAATATACTTCAGCAAATCCCAAATAATCAGCAGCTACTTTTCGGTCAATCGGAAAGGTAGTTCCTGCTAACGCACCAGCTCCTAGTGGTGAAATATCAATACGCTTTAAGGAATCTTGGAAGCGCTCCTTGTCTCTTTCAAGCATCCAGAAATAAGCCATCAAATGATGAGCAAAAGAGATTGGCTGTGCTCTCTGTAGATGCGTGTATCCAGGTGCTAAGGTTTCGATATGCTCTTCCGCTTGATTCACAAGCGTTTGCTGAAATGCTTTAATTAGCTCTATAATCTCCTTTACTCTAGCTTTTAAGTAAAGGTGCATGTCGGTTGCCACTTGATCGTTTCTACTACGTCCAGTATGAAGCTTTCCTCCCACTGGTCCAATCAGGTCGATCAACATCTTCTCTAGGTTTAAATGAATATCCTCATTAGCTACCGAAAACTCCAATTGGTTTTCAGCAGCTAATTTTTTCAGCTTGATTAAGCCCCCAAGAATTTGTTGAACATCCTCTTGAGGTAAGATGTTGCAATCTGCAAGCATTTGTACATGCGCCATACTTCCTTGGATATCTTCCATAACAAGTGCTTGATCAAATCCGATGGAAGCGCCAAATTCATCTACCCATTGCTCAGCAGATTTTTGGAATCTTCCGCCCCACAATTTTGTCATACTTCCACCTTCTTTGCTCCCTTGTTCACCATGGAGTGCACCTTCGTCGGCAGACCCCACAACTCAATAAATCCAACTGCAGACGCATGATTAAATTCATCCTCTGCTGTATAAGTTGCCAGCTTTTCATTATATAAAGAGTTTGGAGATTTACGTCCTTCTACGATTGCGTGACCTTTGAATAGCTTCACACGTACTGTTCCGTTCACATATTGCTGCGTTTCTTTTAGGAAAGCCTCTAATGCTGTTTTTAACGGAGAGAACCATAGCCCTTCATAAATTAGTTCTGTCAACTTTTTCTCCATTACAGGTTTGAAGTGCGCAAGCTCCTTCACAAGCGTAATATCCTCTAGCTCCTTATGGGCAAGCAATAAAGTATGTGCACCTGGGATTTCATATACTTCACGAGATTTAATACCAACTAGACGGTTTTCCACGTGGTCGATACGTCCAACCCCGTGCTTACCAGCTAAATCGTTCAGCTTTAAAATAAGCTCATACAATGGATATTGAACACCATCTAATGCAATCGGCACGCCTTTGTCAAATTCAATTTCAATAATGTCTGGAGTATCCGGGGCATTCTCTAGAGAAACAGTTAAATCATATGCATCCTCTGGTGGTGCTGCCCAAGGATCTTCGAGAATTCCACATTCATTTGCTCTTCCCCATAGATTTTGATCAATAGAGAATGGGCTGTCTAAATTGATAGGAATGGGGATATTTTTTTCCTTTGCATAGGCAATTTCCTCTTCACGGCTCCAACTCCACTCACGCACAGGAGCGATGACCTCCAAGTCAGGATTCAAAGCCTTAATGGATACTTCAAATCTCACCTGGTCATTTCCTTTCCCAGTACAGCCATGCGCAACAGCAGTTGCCCCTGTTTTTTCAGCAATCTCCACTAATTTTTTGGAAATTAAAGGTCTTGAAAGAGCAGATACTAATGGATATTTATTTTCATACCATGTATGTGCTTGTAGAGAAATTAATGCATATTCATTCGCAAATTCTTCTCTTGCATCAATCATATAACTTTCAATTGCCCCAACTTCTAAGGCTTTATTTTTAACAAACTCTAAGTCTTTTCCTTCACCAACGTCCAGACAAACCGCCACCACATCATATCCTTCGTCCTTTAACCAGGTAATTGCAACGGATGTATCAAGTCCTCCAGAATAAGCTAATACAACTTTCTTTTTCATGATGAATACGCCTCCTAATGTATTTATATACGTAATGTCCGAATTAATATACATAATGTAACATGGGTAAAGTATAATTACAACTAATAATTTATTAAATATACAAATATTTTTATATAAATACACTTTTTACATTAAACAAACATATTAATTGATTCATTTCTGGAAAAAAGACATAATATTTTCAAAGGAGTGAGGATGAATGTCTAATTTATTTACACCATTTGAAATAAAGAACTTATCATTAAAAAATAGAATTGTCATGGCGCCAATGTGTCAGTATTCTGTAAAAGCCAAGGATGGGATTCCAAATGACTGGCACTATGTCCATTATGTATCCCGTGCAATCGGTGGAACTGGCTTAATCATTGTGGAAATGACAGATGTGGAACCTGATGGTCGTATAACCGATTACGATCTTGGATTATGGTCTGATGAACAGATACCAGCCTTTGAGCGCATTGTAAAGGAAGTACATAAATACGATGCAAAGATTGGTATCCAGATAGCCCATGCGGGAAGAAAAGCGACAGATGCGGAAGTGCCGGTTGGACCATCCAATATTCCTGTGGAAGCTGATGGCACTTGGAAAGAACCAAGACCGCTTTCGACCGATGAAATTCAAGAAATGGCGGTAAAATTTAAAGAGTCCGCACGTAGAGCAGTAGAAGCAGGCTTTGATACAATTGAAATCCATGGAGCCCATGGGTATTTGATCCACCAGTTCCACTCCCCTGCAATAAACAATCGAACCGATGAATATGGGAAAGACTATGCCAAGTTCGGAGTAGAGGTAATAAAAGCAGTGAAAAGCGTGATGCCAGAGGATATGCCGTTGTTATTTAGAATATCTGCAGTTGAGTATATCGATGGCGGATATGGTCTTGAGCATTCACTGGAAATAGCAAAAAAATATAAGGAAGCTGGCGTCGACGTCTTCCACATTTCTAGTGGTGGAGAAGCGAAACCAGGAAAAAATAAACCCGCAAATACACCAGGTTATCAAGTTCCTTTCGCACGAGCATTTAAACAAGCACTAGAAGTACCTGTCATTGCTGTTGGTATTTTAGAGGATCCAAAGCTAGCAGAGAACGTTCTAGAAGATGAGGATGCTGAACTAGTAGCAATTGGCCGTGGAATGCTGAAGGACCCGTATTGGGCACTACACGCACAAGAGTTGCTAGATGAAAAAGCCCTTCCACCAAAGCAATATGAAAGAGGATTTTAAAAAAGCGTTAGCTGGATGTTCTCTTTTTAATCCTGAGGGATTAAGTGCTGGGGCTAGATGAATATAAATTAAATAGCTTTATTTATAGAGAGTCAACATACCGCGAAAGTCAGGTTTTCGCGGTATGTTGTTATTTCTACGAATGGCATCCATTGCAATTAGAATGAGCTTCTACAACGCCTTCCGATAAACTATCCTCTCGAACTAGTTCCATTCCTCATTTAATAGGTCTAAATGTATTATTTTCAATGGATTAAACTATCCGTAGGAAAGTCAAACAGATTATTTATGAGTTTTACCTTATATGTTTTCAAGAAGTACTTCCTCTTCACATAGCTTCTTATTCTACCGCACACTTTCCCGTGTATCGTATATCTCATTGCACATTTGGATAAGAAAATCTATATATGCTATGGCATCTTCACTTCTTTCTTCCTTGGAAGCATAGGAGGTAACTAGGTTTCCATTCCTATAACTAATTGCTTCTTGTAAAATTGGATGCCATTTTGCAGGAAGATTCTTCATTGCATACTCCCCTGCTCCTACCTTTGAAATGATATCTCTCTCTTGAAAGGTGTAAAAAAGTCTGGAAATCCCAAGGACACCCCATTCAATGTCTTCTATATTTTCGATAGTGGTCATCCTGCTTCTGTTTAGAAGATTCACCCAATAGCTATTAACATTATCCTTCATATTGGACAGGAGAATGCGCCAATCTGGTGTGAACGGCAAGTCTGAAGCCTGCTGACCCTTTATCGTAATTCCGTAGGTTTTTAACTGAAAGGCATCAATGGAATCCTTCTTATAAGTGACACTGCCTAAAATTCTTCCTTCATTGACCCGAAGTCCGATTGAAGGTTTTTCCTGTAATAAATGAAAATCCTCTTGGAAGAAGTACCAGCCATCAAAAATGAGGGAAGGATTCTCAGCTTGTAGCTCTCCATGGATTTGCTGCAGCTTTGTCTGTTCTATATCTGATAATTTTCTATGTATAATTCCTACAAAATCAATATCACTGTATGTATCTTGAAATTCACCTAAAGATATGGATCCATATAAATAAAAGGAATGAAAAAAAGCAGGAAATTGACTATCCATTTTGTCAAAATAACTTTTTAATGCTTTCTGTACCTCTATTGGTATATCCTTCATTTTACCCATCCCCTTTTTGGTTCATATTAACATATAGCCCAAGAACTTCATATATTATTTTATTTCTTAACGGATTGTTATGTGAAGCAATAATAGATTTACTTACGAGGAGTTATGAAGTATCAATTTTAAGATATAGATAGGAATAGAAAAAGCACTCAGAATCTAATGTTCTGAATGCTTTTCTAGATTATCTGTATCAAGACGTTTGGAGAGCTTCCTTAATATCCAACGGCCCATTTACTAGGTTAAAGGACTTTTGAAACGTATTCGGCTCTTCAATTGATTGAACTAACACGCTGGCAACATCCTCCCTAGAAATGGTACTTGGCTCTGCATTGACCCCAACCGTTATTTTCCCTGTTGGCGGTTCATTTACTAATCCACCTGGACGCACGATTGTGTAGTTTAAGCTGCTCTGCTTTAAGATCTGGTCAGCATAGTGCTTAGCGACATAATAAGGTCTCATATCTGCATTCCACTTTTCACGCTTATCCGCATCATATGCACTGACTATAAGAAAGCGCTCCACTCCTGCTGCCTCAGCAGCTTCTATACATTTGACCGCTCCGTCCAAATCGATCAAAAGTGTTTTATCAGGACCAGTATGTCCACCGGAGCCTGCTGTAAAAATAACGCAATCAGCTCCAGTAAATGCTTGAATGATGTCCTCTACCTTCCCTTCAAGGTCAAGAAGTGCAGTATTAATGCCTTTCTCCTGAAGCTCAGCCGCTTGCTCCTGTTTACGTACAACTGCTGTTACCGAGTGTTGATCACTCTCCTGTAATTGTTTAACTGTAAGTTTTCCAATCTGACCATTTGCACCCACTACGACGACCTTCATCAAACCACTCCTTTTGGTAAAAAGATAGCCCCTTCCATTTGAAGGGGCCGTAATTTTGTTATTAATATGGATCTGCTTCGCGACCTACATCTTCGGCACGGAGTGCAGCAGCATTTGCTCCTGGTGTGCTTTGGGACTCAGCACGCTTTTCTTCTTCCATTTCTTTCATCTTTTGTGCAATACCTTCTTTTACTCTGCGTCCGTAATCCTCATCCGCTTGTGTAAAGTGATAAATCATTGCTTCCTGGATTTTAGGATCACAGATAGATAAAGCTGCGGAAAGGTTTTTAATTAGCTCGTCTCTTTCCCAGTCTTCAAAGCTACGGTATGTCTCACCAGCTTGGCCATAGTTGTTTGTACGGTCAATTGGAGCGCTCACTACTTTATCATTGTAATGATGCTGATGTGGAACTCGGTCGGATGCATCCGCTTCCTTCAGTCCACCAATCATGGAAGGCTCATAGTTGATATGTGGATCGCCTCCTAACTCCTCTACCACATTTGGGGCCATTTGACCTCTATGCTGATTGGAGCGAACCTTAACCTTTGGTGCATTCACAGGAAGTTTTAAGTAATTTGCTCCTACACGGTAACGCTGAGTATCAGAGTAAGAGAATGTTCTTCCTTGAAGCATCTTATCTTCTGAGAAGTCCAGTCCATCCACTAATACTCCTGTTCCAAAAGCTGCTTGCTCGATATCTGCATGGTAATCAGTAGGGTTTCGATCTAACACCATTCTTCCGACTGGTAAGAATGGGAATTTATCAGTCGGCCATAATTTCGTGTCATCTAGAGGATCAAAGTCTAGCTCTGGATGCTCATCATCACTCATG
This sequence comes from Psychrobacillus sp. Z3-81, assembly GCF_056620325.1. NCBI lineage: Bacteria > Bacillati > Bacillota > Bacilli > Caryophanales > Bacillaceae > Psychrobacillus > Psychrobacillus sp. Z3-81. The sequence goes on from NZ_JBWQPU010000002.1 coordinate 280,770, forward strand.
ATTTGAACACATAGTTCCCACTCTGGGTAATCTCCTCTTTCAATTGCTTCATATAAGTCTTGTGTTGCATGAGCAACATTTTTCGCCTGAATAGCATCCGCCTCTTCTTGTGTCAGATTTCGGATACCTTGCTTTGGCTCCCAATGATATTTGACAAGGACAGATTCTCCTTTATCATTTACCCATTTATAGGTATTTACACCAGAGCCTTGCATATGGCGATATGTAGCTGGAATACCCCATGGTGAGAATAAGAAAGTAATCATGTGAGTTGCTTCAGGTGTTCTAGAAACAAAGTCAAACATACGAGCAGGGCTTGGTATATTAGAAGCTGGATCCGCTTTAAATGCATGAATCATATCTGGGAATTTCATTGCATCGCGGATAAAGAAAATTTTAAGGTTATTACCCACTAAATCCCAGTTACCGTCCTCCGTATACATTTTTACTGCAAAGCCACGAGGGTCTCTGGCTGTTTCAGGAGAGTCCTTTGAACCAGCTACTGTTGAAAATCTAACTAATACTGGTGTTCGTTTCCCAGTTCCTGAGAATACCTTCGCACGTGTATATTTTTCTACTGGCTCATCGCCGACTTTTCCGTAGGTTTCAAAATATCCAAACGCTCCAGCTCCACGGGCATGTACAACTCGTTCTGGAACTTCTTCCCGGTCAAAGTGTGAAATTTTTTCTATAAAATGATAGTTTTCAAGGAGTGCAGGTCCTCGGTTGCCGATTGTTTTAATATTTTGATTGTCTGTTACGGGATGTCCCTGTCTTGTAGTAAGGGATTCTCTTTCTACTTCTTTTTCCATTTCATTTCTGATTTCTTTCTCATCAGCCAAAATGAAAACCTCCTTCGAATAAATGTCTGTTCCACTCCTTTAATTACCCTTTGAATAGTCTTTGAAACTAAAAAATAATAAAAAAGTATTTTTTTATTAAACTTTTTACTAGAATCAGGCATACCGTTTATGCAAGCTTCTCAATGCTTTTGACCTTTCCCATTATAGTAACTAATAGTAAAATGAAACCATTGGCGGAATTTACACGAAAGCATCAAGGAAAGGTGGAGGAGAGACTGTCCCATGGAAGGATTGAAGAATGCTTTACAACTAATCAAGCTTGGTGAAAAGCTGAAAATGGAAATGCGTCATAGCTGGCTATCGAATGGAAGAAATGAAAGTGTTGCTGAGCACACATGGCGTGTTTCATTAATGGCGATGGCAATTGAGCCTTATCTATCAAATAAAATGAATAGCGAAAAACTATTAAAGATGATTATTATCCATGATTTGGTTGAAGCTTACGCAACAGATATACCTGCATTTGACACAATGAATAATCCAGACGTAAAGGAGTTGAAGAGAAAGAACGAAATACAAGCAATTGAACAAATTCGTGATTTATTGGGTGGAGATCACGGCAAACGATTCTACGACCTTTGGTTTGAGTTTGAAGAGAAAGAAACATATGAAGCAAAGGTTGCCAATGCGCTTGATAAACTTGAAGCACAAATTCAGCATAATGAAGCTAATATTGATACATGGCTTCCCATTGAGCATCAAATGACATTCATGCTTGGTAAACACACAGCATTTGACCCCATTTTAGAAGAACTGAAGACGTTGATAGAAGAAGAAGGAGCAGAAAAATTTAAGAATGCGGGTATAGTGATTTAAATAACTGATCCGAGTTGCATAATTATCAGCTCGAATCAGTTAAGTATACGTTATTTAATAATTGGAGTTGAAGTAGCATTTACCCAATCTTCTATAAATGGAGCTTGGTGAGGATTAATATTGCTTGGGAGATCATTTTTACGGAAAAAACGAAGCTCTTGTCCTTCTCCTAGCTTTATATCTCCAGTAAAATCAGTAGCTAAGAAAATGATTTGCACACTGAAAACTTTGTCACCATTTGCATATTGTGCATAACCAGCACTACCTGAATACAGACCAAACAAGGAAATTTCTCGTAGCTGCAAATTAGTCTCTTCTAACACTTCTCGCTTAACCGCTTCCTCAAATGTCTCTCCCAAATCAAGCAAGCCGCCTGGGATTCCCCACTCATCAAAGTCCTCTCGCTTTAATAATAAAATCTGTCCTAGAGAATTTTCTATCATTGCTCCACAGCCAATCGTAAGCAATGTATCATTCCCGATCTTTTTTCTCATCGACCTTATATAATCCATCTTCAGCCACCTTTTTCTAATATAAGTAGGTCCACAGTGGTTCTTAGCACAATAGGTGGACATCTTTCATTTTCTCACAACCCACATTACCAGTTCCATCCTTTTATAAAAACGTCAGTCTTACAACAAATTTTCGAAAAAAACTAAGCAAATGAATCAGTTCATTTTTTCTGTTCTTCATAATATGGATTATGAAATGAAGGAGGTGTGCAGGATGAGTAATGGTGGATACTATGGACAAGGCGGATACGAAGGTGGATCTGGTGGTTATGGTCTAGGTTCTGGGTTTGCTTTATTGGTTGTTCTATTTATCTTATTAATTATCGTGGCAGCAAGCTTTGGATACGGTGGCGGTGGTTATGGTGGAGGAGCTTACTAATCTATGCTCCAAAAGACAGGTTTTTTAACCTGTCTTTTTTTAATGGATAAGAATGGACCAGAAAGGGCTTGGTTATTCTCTCTTATTTTACTTAGGGTTGCCCATTGAAACAGAAATAGAAGACATAAAAAAGCGAGTATGTAAGCCCCTTTTATCCACATACCCCTGAAGCAATCTCCTGTTACTAGTTACTTAAGCCCAAAAGAATCTCCTCAAAGCCTAATGAATCGATTAAAAAAACAAAAACTAATAGCATTAGTATTAGGTTATTGTCAATTTCTCTTGCACTAAAAACATATGACATTATGGCAAGGTTAACAGCTATAAGACCTATATTCATAGAATCACCAAATGTAACAGAGATATCTGTGCTAAGCAAATTTACTTTTTGCCAACATGTATGCTTGCACACTAAATAGTTGAGTAAGCTTTCCTTCTTCTATCTGACTATCCATCTCTTCCAAAGGTATACGCAGTACTTCGATTTCCTCTGTATTGTCCAATTCTTGTTCAAATGCTTGATAAGCGTCTTCTATCAAATAGCTAGTAACCTTGTTGTTTTGGGTAGCCGGATTTACAAAAAAGGAACCTAAGCAAATGGGTGTTTTAGAGGAGATATAACCTGTCTCTTCCTTCACTTCTCTTACAATTGCCTCTTCTGGCAATTCTCCTTCTTCAGGTGCTCCTGCTGGAATTTCTAAAAAGAAGTCATCTGCGCCATATCGATACTGTTTAATTAGAATGATTTCTCGATTTTGAGTTATGACTACAGCATTGACCCAGTCGACAAATTCATTCACGTGATACCCCTCTATCACAAGACCATTAGGTAGTTGACAAGTATCCTCTCGCAAGTTTCCAAACGGTGTTTTATATAAATAAGATGTTGCTAACGTTGTCCACTTTTTCATTTGTTTTCTCCTTTACTGATAGGTCCCATTACTAGTCAAACGAAGACCTTTTCCCGCCACTTGCCCATGCATTCCCGATAATATAAAAAAACATGATGTAAAATGGAAAGACAAGCTGCTGACTTAAGACCAAAAATCCTTGCCAAGGGAGTGGATCATCCATTGGATTCGTCAATGGAAATAAACTTTCAAATAAAAAGACGTAAAAGGAAAAGTATGGTATCCATAAGACCGCACTCCAAAATCTAGCTAATCGCCCCTCTAAAAAACGACCACTTAAGAAGGAAATCATGATAGCAAGTGTTATTAATAAGACACACTGTCCTATCACATTAATCCACATTGCATTTTCTTGATCCCACCTAAATACACGTAGGATACGATAAAAGTTTAACTGAAATTCGACCGCTACGAATAAAAAGAAACCGTAGACAGCACTTACTATATTCAACTTAACAAAATAACCTATTTTATTTGCTCCTTTTTCTCAAGCTTGCTTACTCCCACACTCTGGACAAAAATTGGCATGTAAAGGAATGGAAGCACCACATTTCATACAAAATTTAGTTTCTGATAAGCCTTGCTTGATCCCTTCACCTGCTGCCTTCATCTGTTCACGAATCATATCATTATTTGATTTTCTAATTTCCTTTTCGAAGCCAAAAGCCGTCAGAATAAACCCCACAAATATAACAGGAAAAGCGATAAATAAGAGCCAAAAAGAATTAGTTTCTTCGTAAAAATCTGCTGTAACAAATTGATAAAAAACAAGTATGGACGTTATTATTCCTACCAAGACAAAGGTTGGTCCAATAATCTTCAGCATCGTTACCCTCCCGATATGATGAGCTTAAAAAAATTCATATAATCCTTCTTCAAAATATGAAAACTCTTCGTTTGACATTCGTTTCGCTTCATACCCCAAATAAAAAGCATCCAAAAGAACAGGATCAGACAAGAATGCTCTAATCCCAAGTGCAACATCATAGCGTGGGTCTCCATAAGTACAGCCCGATAAATCAATTAAGCTACTAACTACTCCTTCACAAACAAGTACATTGTCGATTGTGCAATCTCCGTGAATGATTGTTTGTGGAATTGGGCTCGGTTTTTTCCCTTTCAACTTATCAAGCAGTAACTGATCTCCATCGACTTCAAAGTTAGCCAAGTTATAAGTGGCAGCAGCAAGTTGATCTTCAAGCCAGTTACGGGATAAATCCCAGCTCTTGGGTGGCTCAGTATGATGAAGTCGCTTCATTAATTGTCCAAATGACCGAGCTAGCTTAGACTTTTCCTCTACCGATGTACTTTCCAATAACGCCTGTCGAAGAGGGACTCCATATATTCTACTCATTAGTAAATAGCTATTATCCTCTTCCTCTATAAACCCATAATAGATAGGAGTGGGCAAATTTGTCTCTTCATTTAACACTCTTAACACTTCTGATTCCTTTCGCAACCAATTCCGATAAAGCGCATCACTTGCACGTTTGCATACGAATTCTCCTAGAGTTGACGTAAAAAAAGTAACTTCCGAAGTTGCACCTTGTTTTCTAGGGTAGCTAAAACTATGTATAGTTCCTATACGTTCTTGGAACAATACAGGAATATTCTTTTTATTATATATATTCACTCAAATCCCCCTCTCCTACATTATCCAACTTTTAGCAGACAGAAACAATAGATGTTTGTTTTTGATATAGAAAAATAGGGTATGGTCGAGTGACAAGAACACTCGAAAATCGGAAATGGAGGCTGACTATGTCCATTAGGAAATGGATTTACTTTGTAGGAACTGTTATCTTGTTGACTGGCTGCTCTAACTCTCCAGTTAGCATGGCAGAAGATGAAGCAGAATACACTTTGGAAAATATCGTGACAGACAATAAAGACATGTTAAATGAAAGAGTTCAGGTAGAGGACGCGTTTGAAACGATTAAATCTGTTAAAAAATTTAGTTTCATCACTCCAGATGATTATTTAGAAAAAGCATCTTTTATTTATTTCCCAGAAGAAAACCATTTGGAGTTCTATGAATCCTACAGTATTGAAGGAATATACAATACCATTGATTTAAGAACAAAGACTCGATACGACTCCAAGAAGGACTATGAGTTTAAACGAGATTCGTTAAACAATATACGCTCAGTGGTCCATCCAGAACTGTTAATTGAAATAGGTAAGTTTAAAGAGGAGGATTTTAGTATGATGCTTGCCAAGGAGCAGGATAACATTTTATATGAAAGCACATACTCCCACAAAGACTTTACCAATGATTTAATGGACCAAGTAGCTCATTCCTTAAAAAATGAGCAGGATGGTGTTTATGATTTATATTTTGACCGTATCTTAATTGATTATAGTAAAGTGAAATTTCCTAAGTTAGCCCCTAAACGAATTAACATACGTTCTATCTCCTCTTCTTTTAGTGAAGTAAGCGGCTATAGCTTAGAGCTAACCTATACGACTCCAGACGATATAGAATTTATCTATACCATTCGGGATACAGAGCAGATAGAGGATCAATATCAGAAACAAGTAGTAGAGCTGGTTAAGGATATAGAAGTGACTCAATATTTTAATGAGTATAATGACGGCTTCCATGTTTATATGTGGACCGATGGCATTCATTTTTACGAATTAAAAAACAGCTTACAAACTAGCCCTACAGAAAAGGAGCATATATACAACATAATCGAGTCCTCTCTAACTGATCGTCGAGAATTTGATAACCCCTCGTTATTTAAACCGACCAATACCAAGCCAACTCTAACGAGTGAGGACCAAGAGATACGTGATAAAATAAAAATGTTTAGTAAATAAAGTGAAACTTTGATTGGTGGGGGTTTGCTTTCATCCCCCACCAATCATTAGTTGAACCAATCGGGCTTTTAGGGACAGTTGAGCTCCCACGTAGCTGTCTCATTTCTTTTGCCTTCTTGAAGTGGGAGTTTACTGTCCCTTAATGCGGGGTAAATTTACTAGCAAGCTTACTATATTGTATAATGGAAAGTAACATACTATCCAAATGCTATCTAGGGTTCCGCAATTCTATTGGTCTGGACCGAGAGAAAGCTCACAGCTATCATGCTGTGTCACGGAGGGATAAAAGCCCGGGAGAAACTGACAATACAGTTTTCTCTCTGGGCTTTTTTGTTTATCAATTTGGAAAGGTGGCGTCAAACGATGAAGAAAGAATGGATAAAGGTGGTTATAGCAGCATGCTTTGAGGTACTATGGGTCATCGGCTTAAAGCATGCAGATAACATTTGGAGCTGGAGCGGCACTATCCTTTCCATCGCAGTCAGCTTCTATCTTCTGATAGCAGCAGGGAGAAGACTTCCCGTAGGAACGGTATATGCAGTATTTGTCGGGTTAGGAACAGCGGGCACCGTTCTATCTGAAAGCTTAGTCTTCGGGGAGCCATTGCAACCTGAAAAAATATTGCTGATTCTAGTTTTATTAATCGGAGTGATAGGCTTGAAGATTGTCACGGAAGATAAAGAACAAAAGGAGGAAAGTTAGATGGCGTGGTTCGCGTTATTAATAGCAGGTATATGTGAGATGTTTGGAGTTGCAATGATTAATAAGCTTAATAAGGAAAGAAAATGGCAATCTCTTGTTTTATTAGTATTGAGTTTTGGAGCAAGCTTTTTACTTCTGGCGTATTCCATGAAGACATTGCCAATGAGCATATGCAATCTGGACTGGGATAGGTGCTTCTGGAGGAGCTATTTTAAGCATGATTTTTTATAAGGAAGCAAAGGATTGGAGACGTCTTTTCTTTATAGGTCTTGTTCTCGCTTCCGCAATCGGCTTGAAGCTAGTTTCTTGATAGTAACTAAAAAATCCTGCAGGTAGGATATCTTTCCAAGCTGCAGGATTAGTTTTACTAGAAAATAATGCGCATTTTAATGCCTTCCTCGTGCTCCAAAGCAAAAAAACTATCGAGTTTCATCTCGATAGTTCATTTTCAACTAATGGTACTAGTTTTCTGGGAATAGAAATATAACCATGCTTCTAAAATACCTGCTGCACAATTTTTAGACGCACGAAAAATCATCTTATGATTTGGCACCTCTAATAGCTCAGGCTGTGCATTCGCCACAATGACAGACGGATAGCCTAGCGTAAGCATTTCTTGATCGTTACCTGAATCACCTGCAATTAAGATGGAAGCATCCGGAGTAACATAGTGATCAATTATATATTGAATAGCGGAACCCTTTCCGCTACCCTTTGGTAATATATCTAAATCTCTTCCTGAACTAAATATTAATTTGTGAGACAAGCCTTTATCGTTGAGTTGTTGTTTGATGGAAGGTATAACTTCTTCATTGGACACATAGAAGGATACCCTGCAATCTGTTGGAAGTGTTTGTGGAGATATACTAGGATACTGTAAGATGAGTTGCTTTATAGCATTTGGCTCCCAATCCTCATTCATTTTTTGGGTCCACTCTTTATCCTCCTCAAGCTGTGGACCTTTGTATATCCTTGTACCAACATCCGTAATTAGGAATGCTGGAGTAGGCAAGCCTTCCGCCTTCATTAGCTCAAGGGCAGAATCACGATGCCTGCCAGTAACATATACGATTGTCACCTCATCTGGGAGCGTCTTATAGTATTCTAGTAAATCTAGTAAACCTTGCTTGTCCCCGACAAGGGTTCCATCAAGATCTGTGAATAGTACTTGCGAAATCATTTTCATGTAGCAATTCCTCGTATGTTTTATCCATATTTTGTGCAATTGATGTCCAATTAAATAATCTCTTTGCTCTTACTGCCGCTTCTCTACCTAAACGTCTAGCAAGTAGGTTATCATTCACTAATGTAGAGATAGCTTCTGATAACTCCTCAGGATTCTTCGGTTCCACTGTGAGCCCCGTCTCGCCATCAGCTACTACATCCTTTAATCCACCAACAGCTGAAGCAATAACTGGAGTACCGCATGCCTGTGCTTCTGCAGCTACCATACCAAAGGACTCATAATAGGAAGGCACAATAACCGACGTTGCTTTTTGGAATAAACCACTCAGTCCATCTTGAGATTGAGGACCAATAAAGCGAACTGAATCCTCCACCCCTTCAATTTGTTTACGCAAGGCTGGATTTTTAGGCAATCCACTTTCCAAATCAATTTCCTCTTTATTACCACCTGCTAAAATCAAATCAACTTCTAGGTCCGGTGATTCTGTCTTCAGCTTTTTATAGGCTTCTAACAATGTATGAATGCCTTTCGTTTCTTCTAATCTACCCGCATAAACGAGCAAGGGCTTTTCGGTATTTTTTTTCTTAGGTGCTTGTTGGAATTGTTCGGCTACCCCAATAGAAACAACTTCCACATTTACTTCTTTACCAGCAAAATCTAAGATAATATTTTTCTCTGTTTCCGTAGTCGCAATTACCTTGTCTGCAGATTTTAACACTGCTTTTTCTGCCTCTAAACGATTTTCTTCCACTTTTCCAGTAGCCATCTTCTTTGCTATTCCAAGAGAATGTGATGTGTGAACTAACGGAATACCGTATTCTCTTTGTATTCTCATCCCAAGTAGCCCTGACATCCAGTAATGAGAATGAATTACATCATATCTGTGTAATGGTAATGTCTTTTCTAGCTCTTTATAAAAAGCGGGAAGTAAGTGGTATATCTCTGCTTTCGGCACATATCCTTTATGTCCAGCAGCTATGCGGAATACTCTTGATAATTTCCCTATTTTCTCCACCCTTGGGGCATCTGGGTTACACCAATGAGTAACCACATCCACAGCAATACCTCTTCTTCCAAGAGCCAGTGCCAGTTCTTTTACGTAATTGTTTTGACCTCCAGCTTGTTTTCCACCTAACTTTTCAAGTGGGTCACCGTGCTCTGAAATAAATAGGATTCTTTTCCACATATTTAGCCTCTCCCCTCTTAAAATAGCTCTTACTATTACGTACCCGAGAGAGGAAAGACCTAAACGTTACATTTTCATTACAATTCATTTTGGTCGATGCACCTATTCATAAAGATATTAAAAAGACTTTAGACCTAAATATAAAATTTATCATAATATTTTTTTGAAATAATTATATTTTTTGTCGAAGAGCGAAGTTTTCATCACTACACTCAAAATGAATAAGATTTTAATAATAAGTTCAGCGCTTCAAAGAATCATTATATGCCATTTGTATTCATAAGCACTATTCTCCATCCATCTGGGTCTTCGATTGTAAATCCGTTTACAGCCCAGTATGGATTTTCTGGCTCTGTACATTCATATCCCATTTGACGTAAGTGAGCGATTTTTATCTGAATCTGATCCAAATTAGGCATATAAAATACGAGAAGATTATCTTTACTAGGCGGAGGAAAAAATACTTTCTCCTTATACTCCGTAAATTCTAAATGGTAGTGAGAATTAGGTAATCCTATCATGATTCCTGAATAACCATCATGGTCCTTAAACCTATCGATAATAGTTAATCCTAATCCATCCACGTAAAATGAAACAATCTCTTTTAATTGATTAGTCGGACGTGCAAATCGTACCTGAACTGTATCCATGCCGGCTGGCCATTTATCCATAAAAAGACACCTACCTTTTTCTAAATATTACAAAGAAAAAAGGTAAGTGTCTCTACAACAAATGGATGATATAAAAGTACTCCATACTAAATATGCTTTACCGGAACAATCGGTTGAGGAGCTTTTTACCTTCCTCATGGGTAATCACTTTCTTGTGAATGCCTTTCAAGATAGCTTTCCAGCTTGCTAAGATGACTATGTAAAGATGGCCCTCATTTGCAAAATCCTTTATGATCTCCTCAAAATGATGATTCCGCTCATAAGGCTTCTCTTCACTAAGCAATAAACAGAGGTCTTTTTGTACTGCAAAATTAAGTGCAGTGATAAGGGCGGCCTTTAAAGCCTCTTCCTTATCATCAAATAATGATGCTGCTCCCTCCATTCGATCGATTATCCTCTGCTCCATCTCGGTCCTTATCAACTCATATAAGTTCGCTTTAGAGCCGAAATGATGGTAGATTGCTCCTGTTGTTACCTCAGCCTCCCTTGCAAGCTCTACGATATTCGTTTGTTCGTATCCGTTTTGACTAAATTGACTGATGGCAACTTGAATAATTTTATCTTTGGTTGTACCTGGTATCGGAATCCAATTTTTCATAGAACAAGGATAGCATATTTTTTTACATACGTAAATAAATTATGATTGACATAAACGGTTTATGTAATACATAATTAATTGACTGAAAATTTAAAGTAGGAGGAATAAAAGATGAAATTAGCATTTATAGATTACCCAGTAAAGGATTTAAAAAAATCTATCACATTTTACAGAGATACCTTGGGCTTGGAAGAGGCCTGGAGAGAAGGAGACCATACAGTGGCCTTCAAGCTACCAGGAAGTGATGTTCAGCTGATGATTGAAAATGACGAATATGGAACTGAACCAGGAGCAGTATTCCTAGTGGATAGTGTTGATCAGTTCTTTGAAGAACGCAAGGAGCAATTACAGTTTGTAAAGGAGCCCGTAGATATACCACCTGGTCGCTATGCAATTTTTCAAGATGCAGATGGCAATTTAATCAGAATACTGGACTTTACAAATGAATAGACCAGATAAACAAATTATAGCAATGGGTGGCGGAGGATTTTCCATGGAGCCAGACAACCCTTTGCTAGATCAATATATACTTGGATTGGTAAAAAAGAAGCTGCCAAAAATATGTTTTGTTCCTACTGCAAGTGGAGATCAGGACAATTACATAGAGCGCTTTTATCGTTTTTTTCGCCAGCAGCCCTGTACTCCAACCCATCTTTCCCTGTTCGATGCAAACTTTGAAAACTTAGAGGAGTTTATTATGGAGCAGGATATTATCTATGTAGGGGGTGGCAGCACACGTAACATGCTGGTCCTCTGGAAAGAATGGGGCCTTGATAACATCCTGGAGAAAGCTTATCACGCTGGAATTATCCTAGCAGGCTTAAGTGCAGGAGCTATCTGCTGGTTCGAGGAGGGAGTTACTAATCCAAAGAATGGAGAGCTTTATCCAATTAATGGACTTGGTTTTCTATCTGGGAGTGTTTGTCCGCATTACGATGGTGAAAATGAAAGAAGACCAGCCTTTCACAAGCTAATAAGTGATCAAACAATTGGGAATGGCTATGGGATTCAAGATAGTGCAGCGCTTCATTTTGTGAACGGCACGCTTTATAAGATCATCTGCTCTAAAGAACAGAAAACGGCATATTTAGTCAAGAAAGAGTCGGATTTTGTAATAGAAATACCTTTAAACATGGTATTTTTAGGCGATATATAGCGAAAAGTTTTTATTATTTCTTGCATGAACTGACAAACTTCTTAAAAAAAGTATTTTATACTAGGAAAGTTGCTTCTATTTCTTTCACTTTACTGACTTTATTCGAAGCTAAATTTCATGTATGGAGGAACTTTTGGTGAAACAAAGCGTAATGTACAAATCTCTTCTTACAGAGATAGGGATCAAACAACAAGACATGTATAAAAAGGCTAACGACCTTGGATTATCGCATCCTGCTGTCGTAGCCTGTAGTCAAGAGCTTGACAGATTATTAAACAAATACCAGCAAAGAGCAAGCTAATAAATTTACATGTCAAATTAGGTTCTTTTGTATAAAAGAACCTAAAGAGTGTCGATAAAGCAAAGTCGCTGGTACCGACACTCTCATACATAATTTCGGTTTTTCTTCGCTTGTAAAAATGGGCTTAGTAGTCTGCTCATTTCCTGTTGAAAGGCCAGCAGTCCATTCTTATTTATGCAGCTATCCTTCCCCTCATATATTGCTAATGCCTCTTTTATCGTTTGACTATGTGAAGGAAATGCTGATATCCCCCATTTGCCACCTGCCCTCTTTCCGATAATAGATCCATCACATAAGTACTTATATACCCGCAACAAATTCAGCACATAGTAATTCGGATTTTCCTCTATCCTATGTAAGCCATCTTGAATATCATGGAGAAGTGCATCTACGTAATCCTCTCGTGGAATCAAAGGAAATATCGACTCTATTTCTGGCCCCTCTAATACGATTCCAGCATGTTTTACAACTGTTAAGTGAGCTGCCAAATCAGGATCTTTCTGTACAGGGATATCCTGATACGTTTTATTGCCTTCGTAAAATGCTCTCCAGTATTCACTAAAATGATAGGTAAACGATGATGGATGCGTCCAGCTAGTTAGATGGTTCACCGAAAGGATACTTACTTCAATTGGAAATGTTTTTGTAGAGCGTAGAAGAAAAAGCTTAGTGATATTTTCTTTTACTTGCTTGCTTGATTCATCTTGAACAACAATTAGCAAATCCAGGTCACTAGAGTTAAGCTGAAACCCACCTAAAGCGAGAGAGCCATGTATATAGGCTCCCACATACTGACTCCCTATCTTATCTTTCACTTCCTTGTTTAATTCGTACACTTGTTTTCGAAAAGACTTAGGCAGGTCGTTCCAATAAAAACTCATATACTCCTCCTTATTTTTTAGTGAAAAAGCTTTTTCCTAAGGTTTCCACTGTCTTTGGCATGACTGCATATAGCCTGCTCGTTATGCTCATATAGAAAGGGATATCTACTTCTCTTTTTGGTTTTTCTATCACTTTCATGATTGCTCGCACTACTTGTTCCGGCTGCAAGAGATGGCTCTTCATTCTGTTTCGATAGGTAGAGGTTTGATCTGCCAAATCTAAGAATGGCGTGTCGATCGGACCTGGATTAATAGTAGAAACAAAAATGCCATGCTCCTTAAGCTCCATCCGCGCTGCATTTGCAAAGCCCAATATCGCATGCTTGGTAGCAGCATAGACAGAGGCCTTTGGGGTTGCTACCTTACCGGCTTGCGATGCGATGAAAATTAAGTGTCCCCTACCTCTTTCCTTCATTTTCTCTGCAAAATACTTAGATAATTTGATAGGGGCTGACACATTGATCTGTAGCATATCATTTATTTTGCTTTCAGGCAGATCGGTTAGATATGCAAAGGTTCCAATACCCGCATTCAGGACAACTGTATCTGGCACACCAACCCTTGCAAAAAGCTCCTCATAGGATTCAACAGATGCTAAATCAGCTTGTATTGTTTGGATTCCTTGCTCTTGGAGGTTCTCTAACACTTCTCTGTTTCTACCAGTAGCCCAAACCTCATGTCCCTCTTGCTTTAGTCTCTGTACTAATAACAAACCAACGCCACTAGTGGCACCAGTCACTAAGATTTTTTTAGCATACTTCATAATAAAGGATACCTCTTTCATCTCGACGTTCACGTATAAGCTGCTCATCCATTAAAAAATCCAGCTGGCCAATGGTTTCCGATAGCGTAAGGCCCAGCTCCTTTTCATAAACCTTTGGAAAAAGCTGCTGGGTAAGCTGATAAACCGTTTTCTCTCCTTCTTTCACCATTTCTAACACCTTCAAAGCTCTCTCCCTTTGTCGCTCTAATCGGTAGGAAATGAGACTAGAAACCCCTTCTACTTCGTCTCCATGACCAGCATACACCTTTCGAACATCCAATAGCTGAACCTTTTTCAAGGAGGCGTTGTATTGAAGCATAGATTTCGGTCTTGGCGCGCCTATAGGAAGTGGTGGTTCAATTAATGGATTAGAGGATATTTTATCTAAAATATGATCTCCTCCTATGAGAACTCCTTCTTTTTCATTCCATAAGGAAATATGACTTTGCGCATGTCCTAAAGTTTCTATCACCTTATAACCAGGTAGCCCAGGCACAGAATCATTTTCCTTTAAAAAACTATCTAGCTTTCTATTGCCTATAAAATGGATGGGCCTTCTCATCTTCTTCACCCAATTCAGATATTCGGTGGGTACCCCTTCCTCTAGCAAGCATTTGGTATAAAAATCATCATGATATTGAAAAAATGCTTCCTCTTTTTCCAGCCAAACTTGGTTATAGCTATGACCAAAAAGCTTTGCGTTTGGAAAATAATCGACTAAACCAGCGTGATCTGGATGATGGTGCGTCAGTATTACCTGCTCCACATCACTTATTTGATAGCCAACCTCTTCTATTCCTTTTTGAAGAGCCAGCAAAGCCTCCTCTGTCTTTGTACCCGCATCCACTAATGTTAGAGAGTCACCCTTCATCAAATAAGCGTTTACATCTCCAACTGCAAAAGGGGTAGGTAATGTAATTTTATGTATCATCGAAAAACTCCTTACGATATGAATGACTATTCATTTTATTGTACCTTTTTTTATGGAGACAGTCACTAACTAGTATTGACTTTTCTATCTCAGTTCTCTATAATTTCATTAATCAAAAAATTTAAGCCAAGACGAAGACTAGTATACAACTTGATGGAGAAAAGAGAGTGAAATGACCCGCTGAAAGTTTCACCTCCCGCTCATTTGTAGAACCTGCTTCTGAGCTACTATGAAAACATAGTCGTGACTTCGCGATAAGGAGACAAGAGATGTACTGGTTATTCCAGTAAATGTAGGTGGTACCGCGGAAGTAGACGCTTTCGTCCTTATAGATGAGGATGATAGCGTCTTTTTATGTTCAAATAGAAAAGGAGGAATTGGCTTGAGAAGGATTGTTTTTGTGGGAGCAGGCTCTATGGCAGAGGCATTAATCAAGGGAATACTGAAGGAAAAAAAGATAGCTCCCAAAGATATGTTTGTGATGAATCGATCTGATGTTGATCAGCTGAACAAATTAAAACAAACGTATCAAATACAGATTGTTTGCCCTAAAAGGATAGCCCTCAAAGAGGCTGACTTGGTCGTACTAGCAGTCAAACCAAAGGACGTGAACAGTGCTTGTCAGGAAATCAAACCTTTCCTCTCTCAGAGTGCAGCTATCATATCTGTCGTTGCTGGTGTGTCTATTCAGACACTTTCCTCTCTTTTAGGAGATAGACCAGTTGCAAGAGTGATGCCAAACACCTCCGCTTCTGTAGGCTTGAGTGCTTCTGCTATCTGTTGGAACAAGCTGGTGACTGGTGATCAACAGCAGCTAATCACAGACCTTCTACAAGCAATTGGCACCGTAGAGCTTGTTGAAGAAGAGGATATGCACATAGTAACAGCGCTATCCGGAAGTGGGCCTGCCTACTTATATTATTTTGCAGAACAATTTGAAAAGGCAGCAGTGCAGCATGACCTTCACCCTAAAATTGCACGGGATCTATTTATCCAAACGATGGAGGGAGCTGTGGAAATGCTGAAAAATGGAGAAGCGGAGCCTAAGGAGCTGAGAAAAAGAGTTACCAGCCCAGGAGGTACAACAGAAGCTGGAATTGAACAGCTTATTCAATATAAAGTTGATGAAGCTATCTTTGCTTGTATTGATGCTGCCCAAAACAAATCGAGAATTCTTGGTAAACAATATGATAAATAGAAAGTGTGGTTGAACAAATGGATAATTCGTATGCAGTTGGTTGGGGTACTCTTATGCTGATCAATGCAGGAATAGCACAGGGTAAAAACAGAAGTGGATTAAATTGGTTTCTCATATCCCTGTTTTTAGGTCCTTTTGCTACATTTTTGCTAGTAATTCTTGAAAAAAAGTAACAAAAAAACTCGGTAGCCGAAAGTTTTCGACACCGAGTTTTACACTTAGTAAAAGTGGCTTTACGAGTTATTTTGTTTTATGAGCGTTTGATCCTTCCATTCAAATTGCTGAAAATCCTCTGCTAAAAATATAGGAAACGGATAATGCTGTACCTGTGCAAGTATTTCTTTTATGTCCTGAGGAAGGAAGCGTGCACTGATATGATTAATAATTAAATTTTTTGCCTCTGCTTCTTTACAAACATTGGCAGCATCTATAATGGTGGAATGTCCATATTGCCCCGCTAGCTCGGAGGTCGTTCGATCAAATGTCCCCTCGTGAATAACAATGTCAGCACCTCGACTAAGCTTTATCGAATTTTCACTATACTTCGTATCTCCCAGTACAGTTACCTGAAAGCCTGGCTTTTCCTCACCTGTTACATCCTTACTTCGAATCACACGACCATCCTCTAACTCTATATCATTTCCCGCCTTCAGTTCCCGTAAAAGCGGACCCCTCGGTACTCCCAAGGCATCTGTTTTTTCAATTAATAACTCTGGAGGAAGAGGCTTTTGCGTTACTTTATATCCGAAGCACGGGATAACATGCTCTAAAAGCAAGGATTCTACGATAAAAGAAGAATCCTCAAAGACAACCCCTTCCTCTATCTCTTCAATATGTAAAGGATATTTCAGATGAGTTTGAGATATATCCAATGATAGATCAAGCCAACTCTTTAATCCTTTCGGTCCATAAATAGTGAGTGGCTCCTCCCCTCCTAAAAAAGAACGAGATCCTATTAATCCAGGCAGCCCATAAATATGATCACCATGTAAATGTGTGATAAATATCTTCTCTAATTTTCTTGGCTTTAAGGTCGTATGAAGAATCTGATGCTGGGTTGCTTCCCCACAATCAAACAACCAGAAAGTTCCTCTCTCCTCTAAAAGCTTCATCGCTAGTGAAGAGGTATTTCTATGCTTAGAGGGCATCCCAGCCCCTGTCCCTAAAAATTCTAACTCCATTTACCCTACATCCAATCTGTATGTCACATATATATTTATAAGTGTAGAACAAAATCCCTCTGCTTTCCACTTCTTTCATCGCTTCTTCTCTAAATACTCCTTTTAGAGCAATAGGTTTCTTCTTTCAAGAATTTATTAGTCAAAATCAATTTCTAGTAGGAAATACTATTGGTTCGGAGCAGGTGACAGGCAAGACAGCACAACCACGCGCGTAAGAGTTGGGTGCTGGCTTGCCTAGGGGAGGGAAAACTAAGAACGTCACATCCTGTGACAACGTTTTCCTGACCAACATCCTGTTGGCCTCCACTCCAAGCGTCCGACGCAGCGAAGAACCGAAGGCTTCAAAATAAGAAAGCACTCATGATTCATATCCTTAGATAGAATCACAAGTGCTAATCTTTCTATTTTCCCTGCCCCTTTCCACTTAAAAGAAAGGTTTTGTTAACTTCTACAATTAGTGAATATCTCGTTTCTTGAAGCTTCCACCACGTACCTCTGCAACATCTGTAATTACCACAAACGCACTTGGATCAAAATGCTTTACAATAGACAATAGCTTATTCTCTTCCATTCTAGTAATCACACAAGTAACAATATCCATCGTCTCATTCGAGAAACCACCTCGACCTTGAGAATAGGTAACTCCACGCCCTAGACGATCTTGAATAGCTGATCCGATTTCTTCCGAATGCTTGCTAATAATACGTACAGATTTCGATCTTTCTAGACCAACCTGAACAACATCTATCACTACTTTTGCAATGTAGTAGGTTGTTGCCGAATAAAGGGCACTCTCTAAGCCATAAATAAAGCCTGCTCCTATAAAGATAAAAGCATTAATAAATAGAATAACATCTCCAACGGAAAAAGGAATTTTACGTGATATTAATACCGCTAAAACTTCTGCGCCATCTAGGGCACCACCATTACGTAAAACTATCCCGATCCCTAATCCTAATAGCACCCCACCAGAGAGAACAACCAGTAGCGGATCATTTGCGCTTAAGATTGGATTAATATGATGCATAAGAGTTGTCGAGATGGACAAAGCCCCAATCCCAATCACACTCAAAATCGCAAAAGTTTTCCCAACTTGCTTATATCCCAAATAAACAAAAGGAATGTTTAAGACAAATAGTAATATACCAAGTGGAATATCAAATAAGTAATTCCCCATAATACTAACACCAGTTACTCCACCATCGATGACAGCGTTAGGGATAAGCACTGCTTCAAGTGCATAACCCGCTAACGCTGCCCCTATAACGATTGGGATAATTCTTCGAACTAATTCTAAAACTTTATTTTCTTTCATCACAATACTCCTATTCCTATTATTTGGATATATTTACTGAAATTGTTACCAATTCTTTTTAACGAACAATAAAACTAAACATATCCAAGGTTATTCCTTATCATGATCATCTAAAAAGTCTTTGCTAAAGCTTGTTTTCGATTCCATGGAAGGCTTCTTTTTTAATTTAATACCTCTTTTAATAGTTTCCTTTCCATACTTACTTTGAAGCTGCTCGACTAGCTTTAATATCGGCTCTTCCTTTGCATGCTCCTCGTAGTTAAAAATAGAAAGCTGTTCAACTGTTTCTTCTAAATCCACCACATTATTGACCGTTACTCCTAACAGACGAATAGGCTCACTATTCCAAGCAGACAAGAACAGTTGCTTTGCTAAATTAAAAATATCTTCCGTTTTGTACAAATTACTTTGTACTGTCTTACTTTTTGTTTTATTGTTCCAATTACTATCTCTAATTTGAACAGTAAGTGATTTTCCTGCTAAGCTTTTTGCCTCTAGTCTTTCTGCTACTTTTTGAGAAAGCCTTTTTAATACTCTTTCTAATTCATCCTGATTTGTTTCATCAAAGGGAAGGGTGGTGGAATTCCCTACACTTTTTGTATCATAGATAGATTCAGGATCAACAGGTCTTTCGTCGTTTCCCTTTGCTCTTTCAGAAAGCCGTATACCATTCTTACCGAGTTTATTCTTTAGAAGCTCGGGAGTTGCATGAGCCAGTTCCCCAATAGTATAAATTCCAAGCTCGTTTAATCTTTGAGCTGTACTCTCACCAATTCCATGCATCTCTATAACCTTTTTAGGCCACAGCTTTTCTGGTAGCTCTCTTTTCCGCAAAACCGTGATTCCCATCGGCTTCTTCATATCGGAAGCTGTTTTTGCCAAAAACTTATTTGGGGCTATCCCGATAGAACAAGGTAAATCTAGCTCTCGCAAAATTCTTCTTTGAATAGATTCCGCCAGCTCGATCGCCTGGTTACCAGAAATTTGTGTAACATCCATATAGCCTTCGTCAATGGAGACTGGTTCAACTAGTGGAGTATAAGAACGAAGAATATCGAACATCGCTTTAGAGGCAGCTCGATATTTTGAGAAATCAGGTGGGAGAAGAATCAAATCTGGACACTTACGTTTGGCTTCCCAAACAGACATAGTGGTATATATTCCTTTAGCCCTTGCCTCATAAGAGCAGGTAACCAATATACCCCTTCGTTGCTTGGGATCTCCAGCAATAGCTATAGCCTTTCCTTTTAGAGATGGATTGTGAGCTTGCTCGACAGAAGCATAAAAGCTATTCATATCAACATGAAAAATAATTCTACTTGTCCGCTTCATCCCATCACCTCATTGAAAAGAAGGCAGCCTTATAGCTACCTTCTCCAAATTTGGAAAGTTAACCTATTGTTTACTCTTTTCCTCTTCTAAATAAGCTTGAATCTCTTTAATTCCATCCAATGATCTTACTAAAATACTCGGGTCTACAACTGTAATCATCCGATTTTCTAGATTGGCTATACTGGTGAAATACTGGGTCTTTGAGTAATTCATTAAACCCATTTGTTTCAGATTCTCATGAGGTATGTCTAATATTTCTTTTGCTTCTCTTACTAGGATACCATAACTTAGGTCTTTCGTAAGCATTGTAACGATTCGAGCATTCTCATTTTTCAAGCCACTGCGGTTGTATAGTATTTGCTCAAAATCCAGGATTGGCATAAGCTCTCCTCTTATTTTCATTAATCCAATTAAATACTCAGGCATATGAGGAATTGGATTAATATGATCAATTTTTTCAATGGATACTACGTGCTCTACTCCTACAGCATAATCTTCATTGCCACATTGAAAGACAACTACTTTTTCACTAGACATAGCGACCCTCCGTTCCTTATTCTGCAGCTACCTTTATAATTTCTACCAATAGATCAGCCAATTTTTGTAGCTCTGCCACAGGCATACGCTCGTTCGTTGTGTGAATTTCTTCATAGCCCACTGAAAGGATAACTGTTGGAATCCCAAAGCCTGCAATCACATTCGCATCGCTGCCTCCACCACTAGTTTTAATATCTGGAGTTCTTCCAATTCGCTCTACTGCTTTTTTGGCTACTTCTACTACTTGATGGTCTTCTTCAAAACGGAAGCCTGGATACATAAGCTGTGTTTCCGTTTTTGCTTTTCCTCCTAGCTTTTCTGCAACTTCAGAAAAGGTGTTAACCATATGCTCAACCTGCTGATCTAACTTATTCTTATCTATCGAACGAGCCTCTGATAGTATGTGAACTGTATCACAGACGATATTTGTGGCCTGTCCACCCTCAAATCTACCGATATTTGCCGTTGTTTCTTCATCAATTCTACCAAGCTTCATAGCTGAAATAGCTTTTGCAGCGAGAGTTATCGCAGAAATACCTTTTTCTGGCGCTACTCCAGCATGTGCTGTCTTTCCTATAATGGTAGTCCATAATTTGGCTTGAAAAGGAGCTGCATTTACAATTCCACCAACTTCTCCGTCACTATCAATTGCATAGCCATACTTTGCAGTAAGTAGAGAAGGGTCTAATTCCTTTGCTCCTACTAGTCCGCTTTCTTCACCGACTGTAATCACTGCTTGAATGTCTCCGTGCTCAATTCCTTCTTCTTTTATTCGTCTAATTGCTTCGAAGAATGCGGCAATTCCAGCCTTGTCGTCAGCTCCGAGTATAGTTGTTCCATCAGAATAGATGTAGCCATCTTCTTTTATAACTGGTTTAATACCTTTGCCCGGAACAACTGTGTCCATATGCGTGGTAAAGTATATGGCATCTTTATCCTGCTTCGTTCCCTTTAAAGTTCCAATGATATTTCCAGCTCCATGACCCGTTTTTGCTGCGGAATCATCCTGAAGGACGGAAAAGCCAAGATTTTTTAGCTTATCCATTAGTACAGGAGCTATTTTGTCTTCATGCTTTGTTTCAGAATCTATTTGTACTAACTCTATAAATTCTTTTACTAAACGATCCATTTAGGATAACTCCTTTTTATAATGGGATGTTCCCATGTTTTTTCTTTGGTCTTTCTTCTTTTTTATTTCTCATCATTTCTAACGCTTGAATCAGTTTAATCCTTGTTTCCCTTGGATCAATGACATCATCGACCATTCCCATTGACGCTGCAACATATGGATTCGCAAACTTTTCACGATACTCCTCTATTTTCTCTGCTCTTGTTTTTTCAGGATTCTCACTTCCAGCTATCTCACGAGCGAAAATAATGTTAGCTGCTCCTTGAGGACCCATTACAGCTATTTCCGCATTTGGCCAAGAAAATACAAGATCAGCACCAATAGATTTAGAGTTTAGTGCTACATAGGCCCCGCCGTATGCCTTACGCAGTATTACTGTCATCTTAGGTACCGTAGCTTCAGAATATGCATAGAGAATTTTCGCACCATGTCGGATTATTCCACCATGCTCCTGCTTAATGCCTGGGAAGAAACCTGTCACATCCTCAAATGTGATAAGAGGGATGTTAAATGAATCACAGAAACGAATAAATCTAGCTGCCTTGTCGGAAGAGTCAATGTCTAATCCGCCAGCCATCACTTTTGGCTGATTACATACCAAGCCAACTACTTCTCCTTTGATACGCGCTAATCCAACCACAATGTTTTTAGCAAATTCCTTATGAACTTCTAGAAAAGACCCTTGATCTACTACTTGATTAATAACATTGCGAATATCATATGGTCTAATTGCCTCAAATGGGACAATATCTGCTAAATCTGGACGGTAGTCGTCCTCCACATCAACTGAAGCAACTAGTGGCTTCTCTTCTGCGTTCTGCGGAAGATAGCTTAAAAGCTCACGAACACTTGCAAGCACTTCTTCTTCTGTTTTGCCTCGGAAATGGGCATTACCACTAATCGTATTATGTACTTTTGATCCACCTAGATCCTCAGATGAAATTTTTTCACCAGTTACAGTTTCAATAACCTTTGGACCTGTGATAAACATTTGACTTGTCTCATCTGTCATAAAAACAAAATCCGTAATTGCAGGGGAATAAACAGCTCCTCCTGCGCATGGTCCTAGAATAACAGAAATTTGCGGGATAACTCCAGAATAAATTGCATTGCGGTAGAAAATTTGTCCGTATCCATCTAAAGATACTACCCCTTCTTGGATACGTGCCCCACCTGAATCATTTAACCCGACAAATGGCGCCCCATTCTTTGCAGCAAGGTCCATTACATTGGATATTTTTAGAGCGTGCATTTCTCCAAGCGCACCACCGAAAACGGTAAAATCTTGTGAGAATAAATAAATAGGTCTCCCATTTACTTTACCATAACCAGTTACAACACCATCTCCAGGACCCTCTTGCTTGTTCATGCCAAAGTCCGTGGTACGATGCTGGATAAATGGATTTAGTTCCACAAAGGTTCCTTCATCCACAAGTAACTCGATTCTCTCACGGGCAGTAAGTTTTCCCTTTTCATGCTGCTTTTCAATTCGAGCATCTCCACCACCAAGCTCAATCTTACGCTTACGATCATATAAATCATTAATTTTTTCGTAGATATCCATTGTTATTTTGCCCCCTTCGATTTGTCACATAACTCGTATAACACACCACCAGAAGATTTAGGATGGATAAAAGCAACTTGTGCTCCACCAGCACCGATCTTTGGTATTTCTTGAATGAGGCGTACTCCCTTGTTTTTCAGCTCATCTAGTCTCTCCTGAATCCCTGTCACGCCAAAGGCAATATGATGGATTCCTTCACCCTTTTTTTCTAAAAAGGAGTGGATGGTACTTGTTTCATCCATTGGCTGTAAAAGTTCTAGCTTTATATTTCCGCTATCGATAAAGGCAACTCTTACTTTCTCAGAAACTACTTCTTCAATATGTATAAGTGAAAGCCCTAACACATCTGTGTAATATGGAAGACTTGCTTCAATACTTTTTACTGCTATTCCAATATGATCTACTTTGTCCATTTTTTCCACTTCCTTATTTGTTAGATTATTCACTACTCTATTGTACATATTTCAAAAAGAAATCTCCACCTCTTGTAGTTTTTTTCGTTTTTGATAAAATAGAGTTACAATCAGGAGGAGAGAATTTTCATGCGCAATCAAACATTTCGTAAAATCGTAATCTATATGATGATTCTAGTAATGGTCATGTCGACACTATTATTCGGTTTAAGCTTTATTCTCTAATTAAAAAGACAGCGGGAGCAAATTGCTTCCGCTGTTTCTTTTTATCCATTTCAGCATTTCTCATGCCAAAGGATGCTCTTAAACCTCATCACAATATTCTTCAAATAAAGCCTGTAAGTGATTAATAACAGAGGTAGGCGCATGTCCTTCTATTTCATGACGTCCGATTTCCGCAACAGCTTGGCCATCCTTTAATAACACAAAAGATGGTGATGATGGTAAGTGATCATCTCCAAATAAGTTACGAGCTTGCTGAGTAGCTAACTTATCTTGGCCTGCGAACACCGTTACTAAATGATCAGGTCTCTTATCATAATGTACAGCGTTAGCAGCAGCTGGACGAGCAATTCCGCCTGCACATCCACATACAGAGTTAATCATTACAAGTGTAGTACCAGGACGAGCAAATGCTGCGTCAACCTCTTCTGGAGTTGTAAGCTGCTCGTAGCCGCTCGCTTCCATTTCATTTCTTGCTTGTATAATCATATCGTTCATGAGTAAGTTAAAATCCATATTCATTAAAAACACTCCTTTTCCAGTTATTATCTTAGCAGATTATTGGTTAGAATTCGAGGAAAATAACTCTTCCACCGCCTGGGAGACTGTCATCTTCTCTTCACGTACCATATCCTCTAAAGCACTCATTTTCTCTTTCTTTTGATTCGACGAAAAAAAGTCCTCGTATAGTTTATCGACAATCATTGTTTTAAACCATTCGATTGTCTGCTCTTTTCTTCTTTTATCCCAATAATTTGCTGATTTCATTTCTCTCTCAAACTTTCGGATTGTCTCCCATACCTCTTCCAGCCCTGATTTATATAAGGAGGAAACAGCGAGTGCGGGAGTAACCCAATTTGGAGAAGCAGGAGCTAGGAAATGAAGGATTTGTTCAAATTCTGCTGCTGTTTTCTTGGCTAAAGCTTCGTTTGAGCCATCTGCTTTGTTGACGACAATTGCATCGGCAAGCTCCATGATTCCCTTTTTCATGCCCTGTAGCTCGTCACCAGCACCTGTTAAAGCAAGCAGCATAAAGAAGTCTACCATTCCTCGTACAATCGTCTCGCTTTGGCCAACACCAACCGTCTCGACTAGAATGACATCGTAGCCTGCCGCTTCACAAAGGAGCATGGTCTCTCTCGATTTCTTGTGCACACCACCTAGTGTACCGGCTGATGGTGAAGGCCGAATAAATGCATTCGGATGCTTTGCAAGCTCTTCCATTCTTGTCTTATCACCCAAAATACTCCCCCCTGTTAAGGAGGAGCTAGGGTCAATTGCAAGCACCGCAACCTTGTGCCCTTTGTCACACAGTAGTTTCCCAAAAGCCTCTATAAATGTACTTTTCCCAACACCCGGAACACCCGTAATCCCTATTCTGATACTGTTTCCGGTAGAAGGTAACAGCTTTTTTAGTAGACTCTGACCGATATCTCGATAATCAGTTGCTGTGCTTTCTGTATAGGTTATTGCCTTTGCTAAATGAAGCCTTGATCCGGCTTGTAGCTTTTCGATAAATTCTTGTTCATTAATTTCAAGCTTACTTTTTTTCTTAAATATCTTTCTAGGAGACTTGTTCATGCCATCATGTTTAGAGACTACTCCGTGCCGAACTTCCAGGGAAGATTTCTCCTCTTCTGTCATTATTCGCTCACTTCCTCATAACCCAGTCTTCTATAAATTTCTTCAATCACTCGTTGAGCTGAAACTGGAATAACTGTACCTGGCCCAAATATTGCACTTGCTCCATTCTCACGCAAGAAATCATAATCCTGAGCAGGAATTACACCACCAACCACGATAATGATATCCTCTCTTCCAAGCTTCGCTAGTTCCTCTTTTAAAGCCGGCACTAATGTACGATGCCCTGCTGCAAGGGAGCTGACCCCAACAACATGCACATCATTCTCTACTGCTTGCTGTGCAGTTTCCGCAGGTGTTTGGAATAAAGGACTGATGTCCACGTCAAAGCCCATGTCAGCAAATGCTGTCGCTACTACCTTTGCTCCACGATCATGCCCATCCTGCCCCATTTTAGCAATGAGAATTCTTGGACGTCTTCCTTCATTTTCTTTGAAGTCCTCACACATCTGCTTTACAAGACGTAGCTCTTCCTCATCATTAAAATTCGAACTATAAACACCACTCACTGATCGAATCACCGCCTTATGTCTACCAGATACAACCTCAATCGCATCAGAAATTTCCCCTAATGTTGCACGTCTTCTTGCTGCCTCTACTGCTGCTGCAAGTAAATTCTCTTCTCCGGTTCTTGCTGCTTCTGTAAGAGAAGCCAGTGCTTCTTGAACAGCCTTTTCGTCTCGCTCCGCCTTCACCTTAGCCAAACGTTCCATCTGTTTTTGACGCACCACTGTATTATCGATGTCTAAAATATCTATAGCATCCTCTTGCTCTAATCGATATTTGTTGACACCCACGATTGTTTCTTTCGCCGAATCAATTTGTGCTTGTCTCTTAGCAGCCGCCTCTTCAATTTTCATTTTTGGAAGGCCAGTTTCGATAGCCTTTGCCATTCCACCTAGGTTCTCGATTTCTTCTATCAGCTTCCACGCTTTTTCCATTAGTTCTTCTGTTAGCTTTTCCACATAATAAGAACCACCATATGGATCAATCACCTTTGTCATGTTTGTTTCTTCTTGAAGGAAAAGCTGAGTGTTTCTAGCAATACGTGCAGAAAAATCTGTAGGCAGGGCAATCGCTTCATCCAGTGCGTTTGTATGTAGTGATTGCGTGTGACCCATGGCAGCAGCATTTGCTTCAATAAGTGTTCTCGTTACATTGTTAAATGGATCCTGCTCTGTCAAGCTCCAGCCAGAAGTTTGGGAATGTGTACGCAAAGCCAACGTCTTTGGATTTTTCGGGTCAAAGCTTTGCATCATTTGTGCCCACATACGTCTCGCTGCTCTCATTTTTGCAATTTCCATAAAGTAGTTCATTCCGATAGCCCAGAAGAAAGAAACTCTTGGTGCAAACTTATCTATGTCTATCCCTGCTTGAATACCAGTTCGAACATATTCAAGCCCATCTGCTAGTGTATAAGCAAGCTCAATATCCGCAGTCGCCCCTGCTTCTTGCATATGATAGCCGGAGATAGAAATGGAGTTAAACTTTGGCATTTGCTTAGCCGTATAGGCAAATATATCTGCAATAATTTTCATCGACATTTCTGGTGGATAAATATAAGTATTTCTCACCATGTATTCCTTCAAAATGTCATTTTGTATAGTGCCAGCAAGCTGTTCAGGTGATACACCTTGTTCTTCAGCTGTCACGATATAAAATGCCATAATAGGTAGAACAGCACCATTCATCGTCATAGAAACGGACATTTGGTCTAGCGGAATTCCATCGAATAATATTTTCATATCTTCTACAGAATCAATAGCTACCCCCGCTTTTCCAACATCCCCAGTAACCCTCTCATGGTCTGAGTCGTACCCTCTGTGAGTTGCAAGGTCGAATGCGACGGATAAACCCTTTTGTCCCATTGCAAGGTTTCTTCTATAAAATGCATTACTTTCCTCGGCAGTAGAAAATCCTGCATACTGTCTGACTGTCCATGGCTTGGAAACATACATAGTAGGGTATGGTCCTCTCGTATTTGGGGCAATACCAGGAAGATCCTTCAAGTGTTTTACGCCAGCAATATCGTCTTTTGTATAAACAGGCTTTAATGAAATCCCTTCATTCGTTCGAAAGCTTTTATCCTCCCTAGAAGGATTGGCTGCTTTCTCTATTACTTTGTCTATGGAGATTTGCTCATACTTAGATGTTTTCATTTTTGTAATCCTCCCTGTGCAAGGTCGAGAAGCTCTTTCCCTTTCTCTAGTAAAGATTGACCAGCGAATATGCGTCCAGAAAGACCTGCCTCTAGCCAGTCCTCATATTCCTCAAACTTACCTGCTACATCTAATGGAATAGTGATTTTTTCGTTCAGAAGTGCGGGAACTAGTCCTGCTGTTTGTTCATCATTTCCTACGAATACCGCGTACTGTATGTCATTTTCGTTTATCCAAGCCTGTAGATCGAATGGCTTCATGTTGGAAGGAGAAACAATTGGTACGACACCAATGGAAGTTAAAAAGCCACTAACATAATCTAACCGAGCTTTATATTCCTTAAGCGTGCCATAAGGTAAAATTGCTGCTTTTAAGGGGTTATTTTGAAAGCCTTCTTTCAAGTTTTCAAAAGGCTCCGCTAGTCTTTTGTAATCTTCACCCTTTTGAACCTTTGTAAACTGATCAGACGGGTTGGCATAAATATTCGTTCCAATTAACGATTTCTTCCTTGTTGCTACAGCCGATAATTGCTCTTCCCACTTTTGTTGTGTTCGTTGTTTTAGCTTCTCTTCACGTATAGAAGGCTCGTCTTTCACAAGCTCTATAAACAAATTCCAACTCTTTCTTACAAGCTCATTTGTAATAGTTTCTATATAATAGGAGCCGCCGACTGCATCTATCACTCTACCTATATGCGTTTCCTCTTTAATCATCAGCTGGATATTGCGAGCAAATCTTTTAGAAGCTGCTGTTTCTCCTGTTAAATAATCATATGGCAGCACAGTAATATAGTCGGCTCCACCTAATACTGCCGAAAGTGTACTGTTACCTGCTCTTAGTAGGTTAACATACGGGTCTAACACGGAAAATGAACGTAGAGAAGTTTCCGCTAGGATAGGGATAGCTTTCATATGATCTTCCCCATTTGCTTCTCCAAATGCTTTCCATAGAATGCGGAACGCACGAAGTTTCGCAATTTCCATAAAGAAATTTGTGTCCATTGCAAAGTGCACCAGACTGTTATTAGTAAGGGTAGCTATGCCTGATTCGTTCAAACGTTCATCTGCTTGTAGCAAGACACTTACTAGCTCACTAACAGCATCTCCCCCATCTTTATGTACCTTTACCCCATCTATATAGGAATGTTCTTCACTCCCACCTATTACAAAGCATTGTAGTCCTTTTATTTTACTTACAAAGGAAGGGTTTTCCTTTACATCCACGATGATTTTTGTCTGCTCTGTATACTTATGTAATTCTGTAAGCTGCTCCTCGCTCCATAAGTGGTCTTTTTTCACTTTGTAGCGAATTACCTCATTACCTCTATCTAAACTATTCTTCATATCTTCTAAAACTTGATCTACGGTGTTACCGGAAACCTCTTGTGCAATAGACCAGTTACCGGATACCTTAGATTCTCTAATAATAGTTACTTGGTTTTCAGAAACAGATTCTAAGTCTGTTAATTGATAAAGCGGTTTCAAAATAATCTCTTCAATTGTTTTCGTAGTTAGAGTATCTAATGATTTCCCTTTAAGTGATTTTAATGCTACTTCTTCCCATTTTTCCTTTGTAGCCTCTTGGAAATTCGTTTGTCTCATGCTTTCTATTGTCATGAAACCCGCCTCCCCTTCTATTATTTTGTTACCTATACGCTCTATTCTACATGAGATAAGTTTCGTTATAAAGAATATTTAGAGCACTTTGAACACAATTGATATATTAATATAAAATTTCGAATAAATAAACAGTGCTGGATAATGAATATAACGATAACTTTAGGAGGTATTTATGGACACATCTAACGTCTTTATTACAGAAGAAATTACCGTCTCCTCTTCCAAGGAATTAGTATGGTATGCTTGGACCATCCAAGACCGTGTAACTCAATGGTTTGCACCTGCAGCTAATATAGAAGCTTGTATATCTGGACGCTACGAGCTTTATTTCATTCCAGGGAATACGGAGCAAATGAATACTAAGGGATGCAAGATCCTTGAGATGATTGATAAGGACTCCCTCAGTTTTACTTGGAAGGGACCAGATCAATTTAAAGATTTAATGAATACTGAAGACCATTTAACAGAAGTACAGGTAAAGTTAGAGGAGTTAGATGAGCAAAACACGCGAATAATGATTCAACATACTGGCTTCCAGAACAATGAATTATGGAAGGAAGCAATTGATTGGCACAAAAGTGCTTGGAGAGGTGTACTAAGCAGTCTAAAGAGTGCTTTAGAGTCTGGGGAAGGGAAGCTCTGCTGCCAGCCTAGCGATGAAAAAATGGCATGATAAAGGAAGAGCACCTACGATTCTTCAGAAAGAATCATAAGTGCTTCTTTTTTATCCAACCGAACGATTAAGCGGACTACTAAATTTCTAATCTCCCGAGGTTGGATTATCGCTAAATATAAAGCTCTTTTGTGTAATTGTTACGAATTTTGTTTTTTCATGTATCCATCCATCTTTTCCTTCCACTCCGCCACCGATTAACATATAATTTTCTGGGTCTTTGGGCTTCATCGAATAAGTTAAGAGGAACACTTGTTGGTCATCCTCGTCGATGTGACTGAATTCTACATTCCCTATTTTGAACTCTTCAATACTTCCTTCATCCCCCAATACCTGTTCAGCTGCGATTTTAATCTGATCTATTATTTTCGCATTTGGTACCGCCTTTTCTTCTTCGATAATTTCTACAGAAGCTGTTCGCCCTGAAAAGACAACATACAGTATCAATAATAATAGGATGATCGGAATCCCTATTATCAGCAAATTGGGAACTCTGTTTCGTTTTCTTGCAATCATTCGCAATGAATGTTGACTCCCCCCATTCTACGTCCTTTTTCTCCTATTTCATTGATACGTTTCACCATTCTTGAATATGAATGACTTTGCTTCTTAGCTTTTTTTCATCAATCGTATCGCTTGGATAGATAGTCGGACTAGCAGCACGGCACATAAGAATAAACCTACGTAAGCCGCAGTATTTAAATAGATTGCATAAGCCGTTTCAATAAATTGAGCAATTGCTAAGAGCGAGACTGATATAATACCAAATGTTATGCCTACCATTAATAAGATAAATCTCGAAAACAAATGGGTAATAAATTTTGAATTATTTTTGTCAGAGAATATGTCATGATGGAGAGTAATCTTCCCCCCTTCTACTCGCTGTACCAGCTTATCAATTCTACGTGGTATCTTTCTAATAGTTGGTAGTAACAAGGCAACTTCTTCTTCTATACGGTTTATTACCTCTTTTGGCTCCTTAAATGGTTTTTTCATCTTGGATAACAGATAATCCGTGGAATACTCCTGTGCCTCAGAAAAAATATCGAAGTCTGGCTTTATTAGTTTTAACGTTCCATCCAAGGTCACCATGGATCGCATGGCCATACCAACAGACGGATAAAAATTTAACCCAAACTTTCGAACGACCTTAAAGAAGTGTTGAATAAGCTCCTCTGTTGGTATTGTAGGAATATAAGAGATTCTCAGTAAGACTTGTGCCATCTCATGCTCCATCTTTATACGGTCAATATGGTCATGCTCCTCAACCAGCAAAGTTAAAGCATCGTATAGCATATCTGCATCCTGATGCTGTATCCCAATCAGGAACATTTTCATCCCTTCTTGCTGCGGCTCTGCAAGTCTTCCTACTGCGCCAAAGTCTAGTAAAACAGGGATACCATCCTCTTTATCGATAAAGATGTTACCAGGATGTGGGTCAGCATGAAAAATCCCTGCATGGAGCATCTGGTCGAAGAATGAATATAGAACCGTCTGTGCAAATTCCTTCCGGTCAATTCTTAATTGATCATATAATAACTCTCCTGTAGCTACACTCTCTCCATCAATATAATCAAAAACAATTATGGAATCATTGCTCAGTTCTGTATAGACATGAGGAATCTTGATTTCATATTTACTTTCCTTCAAGGAATTTCTTATTTGAAGAGCATTGCGAATCTCTATTTCAAAGTTAACCTCTTCTCTAAGGCTGTCTGCAAATCCCTGCGCTAGCTCGCACAGTCCCAAGCTATCTGCCCAAGTGGATTTATCCGAAATCCACTGCACGAATTCCAATAAGATGTTTAAATCATCTCGAATCATTTCTTTTACTTCAGGACGCAATAGTTTCACAACCACCTGCTGATTGCTCTCCTTTAAAGTCGCCTTATGTACCTGACCAATCGATGCAGAGGCAAGGGGAATCATATCAAAATCTTCAAAGATATCTTCTATCTTTTCTGGAAAGTGTAGTGCAAGTATTCCTCTGACTTGTTCCTCGCTTAATGGCTGGACTTGTTGCTGTAGTTTCCCTAACTCTTCAATAAAGACTGGTGGAAACAAGTCCTTTCTAGTGGATAATACTTGCCCGAACTTTATGAAGATACCACCAGATTGCTCCAATGTATGCCGTAAAGCAATGGCAATCTCTTTCTCATTATCTTTCCTTGCATACTTTAAGGTTCTGGTTATACCATTTTTAAAGGCTATTTGAAAAACTTGCCTCATTCTTCTTTGGCTTCTCCATCGGCTTCTAACCTTTAGCAAAAATGTCTTTTGTTCTCTTTTTCTGCTTTTATCTTCGCTACCATCCATCGGTCCAAATAATTCAAAAAATAAATATAGTAGCATCGATATAAGTAGCGTACTACCTATCCAAATAATCGTATTCACGTCCATATAGGCATAGGCAAAGTTCTCGGAGAAAAAATCTGTATTCCTTAAATATGCATACCAATAAACAAAGAGGGTGATAAAGACACTGATAAAAACAGAAAGTATACGCTTGAAAAAATTAATTTGAGAGCCCATCAGCTTCCCGCTGACGTAATAGATAAATAGGGCAATGATCATCACTTGAATACCCATCTTTACATAGATCACAGGCTAGCACCTCATTCTTTTTATTATCTTTCTCTTTTATTCCCCTAAAAGAGCAAAACACTAACCTCTTTCTTCTTTATTATTCGCAGATGGGAATATCTTAGTTTTTATTTCCTATTTTTCTTCTTTAGAAGTTTTAAAGTTTGTAAGTTAGGCTATTTAATGATTGTGCAACACTAAATTTCAAGGAGGTACTTGTTTATGTTTTTTAACAAAAAAGAACTAAGTTTCCATGCTAAACCTGACCGTCCAGATCCAGCATTAGCTAAGCACCTGCAGGAGATTATTGGTGGTCAATTTGGAGAAATGAGTGTGGCAATGCAGTATTTATTCCAAGGATGGAATACTCGTGGAAATGAAAAATACAAAGACCTATTAATGGATACTGGCACAGAAGAGCTAGGCCATATTGAGATGATAGCAACGATGGTTGCTCGATTATTAGAGGGTGCACCAGTAACAGAACAAGAAAAAGGGGCAGCAAATCCTATCATTGGAGCTTTTATGGGTGGTATGAGCCCGAAAGATGTATTAGTAGAGGGTATGAATCCACAGCATGCAATTGTTTCAGGTTTAGGTGCCATGCCAGTTAACTCAGTAGGCGTACCTTGGAATGCTGGATATATAGTTGCTTCCGGTAACTTACTTGCAGACATGCGTCACAATGTAATGGCAGAATCCCAAGGACGCTTACAAGTTGCTCGCTTATATAATATGACTGACGATAAAGGTGTAAAGGACATGCTTTCCTTCCTATTAGCGCGTGATACCATGCACCAAAACCAATGGCTAGCAGCAATTAAAGACCTTGAGGAAACAGAAGGTGGAGTGATTTGCCCAACTACTGTTCCACCTGAATGGGAAGCAACTGAATTCTCTCATACACTTTACAACCATTCAGAAGGTGAAGATAGTGCAGACCTTCCATGGTTAAAAGGAAATGCTCCTGATGGGCATCCATTCTCTTATGACCAAGGTAAAGCATTTGGTGAAAAACCAGTCTTAAGCCCAGCACCACCTTCTTTACACAACACATTACCAGCCGAAGATAAAATGTAAGTAATAGACAATACTAGGACAAAACAAAGTGAAGCACTTACGATTATGTGAATAGTCGTAAGTGCTTTCTTCTTTACCTTCCCTTTATGTTGCTGATTGTTTGCAAATTCTATCTCTAGCTCTGTTAGTTGCTTGGTTCACTTTTATATGATTCAGTGCTTTTCCTAGTCCGTGTTTTGGCATATTCACATACATAGCCTCATATTGCTGAGGTTTTACCTGGTAGGTCTCATGAAATATTCCCACGCTTTCATTCTGATAGGCATGCTGATAAAAGTTTTTCCATATCTTTGAGTGAGTTTTACCGCTCGCATAAGCCTCCAACTGATCAAAATTACTCCAGTATTGAATAAGGCTAACCCCCTTCCAACTTAACAGTATCTCTCCTTCTAAAAAACCAAGGTTTCTATTTTGATACAATTCCTTCATCATTGGTCCCATTGCTTTCATCGTCGGAATCCACTTATGAAGCATTAGCAGCTTGTGTATTTTCATCCCAATAATAAATACAACAACCTCCGAATCATTCTCCACTGTATATCTTCCCTTGAACATAGAACTCCCCCTCTTTATTTACCATTGGTCAATTAATATCAAAAAAACTCTAATGAACTAGAGCTTTTACTAAAAATTCGCAGTAAGCTTTTGCTGCCTCCTCTGCTTCTTTAAAATTTATGGTGCGTCCAATGTAGTGAGAAACGAAGCCATGCAATGCGATGAAAGTAGATTGAATATCCTGTACCCTTAGCTCGTAATCGTTTAGATATTGAAGGCTTTCATGAAATTTTTCTAAGCTAATATTCGGAGCACTAAAAAGGAGTGGATCAAGATTTTCGTCTATTTTCATAAACATGAATTGATACGGGGTTTGATAGGTTAACCCAAACTCTATAAAGCCCAATAATACAAAAAGTGTTCCATCTGACCCTTTTAATTGCTTAGACTCCTCTAGCTTCTTGTTCAACATATCAAAGTACCTTTCTACAATTGCTTGGAACATTTCCGTCTTACTATCAAAGTAATAGTATAAGGCTCCGTGACTAACCCCAAGCTTTTGCGCAATACTTCTCATAGAAACGCCATGAAATCCTTTCTCTAAAAACAGAACGTTTGCTTCCTCTACAATCATCTCTTTCGTTAACTCTTCAGAAACTTTTTTTCTTGCCAAACTATACACCTCACTAATTGACCATTGGTTAAATAATATATTAATACACTTATATCGGAAATTCAAATAAATTTTGGTATTTATAAGTTCATTTATATAATTTGTTCCAAATGAAGCTAAAAATATCATCTTGTTGAGCTTTATGTTCAATACAAAAAAATCATTTGTCATCAGTGTTCTCATTTTCCTTATACCTCATCACTCGGCCTTGTACCCTCCTCCTCCACTTCTACCGACCAAGTGACAATGGTCGTGCTGTCTCTTACGTGGTTATTTTTTATCTCCTCCAGAAGATAAGTGACACCCTGCTCTAAGCTTTTATTTTGTAACGATTTATATAAATTAGCTCCGCTAGCGAAATCAGTATTCGGGCACTCTAACAGTCCGTCCGTGGTTATAAATAGCTGACTCGTTCCCTTCCGCAACTCCTTCGTTCCTATGCTATAGCAGGGGACTGCTAAAGAAAAGGTATTGCGTCTTCCTATCCATTCAAAAAAACTACGCTGATTTTGCATAGATTCTCCCAAACGCATTAGTTCCGGATGGAATAAATAAAAAGCGCAGTCTCCTACTGATAGCCAGTGGACAAATTTATCTTTGCGGATGACACATAAATAAGCGGTTTCTCCTTTTACTTGCTGACACTTCTTTCGGAACTCCTCTTTTTGAAAGCAATCTAGTATGATTTTATCAATAAATTGGAAGGTGTTGTATTCCATTGGTCGATTCAAAACAGGCAAAACAGAATCCTTTATGCTATCAATTTCCTTCATTAGTAAATCTGCACTTTCTGAAGAGTCGTGCGCATCCATTAGCATCACGAGCTCCCACTCTTTTTTATTGTCTGCCCATATAAGCAAGGCATCCTCGTTCTTCCACTGCCCTGCACTAGAGTTACCGCCGAATCTCCCTATACATATATGCCCCAAGTTCTCCCTATTCATCTCATCTACATAATGCTTTTCTGATCCTATCCAGCTATACTGTTCCATTGGACTCATCCTCTATATACCTTCTGATTCGGTTGCATATCTCTGTTACTTCCTCTTCTCTACCCATTTTTGCATTTGGTGCATCGTAAACGGCAAATGGCCCCCAAAACTCTTGTGGTGTTCCGGGAAACCTCGGAATGACGTGCATATGTAAATGAGGTACTTGATTACCAGATACGACCGCATATATATGTTCCGCGTCTAAAACCTCTTTTAGTGATTTACTCACTAGCGCCATTGCCAAGCCAAATGCTTGTGCCTCCTGCTCATTCATATCCCCCAAGGACGGGATATGTCGCTTCGTATCAATCATCAGATGCCCCAGATACGAGGCTTCCTTTCCATTGTCTATATGACCAACATAGATATAGTCATTTTCATAAAGTGAAACTTGGATTGGTGGGGGTTTTCTTTCCCCCCACCAATCCTTAGTTGAACCAATCGGGCTTTTAGGGACAGTTGATCTCCCACTTAGCTGTCTTATTTCTTTTGCCTTCTGGAAGTGGGAGTCTTACTGTCCCTTAATTCGGGATATATCATTTCTCCAACTGTTTTTATTTCTTGACGATGCTTCTTACAAATAAAACATTCTCCCATCTCTCTTCCCCCTAGATTGATAATAAAAATAGCCCATCGTCTCTACCTAATAGAGACGATGGGCATCGTGGTACCACTCTAATTCACTAGCATCTGCTAGCCTTCATGATTGTTATCGAGAATCACTCGTTTAGACCGCTCCCAGGCAAGTTCAGAGAAAGAATTGACTGCCTATCACCTTTTAGCAGCTCTCTATACAATTCTACTAGCTCTTACTACTCCTATTCATTGCGTTT
This sequence comes from Psychrobacillus sp. Z3-81, assembly GCF_056620325.1. Taxonomy (NCBI): domain Bacteria; kingdom Bacillati; phylum Bacillota; class Bacilli; order Caryophanales; family Bacillaceae; genus Psychrobacillus; species Psychrobacillus sp. Z3-81. The sequence continues at coordinate 317,088 of NZ_JBWQPU010000002.1, forward strand.
AAACTGGTATTTATTTTGCAATAACATACCATATCTTCCCACTGAATAAAAGAATTTTTTGAATATACCTAGAATAATTTCGTATCTATTTACCACTTTACGTAGGAATGGAAATGGTAAAGGTTGTTCCTACCCCTTTTTTACTTTCTATCTCTAACACACCTTGCATCTCGCTAAGTGATCCATAGACCATGAGCATCCCCAGGCCTGTCCCCTCTTTTTTGTTTGAGTAATAGGGTTTACCTAGCTGATCTAGCTCTGCACGGTTCATTCCTACTCCTGTATCTTTTATAAGAATATGAATATGAGTTCCAGCTTCACAAACTTGGACAGAAAGAGTTCCGCCCCCATCACTCATCGCCTCGATACAGTTCTTCGTTAGATTTAGCAAGCATTGCTTCATCTGATTCTGATCGAACCTCTTTTTTAATGTATTGGTGAATTGGTAGTTGATTTCCACATTATTCATACTTGCGAAGGGCATAATGATATTGATCACATACTCCATCTCATTTTGTAAGTTGGAGTATACCATATTTGCTGACTGTGGCTTTGTAAACGCAAGATAGTCAGTTAGTATATTCTCTGCTCTTTTTAATTCCTCTAAGGAATAGTTAATATACTTCCTGTCCTCCGGGGTAATATTCTTGGAGACGCTTAGTAGCTGTAAGAACCCATTAGCTACAGTCAAAGGATTTCTTACTTCATGTGATACGCTAGCAGAAAGCTCATTCATTACATGAAGTCTTTCCATCCTTAAGTAGTTTTCTCTATTTTTAATATTAGAGCATAGTTTTTCATTTAGAATAATTGTAATGTTAATCATTAACAGATTGGAAAAATAGATATACAAAGCTATTGTCCAGAACTCTTTGTTTAATTCTTCGAAAAACAACATTAGTGTGGATAAATAGCTTGTGACAATCCAAAATATCACAAGATTTGCCAAGAGGAGCCTTTCCTTTGTCGTGGAGCGGTTAAATCGTTTACTCAACCACGGAATAGTTAAGAATATGAGCGTAGAAAAAAGAAAGGATTGAATGATGCCTTCGCCACCTACGTAAAACCTAAATAGGTTTAGGACAATATATAAAGGAAATGCCATTCGATATCCTCCGTAAAGTGCCACTATCGTAAACGGAACATACCGCAGGTCCACTATAAATCCAATTTCTAATTGAACCGGATAGACCATACATAATATTATCGCAAGCGAATGAAATATCACGGTGAATTTCGAATGATACTGTTTTTCATGGTGGTCAAAAAAGATGACAAAAAGAAGAACCGGTAATACTAAAAAAACAAGGTTTATGAAGAAAGTCTCTATCAAATTTGTTCTCCTTTCTGTCTTTCCTGCAATATTTAGAATGTGTAAATTATAACATACATGTAATTATTGTAATAAAGTTTTTTCAACCCTTTCATCATCTAGGTTCCTTTTCTTAACATTTGTTACATTTCCTCGTTTGCTATTGTCATGGGTTTAACCTGTAAGTCTAGAGGTATAAAAAGAGAGAGCAACAATACAGTGATGAATTTTGAATGGAGGAATATGAATGAAAAAGAAAATGTTCGCTTTACCAATCGTGCTAACTTCCGCGCTAATTTTAGGTGCTTGTGGTGACGATGAAGACGGTGATGTAAATGAAATAGAAGTGGAAGATCCAATGTTAGAGCAAGAGGATCCAAATGATACTGGTATTGATACGGAAGACAACGAGGGTATTGAAGAAAATGAAGACATCAATACAGAGGGAGACGGAGCAGCTGATGAACAAGGCGACACCGGTACTCCTGGAACAGACCCATCAAGCTCAACTGATACAGAGGATGGTACTGACGGTACTGACACTGAAGGTGGAGCAGACGGAACAAACACGGATGGCTCCGGATCTTAATAACTACTAATAAAGAATGAATTAGTTTCATTTTATACAAAAGAGGAGTCCCTAAATATTTTGGGGACTCCCCTTTTTGCTTAAAATTGTTATTTCCTGCTTTTTTTCTTCTGTACGAATAGAAAGCCTATGAAGATAAGTGATAATAGGATGGGTATATAGAGATAACGTGTAAAGGTTTTGCTTTCTTCCTCTAATGTTTCCTTGGATAAGGGTATTGCCACTTCTTCAGAAGGCTTTTCACCTGAACCGAGCTCACCTATTATATCTGTTGCCTCGCTTAGCTGCTTGGTCATCGTACAATAGCCAGTAGATAAAGAATGCTCCTCTTGACTTGCAAATACTACGTATTCCCCGTCTTCTATAAATTCATATCCACAAGAGGCGCTGTCTCGGACAGAGCTTACAATTACCTGTGATTTTTCAATCCCTTTCCAGACTTCTGTTACTTGAAAAAGATATTGTATTTGGTCATCCGAGCTTATGCTGTGACCATTATTGTTCGAGTCTAGGCTGCCTAGTACTTTACCTAAAAAAACTACATCAGCTTGCTCCAGCTCTTCTTGAATGCTTCCAGGCTCCACACAGCTGCATGCCGAGGATGAAATGGGCATAAAAGTAAGCAGTATGGCGAAAATGCTGAATACAGCTAGATAGCGGAAGTACGGCATAAATGTTAGCCTCCTTTACCAATTAGACGAGCGATTCAGAAAATTCGTTTCAGTTATTTATACACTTCTACATGAAAGCGATGCATGAGTGCCAATATGTCCTCTCTCCCTGCAGTGCTTACCCCTTTATAAGAAAGTCGGAAGTAAAGGGATTTGATAAAGCTTCCAACATTTCTTCGGTATTTAAAAAAGGTCAATGAGTAAGTTTCTACCTGTGATATGCTCTTCGTTAGAGTTTTCAGCCAGTCAACAACATGCTCCTCTGATAAGCCCTTCTCCATCATCGCCTCTATCGCAAATATCAGCCTCTCATCCTCATCGTCTGTGTACACACTTTCTCGCAATAAGCAGCAAGCAATCGTATCCAAGCATTCCTGAAATAGCTCTTGCTTATAGGTTGGATGCTCTACTACCGCTGTTAACAGATCAGCTCCATGTGCAATGCTGTGAGCCCACCCCTTTCCCTCTACGTAGCCTCGTAGATCTTTTTCTTCTTTTAGATAGTGAACAGTTGCATAATATATGTCTTTCCATTCTGACGAAGAAAGAAATCCTCTTTCTTTATCCTTCATTAGAATAAGTACAATTACTAAAGATGAAAAGGATCTCGTAAATACAGAATCGGTATCCTTCTCTCCAAGCCTATATAATAAATGCCGCTCCCCTATACACTTTAAACCTATTTCCCTCAATTGCTCATTCGGAACATGGTCCCCTAATATTAGCTGACAAAACTTTTGATAGATAAGCTGATCTCTCAGTTCCGCATCAATTGACCCAATCTGTTCAAGCATTTCCTCTATTAATTGCGGAAGATTCTTTACCTGAGTAATATCTTCTGACATGTTTAGTAGCTTTGTTTTTAGTTCCATCTATTTTCCCCTATTCACTTTACTTTCTTGATTCTGCTTGCAATCTCGCAAGCTCTTCCTCTATAACTAGCGGGTCGATTCTTTGAAATAAAGGCTCCACTTTCCCAAGAGACTGCGCTTCTATTTTTATCGGCTCCCAGCCCCATTCCTTTATGGAAAGCATCTCTCTAATCCTTTCGCTGGAAAATGGTAAAAATGGAGAAAGGAGCTGTGCAGCATTTACAATGATAAAAGCCATTTCGGATAGTGTTTGTTTGCACTCACTAAGGTTCTCTTTTACAGATTTCCAAGGCTTCTCATCATCAAACTGCTTGTTCCCTTGTCTTATATAGAGAAAGATCGCTTCTAGCGCTGCTTTCATGCTTCCTTTTTCAATAAATTCTCCTACTTTGTTATATAGCTCCTCTGTTTCTTTTGCCAGTTGGTCATCTACCGGTGCCTCCGGAATGATTCCGTCAAAGGACTTCTCTATAAACTTGAATGTCCGATTGACAAGATTCCCATAAGCACCAAGCAGCTCTGCATTATGACTGTAAATAAATTCACGCCAAGAGAAGTCTGCATCTCTGCTTTCCGGGGCATTGATGGTTAAAAAATAGCGAAGCGAATCTGGATCATATTTTGTTAGTGTATAAGGAACCCATACAGCCCAGTTTTGACTGGTAGAAAGCTTCCTTTTCTCAAGCGTTAAATATTCATTTGAAATAATGTGGGTAGGTAAAGGCTTTTTCCCTGTCCCTAGCAAAATGGCTGGCCAAATTAATGTATGAAAGGGAATATTGTCCTTTCCATGTACGTAGTAAGAGGTTGTAGCCTCATTCCAGAAAGCTTTCTCGTCTTGCTGATGCTGATTTGCCCATTCCTTGCTGGCAGAATAGTAGCCTGATACTGCCTCGATCCATACATATACTTTTTTATCCTCATAACCCTTTACCGGAACGCTCACCCCGTTTGGTAAGTCTCTGGAGGCTGCCCGATCTTGCAGACCTTCTGAAAGATAGCGTTCCGTCAGTTGTACCGCATTGTCTCTCCATGCTCCCGTCGCCTTCGCATGCGAGACATACTCCTCTAATTCCTCTTGAAAATCGCTTAGTGCCAGATAAAAATGCTCGGTTGTTTTGATGGTTGGCGGGTTCCCACATAACTTACAGATCCTGTTCTTCAAATCTAGTGGGTCTAAAATGGTTGAACAGCTATCGCACTGATCTCCTCTTGATTTACTGCCACAAACCGGACACTCTCCCTCGACATAACGATCTGGTAGGAACTGCTCGTCGTATTCACAATAGGTTTGCTCAATTTCTTTTTTATACAGCCGATTTTGTTTTAGTAATTCTAAGAAGAGAGATTGCACGGTCTCGTGATGATTTTGTGTGTCTGTCCTTGTATATAAATCATAGCTAAAACCTAATTGCTCGAAAGACTCTTGAAATTCCTCGTGATATCGATCGGCAATCTCTTTGACGGTGACTCCCTCTGTGTTTGCCCTAATTGCGATAGGTGTTCCATTGCAATCGGTCCCTGATACGTATAACACTTTCTCTCCCTTTAAACGATAGTATCTTGCTAGGATATCTCCAGGTAATAACGCTGCAATATGCCCTAAATGCAGGGAACCATTTGCATATGGCCATGCTCCTCCTATAAAAATGCTCATCAAACTCTCTCCTTTATTTTCAAAATAAAAAACCTCGCCCCATATCGAACTAATCGATAAGGACGAGGTTATAAACTCGTGGTACCACCTTTGTTTACAAATTACTTACATCATTTGCCTCTATAAGTACGAAGCTTCTATGCTTGATACTTTGACATGGATAACAAGTGTCAAATCTTGTCGTAGCCTACTAACCAGAGGTTTTCAGTACGAAGCTCCGAGATCATGTTCAAATGACTAGTTTGCTTCTTTTCCACCATCCGAAGCTCTCTTGAAAACATCCTCATTTTACTTTTCCTCTTCAACGCTATTATTTATAAAATTGTTACCATTATATCGAGAGAAAAAATAATAATCAAGTGAATTTTTTGAATTTTTATTTCATTTCTCCCACATAGATCGACTGCGGTCTAAATATCGTGTTATCACGGATTTGTTCAATCGCATGCGCAGTCCAACCAACCATGCGGGCAACACTAAAGGTCGGTGTAAACAATTCAGGCGGCATGTCGATGGATCGCATAATGGCAGCCGCATAATATTCCACGTTCGTGTAAAGCATGCGACCTGGCTTTAACTCAGCAAGTAGCTCGATAATTTCCTTCTCTGCAATCGTCGCAATGTCTAACCATGCGTCTTGCCCTTGAAGCTCCACGCATTTGTCTCTTAATAGAATAGAGCGAGGATCCTCGGTTTTATAAATACGATGACCGAAGCCCATTATTTTTTCACCGTTTTCTATTTTCTCTCTCACGATATCTCGAATAGTCGCTGGATTTTTGAATTCATTTAATAAAGCAATAACACCGGATGGGGCTCCCCCATGAAGCGGTCCCTTCATTGTCCCTAGAGCTGATGTTATTGCTGCCGTAAGATCTGATTCTGTAGAAATAGTCACTCGTGCAGCAAACGTAGATGCATTTAGACCATGCTCCATTGTAAGCTTTAAATACGTTTCTAATGCTTCTACTTGCACGTCTGTAGGTATTTCACCCGTTAGCATCCATAAATAATTGGCAGTATGGGATAACTCCTCGTTCGGTTCAATGATCGGCAAGCCCTGCTGGTTTCTGTAATGTCTTGCCACAATTACAGGAAGCGCAGCTGTTAAGATGGCCGCTTGCTCCTCTAGGCTTTTTTCTTTAAACTCATCGTGAACAAATGCAGAAATTGCTGTTCTCATTGCATCCATTAGGGCAGTTTCCTTTGGCAATACATCGATGATTTGCTCCACATGAGTTGGAAGCGTTCTATAGTCCTTTAGCTGGTAATACTCCCCTGTGTTATCACCAGTCCACAGAAGCTGAGCAACCTTTTCAAAATTCCCCTCGTTTATTAGCTCCTCTACCTTTACTCCTCGGTATCGAAGTTCCCCTTTTTCACCGTCTACGGAAGCGATCTGTGTGTGTACTGCTACTACATCTTTTAGTCCCTTTTGAAACATATGAACTCCTCCTTTTTTTATAGTTTAATATAAAAGATTGATAAAAAAAATTAAATATATATAATTGACTTAATTATTTTATTTAATCGAAGGTGATTGTATGGAGTATCAATGGTTAAAAACATTTTGTATAGCAGCAGAAACACTTAATTTTCGGAAGGCTGCTGAGATTTTACTTATGTCTCAGCCGAGCGTAACTGTCCACATTAAGCTTTTGGAGGAGCATATCGGCATTCAGCTCTTTGAACGGAATAAAAACCGAGTAACCTTGACGGCCGAAGGAAAATTTTTTCTACAGGAAGCGAAGCAGCTGGTGCGTTCCACGGAAGCAAGCATCACGAAGGTACAGGCATATGCACAAGGCTTTCGAAGAAGATGGACGATTGCCATTACCCCACTGATGGCAGAAACGATCCTACCCTATTTTCTTCGAACCTTTTTACAGAATCATCCCGACTTAGAGGTTAATATTCGTGTGGAAGAGTCCCATGTGATAGAGCATTTAGTGAATGAAGAGGAAGTAAATATCGGGATTGCATCCACTGACGCAACGTTCAAAAGTCTATACTCGACTCCTATTTATGAGGACCCGATTATTTTTCTCATGCCCTTTGATGGCTATGATGAAGAAACTGGGCCACCTATTGATGTGAAAGAGGTACTGCAAAACAATTATTTATTCACTCACCACCATCCTTCGTTTTGGGATAGCCTTCTTGTCAAGCTCCATCAGCATGTCCATGGACTTCGTACGATGAGGGTCACGCAGGCACATGTGACCAAGCGGTTTATCCAAGAGGGGCTTGGAGTATCCTTCCTTCCACATTCAATCGTCAGGAGAGAGCTTATAGAAGGAAAGATTATGCAGCCACACTTTGATTTATTCGAGCTTCCAACCGTTTCTTCCTATGTATTGGTCAAAAAGATGGGAAGCCTAGAAGAAGAATTTATCGAGCAAATTTCTAAGCATTATTTTGGCTGAGAACAGGAGCCGTTTCCTTTGATTTTGTTATGCTCTTTATTTCTTTTAAGACGGCCAAGTATAGGAAAAGCCCAACTATTCCGAAAGCCCAACCGACTAGCTGTCTATAAATCAAGAGTGAGGTATAAGCCTCTACTCCATATCGATTTAACATCCAGGCTTTCATGGCAGCCAAGGTGAGTCCACGTACTACAAATAAAACCGTGATCCACTGGAACCACTTGAAAATCTCTTTTCGGTAAAACAATTTTTTGCTTCCGCGACGGTCATATCCTTGGAGATAAGCGATATCCACAAAGAAATAGAGCGGAAGTGGCTTCTTTATCATCAGAGAAATGAGATATATACCACTGAACACGAGACCAAGATACAACTGATTCCAAAGCATTCTTTCAGCTGTGCCAGAGAGCAAGTCAACAATCGTGCCAATTAATAGGCTCGATAATATAAACAAACCAGTAACATTAAATTCCCTCTCTGTAATGAAACGAACGATAGTATAGATGAAACCCGGCACAGTAGATAAAAGCATCGCCCAATAATCACCTAATGCCTCCCTGCCGTTCGTCCAAATAAGATAAGGAAGAGCCACATAAAACACGATTTCTAGCACAATCATGTATTTTTTCATTTTCTTGCTCCCTTTAGTAAAGTATCGTTTCATACTTTACGGCACACCTCTAGAAAAGTTCCAGATATTTGAAAATGTTTTTTTAGGTCATATCTATAAGGTGTGGTTGATTTCCGTTCTGGCTGGACGCTTTCCTGGGAGCGCAGCTTCGGGACAATAGGATGTTGTTCAAGAAAACGTTGGCACATGATGTGCCATTTTTAGTTTTCCTTCCTTTTCGGATACTTACGAAATAATACATTTGCTTAGCGTATTGAAAAATGGGAAGTGATTGGCATAATCATCTATTTTTCTAAGACGTTCTTTTTACGTAATATGTATTAACAACCTCCATAATTTAGTCATCTTGCAATTGCTCGGAGTATCTTTAATTTTTTTTATTAAGCCGTATAATTTTTCTATTCTCAAACGTCTATTAATTGTAAGAACATTAGGAGGGGAACAATATGGAAACAAGTACTAACATTAACAAGACATTTGTAGATGAAGCTCGAAAAATAAGAGATGAATTTGAAGAAATAGTTTCGGGATACTCAACAGACCTGTGGAATTATTGTAAATATGTTACTGGTTCTCCTTGGGATGGTGAAGATCTTTATCAAGAGACTATGATAAAGTCCTTTGGTTTGCTACCACAACGGTGGAGTGAAATTACTAACAAAAAATACTTTCTCTTCAGAGTTGCAACAAACACTTGGCTTGACCAATGTAGAAAACTCAAACGTGAAATAGGAACATTAGATGAAGTACCTGAGCCAAAATTTGATTTTTCAGACCAACTATTATTGGAAGAAATTCTAATATCGTTGGAGTCAAATTTGACCATCAAACAAACAGCCGCATTTTTACTGATGGATATTTTCCAGTTTAGTGCAGATGAAGTAGCTGGGATTGTCCAAAGCACTCCAGGTGGTGTATATTCTTCTGTTCAACGCGCGAGAAGAAAAATAGAGTCTTTGGATTTTTCAAAATCAAAAACTAAGATAGTTTCTCAAAGTCATAACGTAATCATCCAGGCATACTTAGAAGCCTTTAATAATGGCAATTTAAATAGTATGTTAAGGTTATTTAGTGAACAAGCACAAAATGAAGCATTCTTTGGATTCCAGGAATTCTCTAAAGATGAAATGCTGAAAGGTTCTTTAAAATTTGGTTTGCCTGGTCATACAGCTCGTGAAATCATCCTTTGGGGCAAACCAGTTATTATTGTATTAACTTCTAATGACACTAGTGCTGAAATTCATGACATACAAACACAAGAAATTGAAAACGGAAAAATAGTTAGCCATAAAAGTTATTTCTTCAGAAAAGAATTTATTTTTGCTGCCGCTGATGAGCTTGGAATAAAGGCACAGCTAGTAAAACCACCTGTATTTTGGAGTTGAGTTTTTAGGGATGACAATTGTTGTCCCTTTTATTGTGTTTGTACCACTTCTCTCAACTTTCCTACTTCACAGTTTGGTTCTAGTGCGTCGTATTTTTATAGAAATTGAGTAACTACTTTTCGGTCTTTTTGAGTCACTCGTCGATATTCAACACTTCTATCTTTTTTACCGATGACCTTATCCCGGTATTCCGCTCTCCAACTCAGCGTCTGTAATTGGACCTTCAGGAGTGTAATCAATAGGAGTATCTGTTTTACTTCTATAATTGGTACTAAGGTATATGCATCACTAGTCAGTTTTTCTTGATATGTTATATTCTTTTTGAAATTTATTGCTCAAATTTTAATTTTAGTAGAAAACACTATTGGTTCGGAGCAGCGTCGATCACTCCTGTGGAAATAGCACGAGGGAGAGACTACAGGCTCGACCCGTGCCCACGGAAAGCATCCGACGCAGCAGAGAACCTAACACTTAAAAAATAAGAAAGCACCTATGATTTGTATCATAAGTGCTTCTCTTTCGATTTTTCCCACCTTCAGGCTCCCACAACAAGTCATTCCATTATCGTTGCGTCCACTATTTCATCCAGTGACAGTTTATAGCACCGGAAAGGGTCCTCTAATTCAATCGTCCTTTTTGATACATCAATCCACTGAATGACTCCACGATTGTAGAGAAATTCTCCTTCTCTCCATCGTTTCACCTTAATTTCCACGTTTCGTTTCATTGCTAGCTCTAGCTGCTCTTGAATAAATTCATAATCAAATTCATTTAAATCTGGTCGAGGCTCCTTTTTGACTTCCTCTTGGTAATCCCTAAGCATCTTTACATGCTCCGGCAACATCATGGCCACCCATTTTTTTGATCCTCTATCTTTTATTTTAGATAAATCAAGTTGTTCCCATTCTTCCATGTTAGCCATCTCCATTACCTATCTTTTTTATTTATTATATACGAACAAATGTTCGTTATACAACTGGGAATTTATAGGTTTAGGAGAATGAATGAAAAATTAAATGAATACTGGCTCCTTCGCTGCTTTAAAAATTTTATGAGTCAGCATTTCTTCAGCATAAAAGAAGCCAAATTGCTTTTTCCCTTTTTCTATTTCTGCATAAACCTCTTTACGTTTAGCTTCCGCAGTCTTCTGATCACCAGTTAAATGAGCAATCATCCATTCACTGCGTTTATAGCTTACTGGTTCAATGGGACTTAAATATGTATGCAACGCCTTTATTTCTTCTACATTTGGTTGATGAAGAAAGCAATCCACCTGTCTGATATGGGTGATGAATTGCATTGCTATCTTATTATCCTTACGAATTGGAATGGTTTTATACGCTTCAATCATGCGAGATGCATAATCATAATTTTCCATTACGAGATAATAATAAAAGAGTAGATAACTGTTCATAAGTGTTTCCTCAGAGACAGCAGCTTGCTTTGTTTGTTCAATTAAGGAAGCTGACCAATCTGCTGGATGTTTTGGAGACATCATTTCTTTTAACAGCAAAAGACTGCCCAAAAATGCTTCTGCTTCCTTTCCACCTCTCCTGAGCTCTAATAGAACGCGTCCATCCGATTTCATAGCTCCTTTGAAGGGAATGATAGTCACTGCAAAAATAGCCAAGTTTAGAATTCCAAAAAACTTTGTATACGGTTGATCAAAGCTAAAGCCGATAGATAACCCAATAATGGCAACAAGAAGGGAAACAAGTGGTCCACCTGCTGCAAACCATTGATGCTGCTTCATGATCCTATCAATATTTCCACTAATAGGTGCGCAGCTTGCAACACCACCAAACATTGCCCAGCTTTCGTTTGCTCTAACCTTTATCTTGTCAGTCTTCTCTATCAGAAAAGGCCCTGCTATTAAATAATGAAAACGGTATCCAGCCAAAACACCAAATAAGGCATGACCCACTTCATGAATAAAAAACGTTAGCATAGCTAATGTAACGAAAATAGCTAGCTCCAGCATCGTCTCCGCATAATCGGTAAATTGTAATGCGATCACCACAGCAAAAAAAATCAGTGTGACACCCATTGGACTTTTCCAGAATTTCATTACTCTATCTCCTCTACTATGTGCTGGTTATCTCAAGCACCCTTGAATTACTCACCTTCTAAATAAGAAAAGTAAACTTTGCAGATAATGCACTTTGATTAATATAAGTTTTACCCACTAAAACATCCCCATTTATTTGTATATTTTCACAACAATTATATCACGTTTAATAGTTTATCATTCATATTTTGGAAATGGACAATCTGGTCCTAACAGCAGGATCAATAGACTTTACATATAAACAAGAAGCGTTATGATTCCCATAAAAAAACAGCATGGCACCAATGACCAGTGCAATGCTGTTTTCTCTATTTTTCTTTATTTAATCAGTCAATATATTATATGCAAATTTGATAAGAACAACAATCTTTTAGAAAACAGCCTTGCATTAAAATAAATCTGGATATTATGACTGAAGGAACCGTTACTATTTTGCCAGTCATTACGTCTAATAATTGAGGTGAAGTTGATGAAAAGATTGTTTTTATTAATACTCGCAATTGGACTTATTTTAGTTGGTTGTCACCAAGAAGGAACGATAAATAATAATGAAAAAATCAATTCAACGAAAGACAGAGTTTATAGCGTTCCTTGGGATGGCAAGCCTATGATTGTGAAACAAAAAAACATGAATGGGGATTACGAGATAGTAAATGAAGTAACTGATAGTACTGAAGTAGAGAAAGTAATAGAAGCTTTAAGAATTGCGGAATGGCAAGAGAATACTAAAGTAGATATTGGCCCTCCAGATTATAGTTTTACCTGGAATTCATTTACCCATGACGCATGGATAAATGAAGAGTTTCATAGAGTAGAACTTATAATTGAAGGGCAATCAAATTATGGGGTTTTATCTAGTGAATCTTCTAAAATTATATTCGAAATCTTGACAGGCAAAGAACTTTAATTGGCAATAACCAGGATGACTTATTCAACTAACCGGAGCTTTCGTTTAAAAAAAGTGAGCAAAACTCATGAGCTTGGAGATAATTTCTTCAGCGCATGAGTTTTGGGCATTTGTTTTTTATGATACAACATGAGTAATTTTCCATTTAGAATGCCAAGTTTCTCATTCCTTTATCTGCGTGCTCGTTTGTTTTTATTTTGGAAAATCTTCACGATAGCTATAATGAGAGAAAGGACAGCAATTCCAATAACAATCAGCTTCAATTTACCAGTATCTTGCCCTTCAGGTTTAGTGGCTATTTGCTGTTCTACACTAGTTAAGGCCTGCTCTATTTGTTGGTTTTCTTCACCGCTTGATTCATTGGTTAATAGATTGTTTTCTTGCTGCTCCTGCGACGTGTACGGCTCATCCCCCACGACAACAAGCTGTAGAGCCATTGATGCACCAGGCTCTCCGTTTTCACTTTCTACCTTTTCCTGAGTATGTTTCCCCGCATAATCATTTGCAGCATTCGGTCCAAAATAAGACTCGGAAATTGTCTGTCCTACCCAAACGGCTGGATCTGCACTTACAGCAATCGCCCTCGGATGCATGCCCATTTGATAATCTTCCCCATCAATTGTCAACATATATACATCCGCCGTACTGCCGGTTTCCGTTGTTTTTTGTACACGCTCGACCGCTTCCACTTTTCCTGTCGGCCCCTTGGTATAGCCAGACATTTGCAGTAAAGTCTGGCCGCCAATATCCGTATGTATGTGTTTTGTAACAAATGCCGCAAATTCATCACGTGTCAATGTTTCTGTCGGATTAGGAATGTCCAAATGATTCTGGAAAAAAGCTTCATTTACCAATTGGTACGTAGCTTCCCCTTCGATAGTGGAAATTAGCTGCTGTTCCAATACTCGTTGTGCTAGCTTTGCAGACGTGTCGGCATCAATCCCGTGATATCTGGCTGCCCATGCAGCTAAATCCTGCGCGGTTAATGTCTTTTGTGGCTGGTATTCGAGATTTGCGTCTAAACTAGAGACGATCCCCAAAGAAGATAGCACTACAATGTCGTTTGCATTTTCACTTAAATTTAGATCACTAAAGGTATTATTTTTGTTCAAAACATGTGCAGATGCAGATGTTGTAAAGAAAAAGCACATGAAAAGACATAGTACAATTCTTTTCTTCATGATAACCTCCTATTTTGTAGTAAGTTGCAAGCTACCGTTTCTTTGGATTACATAAGGATTTGTTATGCCATCCATTGTTTTCAATGTCTCATAATTGATAGAAAAGCTCGGCAGCTCAACTAACAACTCCTCCGGTAAAAAGAAGCCATTATAAAAGCCTGCTTCTATGTCAAACTCTGCGGCAGTGCCCTCTTCATTTTGCAGAATTTGTCCGAGGATCAATACATGAGCATATTCAAGTTCGTACTCTACGTAGATATGGTCATGTCGAAAATAATATCGTGCATTACTGCGCTCATAGAGCCATTCTTCGGATAGATAAAATGAACCGGTTGGGCTTTTGCTAACCCAATCCAGTAAATTTCCCTCTATTGTGTCGGCATCTTTTTGAAAATCTGCAATAATCGACTCTTCCACTTCTGCCGTCCAATCAATATCCAAATAGTTCGCAATGGTTTCTAGCTCCAACCCGGCTGTTTCTGCCAAGAAATCTTCCCTAGCCTGTAAATTCTTTTCAATAGCCTGCAGCAATTGTTCATGCCCTTTCAATGTGTTTTGACTGCTAAGCAATTGCTCATATTGCAGATAAAGTTTATTCAACTGTTCTGCATACGTAAGAATTTTTTGTTCCATTACCCATTGGTTGCCCATAATATCCACAATATCTGAACCTTGCTGCATCAATGCCAGCCATGTATCCAAGCCCTTTTCCGAGTAAAACTGCAGCTGCTCGACAGCGACTTGCTGATCTTCTTTAAAAGCTGTTTCTGCTTGCTTTACTTGGGGTTCCAATTTTTCAATCTCTTCGCGTGTTTGGTCCATCTCCTGGTGCAGCTTCGAAACCGTCGAATCATCGTATACAATTCCCAAGAAGTTCGCAAAAGCACCTGTTAAATGGGCATAAGCCGGTAATGCAACGGCACCTGCTAAAAGCAATACGAGTCCCATTTTTTTATACATAGCGGATCATCTTTCTTGTTGAAAAGTAGCTTGCTGCCATTCCCAATGCAGCACCCATTACCAATTGAATGACACAAATAAGGATTACTTGATTGGTGTTTAATTGCCCCAAATAAGGGATTGCTGATTGAATTGGTTTAAAAATAAACCTATATAATCCATTAATAAATACGATTGCCAGCAGGGCACCAAAGAGACCTAATAATATGCCTTCCAGTAAGAACTGCATACGAACGATTTTAGGATCCATCCCTAAAAACAGCTTTATTTTCAGCTCTTGAGCTCGTTGATATAACGCAAGGCGGAATGAACTATAGACCATTAAAAATGCGACAGCAACAAATAGTGCAATTGCTAACACACCGTATAATTCAATTTTTTGTATCCATGTTGATAATATTTGTGCCATTTGCTGCGGGTAAATAACTTTTACGATACTGTCCACTTGTGCTAAATTTTGCTGAAGTGATTCGACATAACCTTGATCACTCACTTGAAACTTAACGGCATCTGCCACACTCCCATCTGTAAAAGCATGCAATAAGTGCTCTCTGCCTTCGAAGATGAAAGATATATGATCGAGCATCTGCTCACCTGTCTCGATTTCCACGTTTTTGGCATAGGATTGCTCCGATAAAATTTCGGCAACCCCTTCAACCATGCCATCTTCTACATATACTTTCATTGCTAGCTGTGATTCTACATAGTCAATTGCCTCGGCCACATATGCCCTCACCAATAAAACACTTCCCACTAGACAAAGCGCAATAAAAAGAAGCGTGACAGAGGCACCTACACTTCCTCTGTTGCGCTTGATCCCTAGTTTTACATCATCTAGCATGTAGATAATCTGATGTTTGTTCACTTATATCACCGTCTTCCATCACCCAAATGGTTTCCCCGTGTTGGAGTAATTGCTCTGCGTGCGTAACGACTAGCACTGCAATTTTCTCTTCCAGATGCAATTCATACAATAATTCCATTATTTCCATTGCTGTTTGCTGGTCTAAATTCCCTGTTGGCTCGTCCGCTAATAACAGCTTCGGTTTATTTAACAATGCACGCACAATTGCCACCCGTTGCTGTTGCCCACCGGAAAGCTGCAGGGGATAAGCATCTATTTTGTGAAGAAGGCCCACGCGCTCTAGTAAACGCATGGCCTCCTCTTGTATTTGTTCGATGGGTCGTCCAAGTGCCTTTCCTGCCAACAGAATGTTTTCAAGCACTGTTTTCTGCTCAATTAATTCGAAGCTTTGAAATATAATGCCCATTTTCCGTCTCAATTCAAATTTCGGCATGGATGTTATATCCGAACCATCAATCAAAATTTGACCGGTATCGCAATCTATTTCTCTATACAATAATTTTAGAAGTGTACTTTTTCCTGAACCCGAGCGACCTCGCAAGTAGGCAAATTGACCATGATGGAGTTGGAAATTCAACTGTGACAATACAGCAACGTCATCGTAGTATTTCGTCACTTCCTTCATTTGAATCATGATTAAATCTTTCCTTCTTTTAGCCATGGTATGAAGCCTCGCAAAAAGCGCTCGGTTGCCGGCATGAAATAGGAACCGAAGTGGTAATCAGGATCTAAAGTTGTATTCACCCAAGTCCCCTTCGTATTCACACGGTCGATATACAATACAGAGCCGCCATCTGCTGTTGATACAAGTGTTTCACAGCCTTCCGCCGGCCAATATACACCGTGTTGATGCCAAGTAGCATCAGCTAACGTTAAATAATTCGTGAATAAATCTTGTGATTCACCTGGTAGGCGCAGCCCGCTATCTGCACCTGGCTCCAGCCACCACCAGAAGTTTGTCGGACGGAATTCCCATTTATGTTCTGGTAACCAGTCTCGATGCTGTGGACCAAACGTGACAACTACTTTGCCTGAATTCGCAAAATCATAAATTTTATCTACATTTTTCTCTAATAGTTCAATATGTGTTTGGGATGGGATAATCAGTACATCATAGTCATCCAATGAAGCTTCTGCGAATTGTCGAATCGGTATTAACTTAGAAATATGCTGGCCAAATTCAGATGTTTTGTATGTTCGGTGATGGTGAGAGCTGCCACCATACATAACGGCAATTTTACGCATTTACTTTCTCCCCTTTCTGTAATCGTTTAAATTCGTCTTGTACCCATTGCTCCATTTGTGCCGGAATACGGTCTGTTGTTTTGTTAATCTGCGGCTGCATTCGAGCACTCGTTTGCAGCAAACTGCCGCCAGAGTGTACAAAGATTGTACCGTTAGTAGAGTTGCGATCAATGTATGTAATTGTTTCTCCGCCTGGTAATGTTAATAATACTTCTGCGCCTTCTGGGGCCGGGTGATGGCCGCGTGCAAAGAAACCTTTTACTCCCCGGTTGATCGTCATATCGTCTTCTGTGACGCCTTCAAAGATAGGATGTGGCTTTGCAATCGACACATTATAGTCTCCATGCCATTTAATTTCTTTTGGAATGAACATTTCTTGACCCCGCAGCCAAGGTGTCACTAGGTTTCCGAAGAAGCACACAATTTTACCAGCTTCTAAAAACTGTTCAATACACTCCTTTTCTTCTAATAAATAATCCTGATCTACAAAAGGTAGGATCACCATACATTTGTATGGTGCCAAATCAATTGTGTGCAGCTGATACATGTCCACAACTTCATAGCCTTCTACCGTTTGTCCTTCTGAAAAAATGTTACGTGGATGTACTACTAGAAAATCCTTCATTTTCATTTGCTCCTTCCAATAATAAGAGTGCATCGATTAAGGCTTGCGTAAATGGATGCGTTGGATGATTCATGACCTGTTCAGTCGGACCTTCATCAACAATTTTTCCTTCATGCAGCACAATAATCCGATCGCAAAATCCTTTCGTCAATGCAATGTCATGTGTAACAAACACATAGGAAATGCCGAATTGCTCATTCATGGATTTTAATAAAGCAATTAATTCCATTCTTAATGAGGTGTCCAGCATGGAGGTTGGTTCATCTGCCACAATTAGCTGCGGCTTCGTCACAAAGGCACGTGCTACTCCCACCCGCTGGCGCTCTCCCCCCGACAATTCATGTGGATAACGCATCATATACTTGTTCGGATCAAGCGACACAACCTCCAGGGCTTCACGAACAAGCGCTTTTCTTTTCTCCGGATCCGATTCGATTTTCTGGATAATCAATGGCTCTTCAACTAATTGGAAAATTTTCATGCGAGGAGACAAGGATTCATAGGGATCCTGGAAAATCATCGAAATATCTTTACCATATGTCCTTCTTTGTTTTTTGGATATCGTTGTCAACTCGGTTCCATTAAAGGTAAGAGAACCTTGCGTCGGCGTTTCAAGACCTACTATCATTTTTCCAATTGTACTTTTCCCTGCTCCTGATGCCCCTATAAGTCCAATAATTTCTCCTTTTTGAAAAGACAATGAAACATCTTTCAATACAGCAACTTCGTTACGTTTAGAACGCTTATAAACTTTCATGATGTTTGTCAGTTCAACGAACGGTTTCATAAAGCTCCTCCTCGCGAACCTCATTTTTCTTTTTAGGCTTCAATCGTGGGATCGCATCTATCAAACGTCTTGTATATGGATGACTCGACGTACGGGCTAGCTCTTTTGATGGACCACCATCGACGATATAACCGTATTTCATAATAAGAAGACGGTCTGTAATCGTTAATACTGCCGGCAAGTCATGGGATATGAAAATCATCGAAAGGTTCATTTCCTTTTGAAGCTTTCTCAGCAGCTGTAATATTTCTACTTGCACGAGTACATCTAAACCAGTCGTAGGCTCATCTGCGATGACAAAACGCGGCTTATTTATAAGCGCCATCGCAATAATGACACGCTGTCGCATACCGCCAGATAATTCGTGAGAATAGGCATAGCGCCATTTTGAATCTAGTCCAACTTGATTGAGCACTTCGTCAATACGTGTATTCATTTCATGTTTCGGAAGCTTTTGATGCGCTAAAATTGCTTCTTTCAGCTGCTTTTCTACCGTATGCACAGGGTTCAGCGCATTCATTGCAGCTTGTGCAATATAACCGATCTGCCTGCCGCGCACTTGACGAATTTCTTCATCGCTAAATAATTGCAAATTTCGCCCTTCAAAATAAATAGCTCCGGATGCAATATGAGCTGGCGAGCGTAATTGCTGAATAATGGCTGAGGCTACGGTTGTTTTACCGCTTCCCGATTCCCCGACAATCCCTAATACTTCGCCCTGCCTTACTTGAAAGCTGACTTCATTTACGACAGTCGAGAAGCGATTATTCTTCGGATATTGAACAGTTAAATTTTCAACAGATAGCACTGTATTTTCTTCTACTAATCGTGTATTCGTCTCGATAAGCTGCTGTCGCCGTTTTTTTGCCACCGTATAGGCACCTAAACGTGGGTTGACCTTTTCTTCTAAAAAATAGCCGATGAACGAAAAAGCCAAAACTACTATTACGATACATACGCCGGGAGGGATAATCCACCACATCCAAGCGTCTGTTAAAAACCCACTTCGACTGTTGGCGTAATATAAAATACTACCCCAGCTTTTCATTGTTGGATCTCCTAAGCCTAAAAAGCTTAAAGAGGATTCCATTAAAATAGCTCCATTTACCGCCCCTACAAACTGAGGGATGAAGATTGGGAAAACACCGGGCAAAATATGCTTATAGAAGATATAAAAATCATTGGCACCCATCGTTTTTGCTGCCAGTACGGAACCAGCTGATTTAATAGCCAATGTTTGTGCACGGATCTGGCGGGCTTTTCCCGCCCACATCACTAATGTAATAACAAAAATTTGTGTATATATACCAGGACCTATGTATACAGCGACTACAATCATAAGGGGTAAAAACGGAAGCGTCATAACGATATCAATCATGCGCATCACGATTACTTCCAAACGCCCACCAATATAGCCTGCCAATACACCGATAATGCCTCCGATAGCCGTAGCCAAAATTGCTGTTGCAATACCGATGAATAAAGATGTACGTGCGCCTACTGCTAATTCCGTTAATATATCTTGTCCCATATCATTTGTGCCAAGCCAATGTGCAGGGCTTGGAGGCTGAAATGAAGGACCCACTTGTTTATAAGCATCATACGGGCTTAGTACAGGACCTAACAGTGCAAATAATAAAACCATCATTAACATGGCAAGCCCAGTTATCCCAATGATTTTTGTTGATTTCCGCATTATTGTCCCACCTTTTCTGTAGAGGCGCTTTTCGCTTGTGGATCAATAAGAGGGTACGTCAGGTCCGCTAAGATATTGGCAATGATAATTCCTAAGGTTATGATTAGAAATACACCTTGCATCATCGGAAAATCCCGTGCAATGACACTTTCATAAAGTAGTCTGCCAATACCGGGATAAGAAAACACCGTTTCAATTACGACTGCCCCACCGATTAGCGTCCCCAGTGACATCGTAAATTGCGTATAAATAGGCAACAATGCATTACGCAATGCATGATTGAAAATTAAACCCTTCTTCTTCACGCCTTTTGCTTCTGCCATTAACATATAATCTTGGCCAAGTGACTCCAGCATGGACGATCGTGTTAATAAATAATTCGAACCAACTGTCGCGATGCTTAGTGTCGTAATCGGCAATACTAAGTGCCACAGCACATCTTTTATAAAACCCCACATCGTTCCGTCTTGGATAATCGATACAGCCCCATAAGTCGGAAACCAATTGAGCTGTACGGCGAAAATCGCAATAAATAACATACCAATCCAAAATCCTGGAATCGCTTGAAGTGTCAACATCGTTGTTAAAAACGTAACATCTCGCTTCTTTCCTCTGTTCCAAGCAGAATACGCACCAATAATGACGCCAATAACCGTACTAATCAGCAATGCAGGTAAAACTAATGTGATTGTCCATGCTAATTTATCTGCCATAATTTCAGTAACGGGTTCTGCATATTTAATTGACAAACCAAAATCCCAAGTGAGTATCCCTTTTAAATATTCAATATATTGTTCCCATAACGATCCACCCAAGCCAACCGACTCTAATGCCGCTTGTTTTTGTTCTTCCGATAATTCCTGTAATGTGGATTCATCGAAAAAGTATAGCAATGGATCTCCAGGTGCCAGCCGCGGCAATCCGAAATTAATCGTGATTGCCACGAATAGCACAAGTACATATTGGAACAGTTTTTTTCCTATTACTGAAAAATGTCTGCCCATTTTTACGCCACCTTACTCTACAATTACAGGTGCTGTCGCTGAAACAGCCTCTTGTGTTGATTCAGGTAAAAATGAAAATTTGTGAATGACACCGTAGCCTAATGACTCAACGTAGCCATCATAAACCTCCGCATTATAGGCATACACTTCTTCCGGATAATACAGAGCAATTGCAGTTGGCTGCTCGTTATATAACTCTTGCATGTCAAATGAAATGTATTTGCGGTCTTTAATTGTTTTAGATGCCATCCAATCTTCAATTAATTCATCCAATGCTGGGTATGGCAAATCCTTGTTCCAAAGATAGCCTGAGCGGTGAGACATGATAAATTGGTCTGGATCAGCAACACCATGAGGACCGATAAGGCCTACATATGCTTCAAAGTTATCCTCTGAAATAGCAGCAGAATACGTTGTAGGATCCAGTGTTTCTACAGCAACCTCAATCCCTACTTCTTTATATTGTTCAGCCAGCATTTCTGCGACACGAACATAAATAGGTTCACCTGCTGATACTTTAATTGCAATTGATAATGGCTCCCCTTCAGGAGTTTCACGGAGACGATCACCATTTGTATCTTTGTAGCCTAAACGGTCAAATAACTCATTTGCTTCTGTGACATCATATGGGGTTGAAAGGTCTGGATTTGTCCACGGAGAATCAGGATGTGGGTAACCTTTATCCCCTGCACGACCTTGACCAAGTAATACTGTGTCAACAATTGCCTGGCGGTCGATTGATAACGACATCGCTTGACGAAACTCTTCGTTATTAAATGGTGCCATTTCAAAATTTAAGCCAAACTGCACAATTGATAAGTTTGTTGCAGAAGCTAATTTAAATTTGTTATCACCCTTAAAAGTGGATAATAGCTCCGCTGGTACCGTACGTGAAGACACATCGATTTGGCCGGATTTTAACGCGTTGAACATAGCTGTTGCATCCGCAATGATTGGTAACGTCAATTTTTCCACTGTTGGTGTACCCATGAAATAATCATCATTAGCTTGTAATGTATAATGTTGATCTGCTACATATTCTGTTAATTTATAAGGTCCAGTACCAATTGCTAGCTCTGAATATTTACGTGGGTTTTCAACATTACTCCAAATATGCTCAGGTAATATCGGTAAATCAGCAAATGTTATTGTTTGAAGTGACGGGCATGGGTAACCACATTCAAATGTTACTGTTTTATTATCTTCTTTAATGGAAATCTCATCGATTTGTGGGACCTCACTTACGTGGTGTGTATGGCGGTTTGCTGGACCATCACGGTAATACTCGTATGTAAATTTAACATCTTCGGCTGTGAAATCCTCACCGTCATGCCATTTGATACCATCACGAATGACAACCTCCCATGTATCTTCATCAACTTGTGTTGCTGACTCTGCAAGCCACGGTGTTGGTTCATCTACGTATGGTGAAGGGGAGAATAGCTTGTCATACACCATATCCGTCAACCAATCCAGATTTCCTGTGTAAATGTTCAACGGACCTACATCACTTTGTAAACCGATTGTTAGGTTCTCCACACGGTTTTCTATTGTCGCACCTCCCTCTACTGCCTGTGCGCTTCCTTCTTTCACTTCTTCATCACTCGATGAACAAGCAGTAAGCCCGAAAGACAGAGCTAATATGGGAATAAGTAGCTTCGTCTTTTTCACAAACTCCATATCTCTTCCTCCTAAGTAAAAATATTGGTTACAATTTGAAACTATACAGTCATTGATAATGATTATCAATATCACACTTTGCCACTCATTTCAATTTAACGTTGATATATTCGTACTTTTTACAACATTATTAAAGTTTTTAATATAGTTATTAAAATTTCTTATAACTTGCACACCCATGGCTAGCTCAGGAACTATTTTTTAAATAAAAAAACATCTGCATCAAATTGATACAGACGTCCCTAATTTTGCTTTAAGATGCTCGCAGATCTCTTTTTCATTTGGTGTTAATGCCGTTCTATCGCTCATTACAATCCCGAGCTGCCGTTTAATACGTAAACCCTTTACTTCTTTCCTTTCCAGTCCTTCTTGCTGAATCACTTTATCAGGTAAAAAGGCCATCCCCACTCCTTGTTGGACAGCTTTCGTGATAACATGAAAATTGGACATTTGTAAATAATCAGGAAAAATATTTTTTTCCTGAAGGGATGTTTTAATTTGCTCCGAATAGAGCTCTCCATTAGGTAAATAAACCGAGTAATCCTTTAAATCCCGCACATATAGAACCTGCCTTTTCGCCAATGGATGTGTGGGTGAGATTGCCAAACTTAGCTCTTCTTCAAATAAATAATCTACGTCAAACTGCTGCGATATCGTTGGATCCAAGTCATACAACGGCATCACAGCAAAATGGATTTTTCCTTCCATTAATAGTTTTTTCAATTCTGAATAGCAGTAGCAATTGATTTCATATGGATAGTTCTGTGAAATAGTATTGCCCTCACCGAAAATATCATCAAAGTAATGATTAGCTATGTAATTAGATAAAAATAAATTCGTTTTTTCTTGTTGTTCCACTTGCGTTAATACATTCTTCATTTCTAGTTCTTTTTGATAAATAATTTTTGCATAAGATAAGACTACTTCTCCTTGCGGTGTTAAATCCACTTTTCTTTTATTTCGATTAATGAGGCGACACGCTAAGTTCTTCTCAAGCTGTTGTATATGTTGTGTTACGGTTGGCTGTGAACAGAACAATCTTCTTGCTGTTTCCGTATACGAACGACAGTCCGCAAGCACCATAAAAGTTTTATACCAGTTATTCATGTTACAATTCCCTTCCATCTTAATGAGAATGAATATCATTATCTATACTACTATTCATCACCTTTCTTGTAAAACACCTTGATTTTATTTCAATAAACTTTGCAACAAAAATAAAGCATAAACCTTCCACACGGAAAGCTTATGCTATAAGTTACATTATCTCAGGTATACCCAATATACTACATCAATTCCTTTGCCAACAGACGATACACCTCAAGACGCTTTTCTTGTGAATGTGGGATACTACAAATCATTGCTTCGTCAAAGCCATAATACTCCTGCTCCTCTAGTAGCGTTTGCGCAACCTCTTTTGCTGATCCTACCAAATGGATTTTCCGGTTCTCTTGAATCATCATTTTGTCCATTTCGGTAAGCGGGTAATTATGAGCTTCTTCTGGTGTCAATAATTGACCAATCTGGCCCCTCATTAAGAACAATCTTGCAATATCCTGTGGACGCGCTTCATACTCTGCCTCTTCCTTCGTCTCCGCCACTGTCACCAGGTAGGAAACATTGATTTCAGGTTTTTCCATAAACACGGAAGGCTGGAAGTTCGAACGGTATGCATCTAAAATAGTCGGTGACATGCTACCTTGGAAAAATTGCGCAAAGGAATATCCAAGACCCATACGACCGGCTTTGATAGCACTGTTTCCACACTTGATCCAAGCAGCCACGCTTCTGGCAATACGACATTGGAAGGGGTCGCTATGGTATGGCTATATAAGCTGTCAGAAGGTACCTCGTCATTTATTAGCTGTAAGGCAACCTCTAGCTTTTCATACATATTGTTGATTTGTGGCGGGCGTCCTTCAGAAAGTGCATACATCGAATAATTGTCCCCACCAGGCGCTCGGCCTACCCCAAAATCTATTCGTCCTGGAGAAAAGGCGCTTAATGTCTTGAAAACCTCCGCTAGCTTAAGCGGTGAGTAATGCATCATCATTACCCCGCCAGTACCAATTCGAATGTTCTCAGTCTTAGCGGCCAAATGGGCAGCAATCACCTCTGGAGCAGAGCTCGCAAAAGCCCCTGTCCCGTGATGCTCCGCCATCCACATTCTATGATATCCCAATTTATCTGCAAGCACTGCAAGCTCTTCTGCTTTTTTTAGTGCATCTACTGCTTTATTGCCCGATGTAATCGGCGCTTGATCTAGTACACTCAATCTCATTTAATGTCCATCCTTTCTTTTCTTCCCTTGTTAATAAATGCTATAGGACAGGGAAAGAAAAGTAAAATAAATGAGCTTGTATTGCATCTGTTTTTGTTTTTCGTAAGTTAGAGCTTTTAGCCCGATAAGATACTAACGGATTAACGATAATGACAATGTACTCTCTTCCTTCTAAAAACTGAACAACTGGGGCATGATAGTGACCCGTTGATTCCAATACAACTGGTGGTTTCATCCCTATTTGACGCTCTAAATCTAGTAAATAAGCGTGTAACTCTTCTAGACCCTCCACCGTATGTTCAACCTTCACACTGCTTTTGTAGGGCATTTTTTTATCCAAGAACATTTGAACCTGACTTTCACCTTTTGCGACATCCAGACCAACAACTGGATTCATAAATTATCTCCTCCTAAACGTAGTGGATTGACCGGTAACCTCTATCTACCTTGTCATTCATATCTTCGCTTGTTATACGGGATCACGATGTCCCAACCAGCCTAATCATGTGTTAACAAGTAGAGGGTGAACAGTTTAGTTGTCGGGATCAAGTCCCACGGGTGCGTACGTTCTACCCCGGCTACTATCAATCTATAAATTGAATAAAAAATAGTCAACCTGATTTCTCTGGCTGACCTTATAATACGAACGGGGGCGTTAGTTCAATATTCGCTTACCGAAATAATCAATCTTTATTACAAAATCCCTATAAAAGAATAAAGAATAGCCCCTATTTTGATCAATCTTTGTTCAAAACAGGGGCTATGATTTTCTATTAGAAACAGTGTTTGTAGCTATGTTTTAATCAAACTTTATTCCAAACAATAACGCATCCGCGAGTACCACTAACTATATAACGCATTAACATAAATGACCACTTTAGGAATTATGTGTTAAAATTAAAGGGTTCGATTACGATTTAACTAAATTATTTTTTAACATTTTGAGGAGGAAAAGCATTGGGGGATTATACATTAGAACGTTTTTTGCTTAGTATTATTATATTTATATTGTTAATATTATTAATGATTTTAAGAGGAAAAAGGAAAATTATAATTGGATTAATAATAATAGTTTTATTTGGTTATGGAGTTTTTTTCTACATAAGGGGACAGGTTTATGAACATCAATATAAACGGTCGGTTGAAATTGTGAATGAATACCTTGAAAAAAAGTATTCAAATGAGGAATGGATTGTGAACGACACATTAGAAGAAGGTCGGAAGCGTAAGAAAAATAATGTAGATATTATTTTTTTAAACGAAGAGGAAGTTATTTATTCTTATAAAGTTATAAATGAAAATAAAGTAGTACAATGGTCAATTTACTCTGGCGGGAAAAATTCAGATGATTTATTGCATTATGAATTAGAAAAGTAAGTTTTTAAATAGTGCCGACCTATTTTTAGGGGTGCTATTTAAAAACTTATTTTAGTTTTTTTGGAATGGAGACTGGTTGGTATATCTTCAGATTAAGACAAAAGAGCATCTAATGCGACGTGATTTAGTACATTAATTAACGGTAATCGGTCAAATATATATGTTAAACAACGAAACGGTTAACAATACTGTAAATTATAAATTGTTTTTTTGGGAGATAATGTTACAATATTCTTATAAATACTTTTTTTTACAAAAAAGTATTAAAAAAGAAAAAGTCTTGATATTGTTTATGTTGTAAAGTGAGCACCAGATCATGCACCCGACCAGACACAAGCAATCGAGTTCCCTCCAACGGGATATCAAGCATGGGGTTATAGTTAATGAAATAACTAAATTGGGGGAAACGCCAGCTGATTTCATTGGATTTTTCGTAATTTAATTGAAAATATTTTTAAAATTTAGAAGAAATTCATTTAAATTAGCAGTGGATTATATCCTTATACGATAGTTTCAGGAAGAAACTTAAATTGGAGTATTTAAGCTAGAAAAAAAGAGGGGGAAAAATGGTTGAAGAAGCACTTAGTATTTATATTATTTTTATTATTATTGTTAACTGGTTGTAGCGATGAAGAGAAACTAAAACCAGATTCGCCGATGAATGCTGCTAACTTGATGAAGTATCAGATTGATAATCAAAATTACAAGGAATTTCAATCGTTATTCTATGAGGATGCAGAGAATACAGTATCAGAAGTTGAATTTACGCGATTAAATGAAATATCTACAAACGGTGCAAATTTTAAAGACTATGAATTAATCACTATGGACAATGGAGAAATGTTTTTGGTTGAATTTGCACCTCTTTTAGAAAATCAAACAGAATACAAAATTGTAAATGTTAAAATTGTCCCAAAAGAAATGAGAGCATTATTTTTTAATAATTAATTCTTTAAATATCGAGAGGTTTAGTTAAATATTCAATTTCTAGTATTGTCACTTTCCAAAATAACAGTATAAACTGTATTTAAAGACGCACAGTAATCATCTGTGCGTTTTCACTTGCCGTATTGACTCTGTTAAATAATAGCAAAGGTTAAATAAAAATTATAGTAGTAAAGCTGTTAATTACCTCCGCTCGTATTTAGATATAAAGGAAATAAAAGACCTTAATCAAGGTCTAAAAGTGCTCGGAATATAACTTCCTCCAAGCTCATTTTCTTATTTTAAGTTTCTCTTTGAAACAGTATTTAATCTTCTAACATTAAAGTTTTCACAATGCTGGTTCTTGATGTAAGCTATCCGCTTGGCGCTTCATTGTTAGCATTTTAATACCAAAAATGATTTTTAAAATGCCATCTATGACTGCCAATATAAGAAAGGGAATCTCGAACAGGAATAGTCCTATTAAAGAATTGAGTGTTGTTAATGCTCCTAAGTAAAGCATAACTTTTCCTTGAGAAAAATAAAAACCCAAGAAATGAATACCAATAACAAGAAATATAGATAACCAAACTAATCTAGATTCATCAAAGCCGATTAATAACCCACAAAGCGTACAAAGAATAACAGTAACTACTATATTAATATTATCCATTCTATCTTGAAACTTAGAATTCTTCCCATAAGCTAATTTATTATTTACATAAGGTAATCCAAAGATCAAGAAATACCCAACAAAATAACCAAAACCCATTAAAAATGGCTGTATCAATAATTCTCCCCCGGTAATTGCAGAGAGAATAATTATGATACCAATATAAACTAACCATACCCCTACCGTTCTCTGATTATTATATTCAAGTTTAATTGCTTCTCCCCCCTATTAAGAAATAATTTGAACACTTAATTGCACCTATCTGTCACACCCTAATTAAATATTATTTTACATAATTTTCAAATATTAATAAATAATTTTCTGAATAACAATTGAATTTGAGTAGCAGACCTCCTTCAATGCGCGATGCCATCGCCACCAAGAATCCTAGTCTTCTAGAAACGCTTATGAATAATCGAATCTGTAATATATTATTTTCATTTTGACAAATATCATTGTCATTTTGACATATATAGTATATATTGGTAAAAGAGGTGGTAATAAATGAAAACACGACTAAAAGAACTAAGAGCGAGAGAGGGACTTAATCAAACAGAGCTAGCGAAAAGAGCGAAAATCTCTCGACAAACGGTTAGTTTGATCGAGCGAAATGAATATATGCCATCTTTACTAATTGCAGTAAGAATTGCGAATGTATTGAAAGAGCCTTTAGAAAAAGTATTTATTTTTAGTGAGGAGGAAATCATGTGAAGCTGATAATCGTATATAGCATCATTTTTATCTACGGATTAAAAGAACTGTTTGAAAGCTATAGCAATAATTCGATTGAAGGCAATATACTTATGATGGTTAACTTACTTGTTATCCTTTGCTTAATAGTAGCCCGTTTTATATTACATAAAGCAGTCAAAGGTAGCAAAATAGAAGTAGATATGGAAATAGAAGATCACCATCAATTAATGCTT
Source organism: Psychrobacillus sp. Z3-81 (assembly GCF_056620325.1). NCBI lineage: Bacteria > Bacillati > Bacillota > Bacilli > Caryophanales > Bacillaceae > Psychrobacillus > Psychrobacillus sp. Z3-81. The sequence continues at coordinate 345,830 of NZ_JBWQPU010000002.1, forward strand.
GAAAGAAAAGTATATGACGCTTTGACTTCTACTCAAGTAGCTGTAAGCCTCTCCTTTACAGCAGTCTTAGTAGGGTTTGTACTCTTAAGGGATACCGAACCAGAGATTGCACTATGGAGTTGGGTGCTTTCTATTATTTCATTCGTGAATCTATTTCCAAGTCAACAGGTTGCTCATATTACTAATCCATCCTTTAGATTCCCTGATCCACATTCAAAAAACTATGATCAAGAATTTTTTGATCAAATTGACGATGGCGAAAAATATTTGATGCTAAAAAGCCTGTATAAGCTACATGCTTATATCGTGTGGGGGCTTGTGGTGTTAGCATCCTCTCTTATGTTTTATTCCTCCTTCACAGGAAATTCTCAGGTTATCAGCATTATTGGTATCGGTATTTTGTTGCTACTAATCCAAACGATTTATACCATTAGCTTAAAGCCAAGTAAACTAATATAGTTACATGAGGCGGTAGTTATCCTGCATGTATCTCAACGAAATGAGGAAAGGAACAAATCCAATCTGTTCCATCCTCTTCTTTTTGTAAAAGGCTGTTTTCGTAAACTTTGTTGCTTTTGATGTAGGTTTTATATTTTTTCCAAAATATAGTATAATATATTTAGAGAATTAGTTTTAGGAGGTGAAATAAGTTGAGTAGTTTTAATATTTCAGGATTAATCATTCTTTTGCTGTTTATCGGACTAATTGTATGGCTGTTTATATTGTTATTCCGCTCTTTTTCTAAACGTAACAATAGAATGAATAGTATCGAGAAAAAGTTGGACGATATTAACAATCAAATAAAAAGGGATGATGGATAACGACTTTCCATGAAGTCGTTTTTCTTATGCACTTTTAAACATTTCAACTGTTGTATAATTCGTTTTTTGACACGCAGAAATAAGCATTTGCCCCACTCGATTTTCAAATGCTAAGTTTTTACCAAGTTCAAGCCATCTGAACCAGTAGAGGTAGTTATCAAGATATTTCGTTGCAACCCTTTAAGTTTAGCGAACTTTTTATAATTCGTTGCGGTGTCTGTACATAACAAAGCAGACGGGTGAATATACTCACCTATCACAGTGTCAATCTCTTCGGCTTTTGACACATTAGTATCCAAAAGTATCTCCTTCCTTTAAATCTAACGCATGGTTATTAATCAAGACATTATGATCACTTTCCCATTCAACATCTACTTTTTCAGTTCTTTGCTCATAATATATTCTCTTTTTAAACCAGAGTGGTCCGTTTAATTCTCCTCTTACCCCAAACGTTCCCGCTGCTCCTGCATCCCACCGGTAGAAATCAATGGTATAACTATCGTCTGGAGAGCTCACCGTCTTCAAATATTCATTTGCTCCCAATGACGAAAAAAGAAGAGTAAAAGATAAAACTAAAAAAAGAGCGATAGACAACAATGACGCCAATGAAATCGTCAACCAACTTCTCGTCTTTGTAAGCCAACTTCTCTTATCTTTAAGACCTTTAACTCCTAATACGAGAGCAAGTACTACAAGTATAAAGAGAATATAAATAGGAGGTGAAATTAACCAGGTATTATTCATGTTTGAATACAACGAATAGCAGGTTAATGTTAAACAAATAAGTATGAAAATAAAAGACCAAAAGTTATACTGTTTTTCCAGTGTACTCTCCCCCCTTCTTACAATGGAACTGACATAGCAAGAGCCTACTCTATAATATGTAATTTAAAGCTAACGTAGTTAGTTAAATAGGGACACCGATTCATATACGAATTGCGTCCCACTAATTGTGCCTTCCTAAGAATAACTTTCACTAAATTTCCCAATACTAAAAGCAATAGAAATAATTAGCAGTAAGGAAATAACAACAGCCCAAACGCTTTCTTCACCGAATAGCGCAGTCAGTATGACGTCGAACGAAGGAACTCCTATAGCATATAACAATGGTAATCCAAAAGAAGTTGCTAGTACAGCCAACACAAAAATCATTGCTAATGAAATTTTCCTTTTATTCACATAATTCACCTCCAATATAACCACCATACCATAACTTCCATTTTTTTCAAACTAATTATAGAAAAGCAAGTAATTATCTGAAGCACTAATTAGAAAAGTTCATGAATCTTCGCTTTTTTTATTGTTTTTCAATTAAATCAAGTAATTCCTCTGTCTGTTCCTCTGAAACCGTATAAATGGTATGTGTGTTCTCCGAATGCATAAACGAGCTCTTTTCCTCTTTTTTGCCTAGCCATAAATAGTAAATTTCTGTCTGATCGTCTGCATATACAATCTTTGCAGAGAATTCTGGATTACCTACATTTACTATCCCTTTTTCTTTAACAGCACTCGTTAATGCATGACGAAAAGTTTCGATAGATTTTTCATCATCCAAAACACTTACATTATTACTTTGTAATTTTGATATGCTAACTTTTGTCATATCTTCATCAGACTCCAGAATCTGATGAACTTCCATCTTTTCTGCCGTTGTTTGTTGTTCTATTTCCTGTGTTTTTTCGGAGCTATTAACCCCTGCTTGACAACCTAAAAGAATAGCCACTACCAACGTCAAAGTGAGAACAAGAGATTTATTATTTTTCATATCATTTTACCTCAGATGATGTTTTTAATATTGACGTATTATCAAATGAAATAGTTACAATTTTTAGGAAATAAATAAAAAGAGTTGACCACCATAGCATGGGTTGATTTCCGCTTTGGCTGGACGCTTTATGGGGGCGCAGCTTCGGGTCAACACGATGTTGTTTAGTGGAAACGTTGGCACACGATATGCCGTTTTTAGTTTTCCATCTTGTTTCGGATACTTCCGTAATAATTATATTTTCCGCACGATCAAAATAAATAAAAGATATTCGGAAAAATATTTCCTTTGTTGATAGACTCTATTCTTGTGGACATTTATTAATCAAATCTTAATTATAGTAGGCAACATATATTGGTTCGGAGCAGCGTCGGTGACTCCTGCGGGAGCATGGTGGTAGGTAAGACAGCACAGCCACGCGCGCAAGCGATGGGTGCTGGCTTACCACGCCCCCGCGGAAAGCATCCGACGCAGCGGAGAACCTAGACGTAATAAAGTAAGAAGCACTTACAATCCTTATCACGATTAAGGATTATAAGTGCTTTTCGCAGTTATGAAAAATTTTCTATTTTATTTATTAAACATCTAAAGCTTTCCCTCTATCAATATACCGAAGTATTGTCTTTCGTAATATGCTCTAATATTTCCTTCACTCTAGCCAAGAATCGACCACATACTAAGCCGTCTAATACTCGATGATCTAATGATAGACATAGATTTACCATATCGCGTGGCGCAATCATGCCACCTTCTAGAATTACAGGACGTTTCACGATTGATTCTACTTGCAGAATAGCCGCCTGTGGGTAATTGATAATCCCCATCGATTGGACAGAGCCAAAGGAGCCTGTGTTGTTCACCGTGAAGGTACCACCTTGCATATCCTCTGATTTTAGCTTTCCGGCACGAACTTTGGCAGCAAGCTCATTAATTTCACGAGCAATACCTTTAATCGTTTTCTCATCTGCATGCTTAATTACCGGCACATATAACGCATCCTCTGTAGCCACTGCAATAGAAATATTAATATCCTTCTTCTGGATGATCTTATCTCCAGCCCACATTGAATTCATCATCGGGAATTCTTTTAGAGCTTGCGCAACTGCTTTTACGAAAAATGCGAAGTACGTCAGATTGAAGCCTTCTTTTTGCTTGAACTCATTCTTTAGAGAATCACGGTAGTTCACTAGGTTCGTAACGTCTACCTCTACCATCGTCCAACCATGTGGTGCCTCATGCTTGCTGCGAACCATATTTGCAGCAATAACTCTACGTACCCCAGTAACCGGAATCTCTATATCACCAGCACCTACCGGGACATTTGGAGCTTTCGTTGTTGGTCCGGATTTTGGTGTACTCTCAGATGCAGCTTCTTGAACCTGATGCTGTGCTTTTGACTCCTCGGCTTTCGCAGTTGGAATCTCTCCACTTTCAATAATTTTCAATAAATCCTTACGAGTGATTCTACCTTCGTTTCCTGTGCCATTTACTAGCGTCAAGTCAATGCCATGCTCTTGAGACAGCTTCAGCACTGCAGGTGAATATCTCGCTTTTGCACCTTTAGGTCTCTCAACCGGTGCGCTCTTCTCGTGTTGTTTTACCTCAGAAGGCTTAACCGTTTCCTGAGAAGGTTGCTCTGGCGCAGCTTCTTTTACTTGCACGACTTGTTCCCCAGAGGAAGCCCCTTCTGTTTCTATCGTACAAATGATTTCGCCAACAGAAAGTGTATCCCCTTCGCTCGCGATCAACTCTTTTATTATCCCAGTGAAGGAGGAAGGAACCTCTGCGGTTACCTTATCAGTATTTACTTCAGCCAAAGCATCGTATTTGTTCACATGGTCACCTGGCTTAACGAGCCATCTTTCAATCGTACCTTCTGTGACACTTTCCCCAAGCTGTGGCATTTTGATTTGTTCTAAAGCCATTTGTTAATTTCCTCCTTCCAATTAAAATTCCGCTAGCTCTCGCATCGCCTTTTCAACTTTGTCTGGATTGATCATAAAGAATTTTTCCATTGTTGGTGCATATGGCATTGCTGGCACATCTGGACCTGCAAGACGCATGATAGGAGCATCCAAATCAAATAGACAGTTTTCTGCAATGATTGCAGCTACCTCACTCATAACGCTTCCTTCTTTATTATCCTCTGTAACTAGTAATACTTTTCCAGTTTTTGAAGCAGCCTCAATGATTGATTGTTTATCTAACGGATAAATTGTACGCAAATCTAGGACGTGCGCAGAAATACCATCCTTTTCAAGACGTTCGGCCGCTTGAAGAGCAAAATGTACAGCTAAGCCATACGTTATAACCGTTATGTCCTCTCCTTCACGCTTTACGTCCGCTTTCCCGATATCAATTGTATAATCATCTTCCGGTACTTCGCCCTTGATCAGACGATATGCACGTTTATGTTCAAAGAAAAGAACTGGATCTTCATCACGAATTGCAGCCTTTAACAGACCTTTCGCATCGTATGGGGTAGATGGTATCACAATTTTCAGACCAGGTTGGTTAGCAAAAACCGCTTCTACCGATTGGGAATGATACAGCGCTCCGTGGATACCGCCTCCAAATGGTGCACGGATAACGATCGGACAGCTCCAGTCATTATTCGAACGATAGCGAATGCGAGCAGCCTCGGAAATGATTTGGTTAACTGCTGGCATGATAAAATCTGCAAACTGCATTTCGGCGATAGGACGTAGACCATACATAGCAGCCCCTATGCCAACACCAGCAATGGCAGATTCAGCTAGAGGTGTGTCTAACACGCGATATTCACCGAACTCATCGTATAGACCAGCTGTAGCTTTAAATACTCCACCTTTTCTACCAACGTCTTCCCCTAATACGAAAACGCGCTCATCACGAGTCATTTCTTCTTTCATTGCAAGCGTTATTGCATCTATATAAGACATAATTGCCATTACTCGTTCCCCCCGTCTGCATACACATGCTTCAGTGCATCCTCTGGAGCAGCATATGGTGCCGATTCCGCGTAATCTGTCGCTTCGTTGACTTCCTTCATAACACGGTCATTAATCTCTTTTTCTAGCTCTTCTGGAAGAATATCAAGATCTCTTAAGTATTTTGCAAAGGTAATCAGCGGGTCTAACGCTTTCCCTTCAGCTATATCCTCTGCTGTACGATATTGTCTGTCGTCGTCATCGGATGAATGGGCAGTCAAACGATAGGTAACAGCCTCAATCAGACTAGGTCCCTCTCCATTACGAGCACGGTCTGCCGCTTCCTTCACTACACGATAAACCTCGATTGGGTCTTTTCCGTCCACCGTTACTCCTGGCATGCCATAGCTTGATGCACGGTCTGCAACATTCTTACTTGCAACCTGTCTCTCAAAAGGCACGGAGATTGCATATTTGTTGTTTTCTACCATCGTGATACAAGGAAGCTTGTGAACACCGGCAAAGTTTAACCCTTCATGAAAATCCCCTTGGTTGGAAGATCCTTCTCCAAGCGTAACAAAGGTGATAAAATCTTTTTTCTCAATTTTGGCAGCAAGCGCAACCCCTACTGCGTGAGGCAATTGCGTTGTTACTGGTGAAGAGCCTGTTAAAATACGATTTTTCTTTTGACCAAAGTGTCCTGGCATTTGTCGTCCACCAGAGTTTGGATCCTCCGCCTTTGCAAATGCCGATAGCATTAACTCCCTAGCAGTCATACCAAAGTGTAGAACGACTCCCATATCTCGATAATATGGTGCAATATAATCCTTTGTATTATCTAAAGCAAAAGCTGCTCCTACCTGTGCAGCCTCTTGCCCCTGACAAGAAATAACAAAAGGAATTTTACCCGCTCTATTAAGCAGCCACATACGTTCATCGATACGACGTGCCAGCAGCATTGTTTCAAACATCTTTAATACATCGTCATTTGTAAGTCCTAATTCTTCATGACGGTTTTTTGCCATCTCCTTCTCCCCCTTTTTACATATGAATTGCTTTTCCATCTACAGCTAAAGCGGCTTCCCCAATAACCTCACTAAGTGTCGGGTGAGGATGAATGGTATGAGCAATTTCCCATGGAGTCGCATCCAATACCATGGCAAGTCCAGCCTCAGAAATCATATCTGTTACATGTGGGCCAATCATATGAACACCTAGAATATCATCTGTCTGCTTATCAGCGATTATTTTGACAAAGCCATCTGATTCTCCATATACAAGTGCCTTCCCAATTGCTTTAAATGGAAACTTTCCAATTTTCACTTCGTAGCCTTGTTCTTTTGCCTGCAACTCTGTTATGCCTACGCTAGCACTTTCTGGACTAGAGTAAATGCAACGAGATACCTTTGTATAATCGATTGGAGAAACTGTTTTACCTGCAATATGCTCAACAGCCGTAATTCCCTCATGGCTTGCAACATGTGCGAGCTGAAGACCACCAATAACGTCTCCAATTGCATATATATGTGATTCCTTTGTCTGGAATGTTTCAGAAACTTGAATAAAGCCTTTTTCTACTAATATATCAGTATTTTCTAGACCTATACCTTCTACGTTAGCTTGACGCCCCACTGACACAAGCATTTTATCCGCTTTAAAAATAGAGGTTTCTCCATTGATCTCTGCAGATATTTCTACTTGCTCATTTTCTATCTGGAGAGTATCAGGAAGAACCTTTGCGCTTGTAAAGAATTTAATCCCTTTTTTCGCGAGAAGCTTTTGCATTTCATTGGAGATATCGTGATCTTCCGTAGGAATAATGCGATCCGCATACTCGATTACCGTTACGTCTACTCCGAAATCATTTAATAAGGAAGCCCATTCAATCCCAATTACTCCTCCACCTACTATTAAGATAGAGTTAGGAAGTGCAGTCATTTCTAGGGCGTCATCCGAGGACATCACATAATGACCATCAATGGTGAGACCTGGCAATGTTCTTGGTCTTGATCCAGTAGCAATGACCACATTCTTAGGAATCAGCATTTCATTTTCTTCTCCATTGTTCATTTCTACGGAAATAGTTCCACCTGGTGAAGGGGAGAAAATAGAAGGTCCAAGCATTCGTCCCATACCTTCATAAACGTCAATTTTCCCTTTTTTCATCAAACCTTGAACGCCAGTATATAATTGATTTACAATTGTATCTTTACGAGCTTGAACCTTTGAAAAATCTAGTGTTACTTCATTAGTGTTTACACCAAACTCAGAAGCGTGATTCTTCGTTGTTGAAAACACTTCAGCACTTCGTAATAAAGCCTTGCTCGGAATACACCCTCTATGTAAGCACGTGCCCCCTAGCTTCCCTTTTTCAACAATTGCTGTTTTTAACCCTAACTGCGCCGAACGGATAGCCGCCACGTATCCACCGGTTCCACCACCAATAATGACTACATCATAATCCTTTGCCAAATGAGCATCTCCCTTCGTATAAAAAAGACCGCTTTACCAAAATAAAAGCGGCCTTTGTTGTAAATTGAAATTATCTATTAACGGCCATTCAATATATGTTTTCCGTTTTGTAAAAATTGACTGCGTGATTTTCCTACTCGCGCAATGCGTTCCTCTGCCATGCGGTCTGCTGCCACATAAGTAGGGATGCCATCTCGTTTAGAAATTTCAAAGATTTTTTCGATATTATTATAAATTCCTGCTACACGTTTCATTGCACGCTCTTCGTTATAGCCATATAACTCATCTGCAACATTGATTACGCCACCAGAATTGATGACATAGTCAGGTGCATATACAATTCCCATTTCATGAATAAGATCTCCATGCTTCGTATCTTTTAGCTGGTTGTTTGCAGACCCTGCAATTACCTTCGCTTTTAATTGAGGAATTGTGTCGTCGTTAATGATTGCACCTAGTGCACATGGAGCAAAGATATCTACATCCTGAGAGTAGATTTCATTTACACCTACTTGGATTGCTCCAAATGCTTCCACTGCTCTGTCGACAGATTTTTGGTTAATATCTGCAACAATTAGTTTAGCACCTTCTTTATGGAGAAACTCACATAATGTATACGCTACGTTTCCAACACCTTGAACAGCAACTGTTTTACCTTCTAAGGAATCAGAGCCAAAAGCCTCTTTCGCTGCTGCTTTCATACCAACATATACTCCATAAGCAGTCACTGGTGAAGGATTACCCGAAGAACCAAACGCTTCCGAGATACCCGTCACATAATTTGTCTCCTCGTGGATGATGTCCATGTCCTCAACTGTAGTTCCAACATCCTCAGCTGTAATATAACGACCATTTAACCCTTGGATGAAACGACCAAAAGCACGGAACATCTCTTCATTTTTATCTTTTAATGGATCTCCAATGATAACCGTCTTCCCACCACCAAGATTAAGTCCAGCTGCTGCATTTTTGTATGTCATGCCTTTTGCAAGTCTTAAAGCATCTTCAATTGCTTCCTCTTCGGTTGCATAGTTCCACATACGAGTACCACCTAATGCAGGACCCAACGTTGTATCATGAATCGCAATAATTGCCTTTAAGCCCGAAGTTTTATCTTGACAGAAGATTAATTGCTCGTAGTCATAAGTTCCCATATATTTAAAGATTTCCATATTTTTGTTCCTCCTAGTAGTTAAATAATCTAAATATCAAAAACTATTAATAGTGAATACCCCTATTTAGGTGAATATATCTCTCTCCTAAAATAATTGATACTTTTCTAGCTTATAATAAAGTGACCTGAGAGATATTTGAAGATTCTTGGCAGCAAGAGACTTATTCCCATCACAAGCCTTCAACGCCTTAGCTAAAATTTTCTTCTCCATTTCATCCATCTGCTCTGAAAGTGGAGCAATTTCTTTATCTTCCTCTTCCGTTTCAAGCACCATCATCTGCTTTGGAAGATGATGTTCTTCTAAAACTCGATCAGTTGTTTGAAGAAAGATCATTGACCTGCTAAGGATTGTTTCTAGTTCTCGAATGTTTCCAGGCCAATCATATGCTTGCAGTGCTTTCATTGCTTCTTTCGAGAACCTTTCGACATTTCGACCAAATTCTTGATTCAGCTTCACAAGCAGCTGTTCCGCAATACCCGGTATATCTCCCTTTCTTTCTCGAAGAGGGGGAACATGTATCGGCATTCGATTTAAATGGAAATAAAAATCTTCTCGGAAGTTGCCTTCTCTCATCTCTTTTTCGAGGTTAAAACTGCTAGCCGCAATAATTCTTACGTCCACCTGTAAAGAGGTAGTTCCACCAACAGGTACAATTGCATTCTCTCGTAAGACCTGTAACAGTTTTGCTTGTGTTTTCTTAGTAAGTTCCCCAACTTCATCTAAGAAAATTGTGCCACCACTTGCTTCTTCAAGCAAACCAGTAATTTGAATGCCATCCTCCACATAGCCAAACAGTTCTTTTTCCAGCTCCTGCTCTTCCATGGAACTACAATTTACTCGGATAAAAGGATGTTCAGAACGATAGCTTTTACTATGTATTGCATGAGCAAACATTTCTTTTCCCGCTCCAACCTCGCCTCTAAGCAAAACATTAACCGGCACATTAGCTGCTAGTCTAGCTTGATCTATTGCCAAGTTAATCTCAGGGGAGGTTCCAGTGATATCTTCAAAAGAATAAGTGGATTCCAATTTCCGAATAAGTGTCCTCGCGTTATCTAGCTCTTTCATTAATCCCTGCATCTCGGTCATATCATGAATAACCCCTACACTACCTCTAAGCTCATTGTTTACAAGGATTGGGGCAACGTTTACTATTACCTCTTTTTCTTCCTTACCAACACGAAGGTTTACACCCCTAATTGGCTTCTTGGTCTGTAATACCTTCAGATGAATACTTTCTCCTTCCGATATATCAGCCGTCGCAGGTTTGCCAATAACTTCTTCTTCCGTAAATCCCGTGATGCGAGTATACGCAGGATTAATTAGAATTCCCTTACCCTCTTCATCTACAACTGAAATAGCATCATCACTAGAATGAATGATTGCCTCTAGCATTTTTTGAATCTCTGTAAGATTCGTAATTTCTTCTGCTAATCGAACCACCTCGGTAATATCCTTAAAAACAGCAAAAGCACCAATTCGCTTTCCTTCTTCGTTTATCATCGGATACCTGGAGGTCACTATTTTGTAACCGCTTTCAAGAGTAAGTTCTTTGTTAAGCTCAATGATCCCAGTTTCGAATACACGCGGTAGTTCACTTAATGCAATGACTTCTTTTATCGGTTTTCCTATTGCCTCTTCAGCAGGGATACCAGTCATTCTTTCAGCACTTTTATTAAAAAAATTTACAATTGCCTGGTCGTCAATTCCGAGCATTCCTTCTTCTACGGAATTAAAAATTAGTTCTTGCAGCATTTTCTTTTGATTTAGAATTTTTATATAACTGTTCTTTTCTTCTAGTAAGCTAACGATTAAATTGGCAATCTCACCAGGAATCAAAACCGCTGTCGCTGGACGATGATGTAGAAGCTCTTGAAATACCTCTTTTTGTCCTGTTACATCAATAATAATTTGTATGTCACTCGAGAGCAGGGATTTCCATTCCTTATAAGTGGGTATATTCTTGTTTCTAGCATATTCCATTCCAGGAGCCATGTCATCGATATCCACAACTGCAGAGACTTGTAGGTATTCTGCCTGTTCAATCAATTTAAGAAGTGCATATCCACCGTTACCTGCACCTACAATGAGTATTTTTTGCAAAAATATGCACACCCCCATTTTTCTTCTGCAACTTATTGCATTTCTTACTTAATCATACATGAAGTTCCTAACATTGACAATCAAAAACTTGAAGGTAAAATATAAGTGGAAGGACAGGAGTGAGAGTATTGGCTCGTTTATTAGCATTAATTGTACTATTAATACCAGGAATAATAGCGGCTTTTGGTATCAAATTAATGAGAGATACCTTCTTCGGTGATCAAATTCTACCTTTTGGAGGGCTTGCTCTTCAATTTATTTGTGGGATTATCTTTACTCTGCTAGGATTAGGATTTTTTGCTGGATTCTTGTTAAATCGAGACCGCAAAAACGGTAAAGTGGCACCTCGTTTTCAAAAGAATAAATAGTCAAATTAACAAGTCTTATAGCTGCTACCAAAATAAAAGCGTCCTTTCTCTCTTTTGAGAAAAAGGACGCTTTTTATATTCCGAAAAATTATTAACGTTGTCTTTGTTTTCTCATTACCGTATCAGGAAAATCGGTAATCCAGCCTATGACACACTCATGGGGATTTTGTAGATAATTTTCTGTCCCTTTTATATTGTAAAACCGCAGGGGAAATCCAGCTTCCCACACCTTATCCATTAAAGGTGTACCATAGTATTTTTTGTTCAAATGTACGGCGTCTAAGTGTGGAGATGTTAAAATCTCTTCCCACTCTGCATATTTCTTTCCTATAAAAGCAGTCTTTATCCCAAGATTCATCTGATGAATCGTTTCTAAAATACTCCACTCAAAGGAAGAAAAATGTATATCCTTTAATACACTGCTTTTTTGCACTACTTCTCTAATTTTTTCCTTTTTCCCTAAAAAAGACTCTTTTAATTCGATATTGAGCTTTATATCATAGCTTTGTACAAAGTCGATAAATTCTTCATAGGTTAACACTCTGTGGTAAAAAAATTTTCGAAAGTAGGAGTTCCCAAGTTTTAGTTTCCGAATATCTTCTGCTGGTAGATCGGTTATTCGCTTAGGATTTCCGGCTAACCTAAAAAAATCTATATCGTGTGTGACAAAAGGTACGCCGTCTGCTGATAGCTGCAGATCTAATTCCAAGCCATCTACACCCAGCTCAATCGCCTTCTGAAACGCCTTTAAAGAGTTCTCCAAATATTTACTAGATAAGCCACGATGTGCATACACAGGTATATTAGACATTTAACTCCCCATTTTCTAACTTAAATTTCCCTTTGGTAGGTCGTGATAGAACAGTTGATTTATTCCCTATTTGTATAACTGTTCCCCCATTCGCTTCCTTTGTAACCTCTATATAATACTCGTTATTTTGTTTTAGTATTTCTAACACTCTCTTAAGCTCGTTATCTATTTCTTTCACTTCTTGCTTTAGCATATTATATTGTTGTTTAGTCTGCTCATACATAGCGATTTGCTGAACTGTCATATTTACTTTTAGACGGCTAAGCTGCTCCAACTTTGCTTCTAGATTTACTAGCTCTGTCTGCTTTGTCATCATCAATTGGGCTTGAGCCTTTGTGTGATCAGTTATTATTTTTCGGTCGAGTCCCTGGACAATTAGTTCTGTTTTTCTTTCCATACTATTGCCTGTGTATGCAGTAATGATAGAGTTTATCGCAACAGTTTTACCTCCAATAATTTTCCCTTTACGTTCATCTAACTTTACCTCACTAGCTTCTATGTCAGTGCCCAGGGCATAATAACCAATATGAACAGTTCCTTTAGCAGAGAGAAAGCATTCGTTTGCATGCTTTATATAGATATTTCCGTGGGCTTCGACCTTAGTTCTTCCTTTTCCGAAAATTCCTCCTTTTATAAAGATATCTCCTTCTGCTGATTTTATAAGCTCTGCTTGATTTACCCCTTCTTTTGATTCTACGGAAATATCACCAGATGCGACAACAGAATATCCGGGCATTATCGTTCCTCTAATTTGAATAGAACCATCAAATGTTAAGTTCCCAGTTTGTAGACCAACATCTCCTTCAATAACAAGATGCTTCTGGACCGTTAGAACTCCATTAACTTCATTTATGATACCTTTTGTCTTCGAGCGGATAACAGTCTTCCCTTCCTCTTCCACTTCGTAAGCAGTAGCTTTGTCATATTTTAATGGGGTGTCTTCTCCCATGAGTGCAGTGATATTCTCTCCAAATATATTTCTTCCTGGTTCTCCTTCTTTGGCAGGAATTTTTTCACCTAGCCAAGAACCTTCCTTTATTTCTACGATAAATTTCATATCGAAAAAATCTGCTTTACCGCTTTCATCAATCATCGGTTTTTTTTCTGCTTGCTGTAAATATGTAATTTTTGCATCCTCTCCTTTTGTAGGAGGGGTTCCTTGAGCAATTACGATTGGCTTACCTTGCTTGAAAGACATGATGTCCAGCGGCTTGATACCGTAAATAATCCCATGCTCTTTCAGTAGCTTTTGAACTGCTTCCTGGACCTCTATTATATTGTTCTGTATATACTCGGGAGTTTCATAGATACTAATTAGTGCCTGCATGCCGTCAGCAGATACCTCTATTTCTATCCGATCAGTCCAATCACCAATTTCGATTGGATCCTCTGAAACCTTATTAATATTTTTTTTAAGTAGCATAAAATTGGATACTCTAAATCGAGGATGTTTCTTTGTTATTTCATCAAATTTTTTTAATTGAAAACCTTCTTTTTTCACTATCAGAAATACTTTCCCTTTTACTTCTGAGAGAGTAATATACTCATTTTCTTCTATACATGTCACAAACAAAACCCCCTAATTTCCTTTTAACAAACCAAAAAATAATAAAAAATAAGTAAAAAAATATCATTTATATCTAGCTCTATAATACCATAGTAATCCCTTCAAGCAGGCTACTATTCATGAAATAATTAGTTTTTTGAGAAAAAAAGAGCCTTAACTACTATATCTCTAGGTTGAATTAGATAAACATAATTTTCCCATTGAGAATTGGATAATTAAGAGTGTTGTAGAAGATATCCTTAGACTAGAGACAACAGGGGAATTAGATAACAGCCAGATTCGGAGCAATAGCAGTAGCATAAAGTGAAACTTTGATTGGTGGAGGTTTTCTTTCATCCCCCACCAATCATTAGTTGAACCAATCGGGTTTTTAGGGACAGTTGATCTCCCACTTAGCTGTCTCATTTC